>JAICGJ010000085.1 GCA_025923195.1 Chryseolinea sp.
GATGAGAGCAGTCCGCTACCCATAAAATTTTCAGTTCACGGCGGATTTAAATTTTACCTGAGACCAGGAACGGTAGGCAGCGGCATCTATACGAAAAAAGGAGAGCGAAGTATTGCACCTGCATTTCAATACCGTCATCAAGGAGAATTCGATCAGGTGGACCTTGGACTTTACTTTACGACAGAGCCACTCGTCTTGGGTGTGTGGTATAGAGGAGTGCCATTTAAGAATATTGGTGATTATGTCAACAACGAATCTATCGTATTGCTGTTGGGTTTTACAAGACTCGGAGCAAAGGATGCCATCAACATAGGATATAGTTTCGATTACACGATTTCAAAACTAGGAACAGGCGCCGGAGGTGCCCATGAATTTAGCCTCGTATACACATGGCCTATGCGCAATCCAAGAAAACCACCCAAAGATAAGTTGATTATTCCGTGCCCTGACTTTTAGGTTGACAGCTTTCAGCAGACAGCTAACAGCTTGCGTGCTTCTGTATGCTGTAAACTGCTAGCTTAAAGCTTAATGATGGTGCCCTCCAGGGCCATGAACGTGTCCGTGCGCAATTTCCTCGGCCGTAGCATTTCTAACGTCCATAACCTCAACGGCAAAATTTAACTCAACTCCCGCTAACGGATGATTTGCATCAACCGTAACCGATTCCAGCCCCACTTCTGTAACGGTTACGACGGCACCCCGGTCGGTCGAGAATTTCATTCCCTTCTTAACCTCCTGACTTCCAAAGGCACTGCGTGGGACTTTTTGGGTCATTGACGGATCTTTTTCCCCATATCCTTTTTCCGGAGCGATCTTTAATTGGAATTTGTCACCCTGCGCCTTGCCTTCCAACCCTTCCTCCATTCCAATAATAAGGTTACCGGCGCCGTGTAAGTAGTAGAGCGGATCGCGACCGTCACTTGTATCGAGAATTGTACCTGAATTATCGCGCAATGTATAATGGATTCCAGCAACTTTATTTTTTGAGATTTGCATAATCATGTGGATTTAGTTGAAGACCGCGAATTTGAGTTTGATTTGTACAAATCTCAAAGCTTCCGTGGATTTTGTTTCAAAGGTAAGAAAGTATCTGAAAACATGAGTTTGGTTCTACATTTTCTACACTCCGGGAACATTCACGGCTGTTTGCTAAGCACCCTCGTACCTCGCCGAAAAATTTTTGATAGCTTTACGCTTCGGTTACGTTTGTAAGCTTGTTTTTTGCACATTGGTGTTGATCGGCATTAGTGGCATAGTTTTTTCACCTGCCTATTCCTATGAGGTTAGCCTTCCTTCTGATATTTATTCTTATGATGTGCAACATCCAGCTTGCGCACGGACAATATGACTCTACGTATTATGTGTCGTATGAAGATCAGATTACAGGAAGATTCTACTTCTCGAAGAAGTATACATCTCTCAAATTCCGGGATAGGGACGAGGGTTATAACCTTACCTACAGACCTAACACCACCTTAAACATGGGCGTAGGCGCAACGTATCAATGGGCGACCCTAAATCTCGCCTACGGGTTTGGTTTTTTAAATCCTGAACGGGGTAAGGGTAAAACCAAATATCTTGATCTGCAATTTCATACGTACACTAGAAAAATTATTATAGATATGTTTGGGCAATTTTACGAAGGATTTTTTTTAACCCCCAAGAGTACTAACAATACCAACAATGAATATTATTTAAGGCCCGACTTAAATGTGAATCAGATTGGTGCTTCGGTTCAGTACATACTGAATCATAAAAAATTTTCATACCGGGCATCGTTTCTTCAAAGCGAATGGCAAAAGAAATCTGCCGGAACATTTATTTTTGGGGCAGAAGTATATGGGGGCAGGGTAAAGGCCGACAGTACCATCATTCCTACTATAGTCAACAGCGAAGAAGCTGACCGTGATATTGAACTTCTGCGTTTCTTCGAATTTGGCCCAAACGCAGGTTACGCTTACACATGGGTTGTTAAGGAACACTTTTTTTTAACCGGATCAGCGTCCATTAGCCTGGACTATGGTGAGAGTACCATTTCCGACAAGAATGGAAACAGGACAGAGAAAGGTATCAGTCCCAATACGTTCCTCCGATTTTTTGGGGGATATAATTCACGACGATGGGCAATTAGTTTAATCTATGTAACCAATGGCGTGAGTTTGGCTACCGGCGATGTTGACCGGCAGATTATTCTTAATACCGGAAATTTCAGGATAAACTATGTCTATCGTTTTGTGCCCAGTAAGAAGGGCAAGAAACGCCTCCAGGTTATCGATCAGGTTTCTACCGGGTGATCGTCGAGCAACGTATACCTACTTACTAACACGGTTTCTCTTTACACTCGTCTACTTCTGTCTCGAGGGTCGCGTGCTGAATTCCCATGTGTTCGAGCTTGTGTTTGAATTCATTTTTCAAATTCGATGTCTCTTCGTGAGAGATCGTATCGGAGATCACAAGGTGAGCAGTCAAGGCATTCTCTGCTGTGCTCATAGCCCATACGTGAATATGGTGTATGTCTTTCACACCCGTTAGTTTCAGTGCTGCCTCTCGAATGGTATCGATGCTTATGTTCGTAGGTACGGCGTCCATGGAGAGAGACAGGCTATCACGCAACAAATTCCAGGTGCTCATCAGAATTATAATCATGATTATTACACTGATGAAAGGGTCTACCCATAACCAGTTTGTGTAAGCCATCAGAATTCCTGCAATCACTACACCGACGGACACCAGTGTGTCAACCATCAGATGTAAATATGCGCCCTTAAGGTTTAAATCCTTTTTACGGTCACGGAAGAAAAGCAACGCCGATACAAGATTTATCACGATACCGATAGCCGCAACGTAAATAACAACAACGGTATCCACCGGCTTTGGGACAAGAAATCGTTGAATTGATTCATACCCAATACTACCGACCGCAACCAGTAAAATTACTGCATTGAGTAGCGATATCAGAATGGATGCCTTGCGATATCCGTAAGTAAATTTTTCCGTGGCCTTAACCTTCAGAAGTTTAAATGCCAGTAACGCAAGGGCTAGGCTGGCTACGTCACTTAAGTTGTGACCGGCATCCGAAACCAGCGCGAGGGAGTTGGAAAAAAGACCGGCTCCGAACTCGACAATCACAAAAAGAACGTTCAATAGAATTCCTGCGATCAATAATTTACTTACCTGGGTGATATCAAGCGCATGTGTGTGGCGGTGATAGTGGCCGTGGTCGTGCATAATCCGTCAGTCCAGTGAAAGCACAAAAATACGCCTGAAACAAGTGCAACAGGTTTACATCTGCCCAAAACTTGATCAGTGGAGTTTAGCCAAGATTTCCGCCGATTCGACTGTACAATTTTTTACCATCCCAGACAATTTTTTCGCCCAAGATCATTCTGGAGGCCTTGCGACACTCTTTGAACCCATGTCGTGTCAGAAAATTGATTCCAGCCTCGTTGTTTTCGGGAATACAGAAATTCTTGTTGTTGGTAAATTTGAGTTTCATTAATTCAAAACCTGCGTTACAATCCTCCGCTACAATCAGTCCTTCACCTAACGTTGCCGCGTAAAAGCCTATCAGCTCCTCATGTTCTACGAACAATTTGGTCTCTGCTGAATGCTCCTTCAGTAGTCTTTTTCGATCCTCTCCTGATACCTTACAGTCGAGCTTAAAAATGACATCTTCATATTGGCTATGGTACTCAATAATATGAGGTGACTTATCCGCAGGAGGTAATGTGCCATGATCAAAAAAGAGGTACTGAGCCTCAACCTGAAAGCCGAACTTTCGATAGACCGGTTCACCGAGAGTTGTGGCAAGCAATAGTATTGTTTTGCACGAGGTTGTAGTTACCAGGTCGACCAACGACTTGGTAACAGTCGTTCCAATACCTTTATTTCTATAATCTTTATGCACGATGATGTGGGCGAGCCAGGCAGTTTTTCCGTGAACAATCGCCGTGCCTATTCCAACGATCGCGCCATCAACCGTAGCCTTTAACGGGTAGCAGAAATCTGAGGCACAATAAGATTGGATTGACGGCAGTATATCACCCCACCCTTCGGGCTGCAGAACCGTGACACACTCCAGATCCTTAGCCGTGAGTGGTTCGATGTTAACACTGGTGTTACCGGCCAGCAGTATCATGTTTAGGGACGTTAATATTCCAATTATAGAAAGAAATCAATTCTTATGGATACAACTTTCAAATACGATAACATGCGTTTTAGCTGTTTAATCGTTTCCTTAGGTTCCAAATTGACAAGTTGGCATTTGATTGTTAAGGATTTGTTTTAATTTTATTCATATGAGTAGTAATCCGACATAAATTTTATACTGATGAAAAAGATTCTCGTACCCACAGATTTTTCCAAACCTGCAATGATCGCCGCTGAAGTAGCCGCTGATATCGCAAAAAAAGCAAATTCCGAACTCACTTTTCTTCACGTTGTCGAAGAAGCAGTAGGCAATTCAATAAATGTTGAGGGGCAGGTTTCTGTGGGTAACAGATGGGAAGAAAAGCTCTTTACGATGAAATTGATTGAGAAGGGCAAGAAACAACTGACAAAACTTGCTGAGGACTCAAAATTTGAAGGGATCAATGTCAAGCAGGAACTCAGAGTTGGATCACCCTATCACGGAATGAATAAGATCATAACAGAAAAGAAAGTTGACCTCGTCGTTATGGGAACAGCTGGCCATTCTGATTTAGAACAGATGATCATCGGATCCAACACTGAAAAAGTAGTGAGAATGTCACATTGCCCGGTTTTGACTGTGCATAATAAACCTTCCAGTAAAGATTTTAAAAGCATTGTGTATGCGACTTCCATGGATCGGGATGAAGAGGTTTTTTCACGTGTTGTGCGGGCTACCCAAAAGCTATACAACTCTACCATTCATTTGGTGCGTATCAATACTCCTGGCAATTTTCAGCGGGACGTAGTAGTTAAGAATTACATGCAAGACTTTGCAAAGAAATTGCAGCTGAAGAATTTTACCATTAATGTTTTCAACGATGTCAGCGAGGAAGAGGGCATAATCTATTTTGCTGATAGCATAGATGCGGATCTGATTGCGATGGCTACGCATGGACGAACAGGATTTGCCCATGTACTAGCAGGAAGCATCGCTGAAGACGTCGTTAGCCACTCCAAGCGGCCGGTATTAACTTTTGTAACGCAGCGGAAGAAATAGTATCAGAAGTCAAATTTATTGATTCGGAGCCCGGTACAAGCTGGGCTTTTATTTTTATTTTTCAGTAATGGATTATTATCAGATCTTGGGTATAAAGTATTCTGCCAGTCACGAGGAAATAAAACGTGCTTACCGGCGACTTGCAATCCTTTATCATCCGGATAAGAACCGCGACCCGGATGCTGAGAATATTTTTAAGAATATTAACGAGGCCTATGATGTTTTAAGCGATCCGGCTAAGAAAAATTTATACGATTTGCGTCTGCAGTCAATTTTTAGCGATGTCACCGACGAAACACCGCCACACCGTGATCCAGCTTATCGCTCTACCCGCCAGAGGGTATATCGCAAGGGCGACCGTGAACGACTCTCAGACCTCATGCGGTTATATATGCCCTGGGCTATACGCATTACTCAATTGTGCTTCGGATTTTCATTACTGATCGTGGTTGATTATATGCTCCCACGCCGCGTTACAAATCTTGAGATAATAGAAACTAATGTCCGGAGAACTTATACCCGCAACTACGCAACCACCTGGTGGGTCATCCGGAGCAATCAAGGTCACGTTATTGACGTACCCTATGAATTTTCAGATCACTTTGCGACGGGAAAGCAGGTCGATATTGCTAGTACAATGTTATTTGATGTCCCAAGGCGTATTGCGTCGGATACAATAGCTGTCAGACTAAATAAGTCGATCTATGGAAATTTCCTTTTTGCTCCCGTTGCATTGTTGTTTTTTTCAAGCCTTGGACTTTTGTTCCGAAAAAATGTTGAATATGCTTTCAACCTTAGCGTCACAAGCTTTATTATTCTGATCTTTACTGTCGTCTTATTGTTAACGTTATAAATGCCTATGGCAAAGTCTAACGATTGGAAAAAAAGAGATGGGGTGGTCTACTCAACTAATTCCGATTTTCAATTTACGTATTCACAATCGGATACGCCCCTAACGCTGCCTCCACAGCAACAAAATCTGATAGTACTCCTGGACAAAAGTATGCGGGCAGGAAAACAGGTGACGCTGGTGAAAGGATTTGTCGGTGCGCCTGACGATCTGGAAAAACTTGGAAAAATGCTGAAGTCAAAATGTGGAGTGGGTGGATCGACAAAGGATGGCGAGGTCCTGATACAAGGAGACCACCGCGACAAGATCGTTCAATTTCTGATTAAGGAAGGGTATAAGGCGAAGCGTTCGGGGTGATCTGTTATACGTTAATAGTTAATAGTTAATAGTTATCCGTTAATAGTTATCCGTTAATAGTGGGTGTGGGTGTGCGCTTCTGACTTATGGTGTAATACATGCGGATTGGGAATACCTTACTCTTAACGTTCGAATAAACAGGTGCATCCAAAGATACTCACCGAATCTATGTGATTTTTCTTTCAAAAACATGCGGGTGCTATGCGCTCCTCATCAGATAATACCCTACGCACCCGTTTACCCTCGCCCCCTATCAGGGGATATAACTATTAACTACTAACCGTTGATCTGGCGCACACCCCATCCCACACCCACTATTAACTATTAACGGATAACTATTAACGGATAACGGATAACGGATAACTTTTAACGGATATCGGCTCACCGCCCGATCCACTCACGGAAGTCAGGGGCTGTCTCCTTGCTCACATGAATTTCTTCCTTCATTTCCGGCCTTAAAAAAATCCTGATCTTTCCGCTGTCCGGCTTGAAGCGTTCGATGGCTTTGTGCTGAACGATGAATTTACGATTCAGTCTGAAGAATTTTTCCTTGTCCAATTTTTCTTCTATCTCGGTCAGTGTTTTGTCAAGAATCAATTGGCGGCCCGAAAAATCGCGAACGAAGACAATTTTATGTTCCGTAAAAAAGTATGCAGCATCATCCACCTCCAAGGCAATGTATTCTGTTCCCTTCTTGCCAACAATGCGGTTCTTCGGCCGATCTGCGTGAATTAATTTTATAAGATTGCCCTGTAAAAAGTGTTTCTCCAGATTCTTGATTTTATCCAAAGACAATTTCAGCCTTTCCTGAGTGATCGGTTTCAACAAATAGTCGATGGAGTTAAACTCAAAGCTTTCCAATAAATATTTGTCATACGCGGTTGTAAAGATCACTGGGAAGTTTACAGGATGTCTGCGGAAGATTTCAAAAGAATGGTCATCTGAAAGTTGAATGTCAACGAAAGCCAAATCGGGATGTTCATTACTCGTCAACCAATGTAGCGTGTCTTTTACACTTCCCAGGTGCGCCACTACAGTTGTTTTGGGATCAAGCCGTTTCAACATATCCTCAAGTTTGGCGCGGGCGGGTAGTTCATCCTCGATGATCAGGACTCGCATGTCAGGTATGGATTGGGATTAATGGAAAAGAAATTACAAACCTATTTTCATGACGGCCTGCTACTATTCCCTTGCCAGTAATGATTTTGAATCGTTCGTCCAGGTTCTTTAGACCAATCCCAGAGGAGTGCTGCAGCGTTTTCCGGACCTGAATTGTATTGGCGATGAACAAAATGCCATCGCGAACGTCCATATCAATCTGGAGGGGTGCGTTCTCATTAAGCTCATTGTGCTTCACGGCATTTTCAAACGCGACGAAAACAGAAGTGGGTGGTATCAAAAAATCTTTTTCTGTGTTGCCGTTGAAATGCCTTTTTATAAGTAAGGCGTTTCCAAAGCGAAGGTGTAGCAGGTCTGTATATTTATGGGTAAATGCAAGTTCATCTTCCAGGAGCACCAGACTTTGCTCCTTTTGACTGAGGATGTAGCGGTACACATCAGCGAGATTCTCCGTAAAAAGGGAGGCTTTAGTTGCATCCGTTGCGATAAGATGAGACAGCGTGTTCAGGGAGTTGAACATGAAATGTGGATCGATCTGATTTTTTAAGGCTGATAGTTCCGCCTCAGCTTTTGCTCTCGACAATTCCGCATTTTTAACTTGCTCGCCTTGCTGTTCCTTCATCATGAACACAGTCTCATAAACATGTGTGACAAATAGGACGCAGATTACATTTACCAGAGTAACAATCAGGATCGTTTCCCACTTTATTGCGGAGAACCCGGCCCATTGATACCATAGACACAACCAGGCTATGGTAAGTGGAGAGGTGTAAAAGATGTTGTTAAAGAAGAGAAGGATTAATTTTTCAATCGGTCGATCGAACCAGGTGAAGCGGCTGCGGGTTCGGAATAACAAGTAGCGGTTGCCTTGCCAGATCAGCGTGGCAAGCACGATGAAGTAAAGGTATCCAAGCCAATAAGCGGGGTCAGAGTAAGTGAGCGATCCAAATAATCCTGTGAGATTTGGAATGGCAATTCCAAACAAAGGAATGCCGATCAACCGCATAAGGTCGTCATTCAGCTTTACCTCTGGAGAATAATTTTCACTTGGTTCGGCCATCGCGGTAATTGAGCACGAAATTCTTCCGTTTCGGTATATCCAAACTGCTTTGTATCGTTAAAGTTCGCATTTTGATTGAATGTTGGACGCATGTTGAGACCAAAATAAGTACGCCTAGATCTCCACAATATAATTCAACAATAAACCAAACATCAAAAACTATGGACTTTCAACTCAACTACCTGGCAATTTTGGCCGCTGCTCTTTCGACATTCCTTATCGGTGGACTGTGGTATTCACCTGCGGTTTTCGGGAAGGCTTGGATGCGAGAAAATGGTTTTACGGAAGAAAGCTTGAAGGGCGGTAACATGCTCAAAATTTTTGGCCTTGCTTTTTTTCTTGGATTGATCGCAGCAATTAACCTTGCGATGTTTATGGGTCCTGAGGACAAGCCCGGGATGGGAGCTCTGTGGGGCTTTCTGGCGGGCTTCGGATGGGTTGCGACTTTTGTTGGAACCCATTATCTATTTGAGCGCAGATCCTTTAAATTATTCCTGATCAACGCCGGATATAGTATCATAGCATTGACCTTGATGGGAGTGATCATAGCAGCCTGGAAATAAAAAGCGGCCCACCGTGCGTATCGTTGAATCTTCGGTAGTTGTTTACCGAAAACCTGATGTTGTACTCAGTGCCTTTACGGATCCGCTGCACCTCAAAAACTGGTGGGGTGTTGATAGATCATTGATCGAATTGAAAAAAGGAGGCCTGTATTCTTTGGTCTGGCAAAAATCGCATAATTCCCTTGAGTACATATCCACAGGTATTGTTGCAGAATATCTACCAGACTGTCAGCTGAAAATTGAGAACATGGTTTACGTCAATCCGCAGCGCCCGATCTTCGGCCCGATGACGTTGATGGTACTAACCACACCCGAGAAGGTAGGCACTACGTTAACAGTTGTGCAAAGCGGATACCAGTACGGGCCGGATTGGGATTGGTACTACAACATTGTGAAGGAGACCTGGCCATTGGTGATCCTGAAGATTAAAACCTATGTGGAGAACCTGAAGGGCTAGGAGATCTTATGACCCAAGATATAAGGGTATAAGGTATAAGGTATAAGGTATAGGTGTAATCTGCGCGGGGAACTCTAAACAGTTTGCTATCTTCGCGCCATGAATGAGCAACGTTACTTGTCTGCCTTCGGCGAAGTACTCATATTTATACTGGGCGGAATCATTTTTGTACTCGTTACCTTATTTGTAGCTAAATTAATCAGGCCGCATCGCCCTAATCCGGAAAAGCTTGCAACGTATGAAAGTGGCGAGGAACCAATAAGTTCAGCATGGCCGCAATTCAACATCCGCTTTTATATTATAGCACTGATCTTCTTATTGTTTGAGGTGGAAATTGTATTCCTGTTTCCGTGGTCAACTATTTTTGCGAATAAAGAGTTAATCAAAGAGACAGGTGGCCTTTGGGGATGGTTTGCGTTGGCGGAGATGTTCGTCTTTATTTTTGTTCTGGCGTTGGGATTAGTCTATGCCTGGGCAAAAGGACATTTGGACTGGATAAAGCCAGATCCAAAGCCAACAGAATTTTCGTCACCTGTTCCGAAGACATTTTACGATGCGATAAACGAAAAGTATAGGAGGCATCAACCATAATATAGCGATGGGGTTATTAGATCAGCGATTTGAACAGGGAGGTGTAATAGTTACGCGGCTTGATGACCTGCTTAACTGGGCGCGCTTATCATCCATGTTCCCAATGACATTCGGGTTAGCGTGTTGCGCCATCGAATTTATGAGCACGGGTACAACCGTGTATGATATGGATCGTTTTGGCATGGCACCACGCTCTAGTCCCCGTCAGGCAGATGTCATGATCGTGGCAGGAACAGTGACATTTAAAATGGCCGATCGCATTAAGCGGCTGTATGAACAAATGGCAGAACCGCGTTACGTAATTTCAATGGGTTCGTGTTCTAACTGTGGAGGGCCGTACTGGCAACACGGATATCATGTTGTAAAAGGTGTCGACCGTATTATACCCGTCGACGTGTACGTACCAGGTTGCCCGCCTAGGCCGGAGGCCCTCATCGGGGGTTTTCTTAAGCTCCAGGAAAAAATCCGGAACGAATCACTGATGGCGCCAAAGGCCATCGAAAATTTACTTAGGAAAACCAGCACCGAGGTCAATGCTTGATCACGTCCTGCGCATAGTAACCCCCGTTTGCTCAAGTGGTGTCACCGCGGACGATGCATGTACGCCCAGGGCTATCAAGATTTCCGCTGCAGATCTTCTTAGCGTAATGGACACGCTCTACCGCCACCCCACGGCTTTTTTTGACATGCTTTCGTGTGTGACGGGTGTCGACAACGGCGTGGAAGCGGCGACCCTGGAGGTCGTGTATAATCTTTATTCGATTCCTTTCAACCATCACCTGATGATCAAGGTTTTGCTGCCGAGAGATAAGCCGGAGATCGAATCGGTCTCGCATATCTGGAAAACGGCGAACTGGCTCGAACGTGAAGTTTTTGACATGTATGGCGTTCATTTCAAAAATCATCCAGACCTCCGTCGAATTTTGATGCCTGCCGATTGGGAAGGTTACCCCTTGCGAAAGGATTACAAGCATCAGACTTACTATCGCGACATTAAAGTAGAGTATTAATCTTATAAGTGAACTGATGCCAACGGATCAAATCCAATATAAATATCACCCGGAAAATCTGGTCCGCTCAGAACCAAACAAGTTTGACGTTGCCAATCTCCGAAGGGAGGAAATGATCATCAATTTGGGTCCGCAGCATCCTTCGACGCACGGTGTCTTGAGGCTAGAGGTGCTCATGGACGGTGAAATTGTGAAGGAAGTTGTACCTCATATCGGGTACCTACACCGTTGTTTTGAAAAGCACGGCGAAAACCTGCCGTACAATCAGGTGATTCCTTTCGTCGACCGGTTGGATTATGTTGCCGCCATGAACTGTGAGCATGCTTACGCCATGGGTGTCGAAAGAATGCTTGGAATCGAGCAGCAGATGCCTAAACGCGTTGAATATATACGTGTGCTCATGGCTGAACTCAATCGCATCGCTTCGCACTTTATCGCCATCGGCACTTACGGTATGGATATCGGTGCGTTCTCGCCATTTTTTTGGCTCATGCGCGATCGCGAGCACATCCTGCGGTTGCTGGAATGGGCATCCGGGGCGCGCCTGCTCTATAACTACATTTGGATTGGTGGCCTGTTTTATGACTTGCCTGTAGGCTTTGAAGAACGTTGTCGTGAATTTGTGGATTACATCAAGCCCAAAGTAAAAGAGCTAACGGATGTGCTAGTGGACAACAAAATATTCGTTGATCGAACGGCAAATGTAGGCGTTTTGCCGCTCGATCTGGCAATTAACTGCGGGGTTACGGGTCCAATGCTGCGGGCATCCGGTTTAAGATTCGATCTTCGTAAAGTGGATGGATATTCAGTCTATCCCGAAATTGATTTCAATGTTCCCATAGGAGAGGGCAAAATGGGCAAAACAGGCGACTGTTGGGATAGAACACAAGTGCGCGTCGAGGAGATATATGAATCTCTGAAGATTGTTGAGCAATGCTTGGAAAAGCTTACCAAGGAACATAAACGAACGCGTGACTTCAATCCACAGGCGCTCGTACCCAAAAAAATTAGACCGAAATCCCAGGATCTGTACGTTCGCGCCGAAATACCAAAAGGAGAACTTGGATTTTTCTTTAGGGCTGACGGAAAGAGTGACGTTCCTTTTCGTTGCAAGTGCCGATCATGCAGTTTTGTAAACCTTTCCGTGTTACCGGAGTTAGCTAAGGGAGTGTTGATTGCGGACCTCATAGCCATCATCGGAACTATTGACGTTGTAATGGGCGAGGTCGATCGTTAATTATATGATTAAAATCCTTTCGACAAATCAGATCCGCGAGCTGGATGCATATACAATTCAGCATCGACCGATTGCATCCATTGATCTTATGGAGAGCGCGTGCCATGCCATCTTTACCTGGCTTTCACAAAATTATTATCCGACAACAAAAGTGGCCGTGATATGCGGGACTGGAAACAACGGTGGCGATGGACTCGGAGTAGCCAGGCTATTAAAAGAAGCGGGCTTCAGCGTCGATGTGTGCGTAGTCAGGGGCAGTGTCCCGGAGTCAGCGGATTTTAAGACGAACCTTGAGAGACTGTCGGCGAAAGTTGAAGTCAAAAATTTGAATGATCAAATACCCCCTGGCCTGTTTGCCAATGCAACTGTCATTTTGGATGCCATCTTTGGTTCTGGCTTGTCGAGGCAGCCGCAAGGAATCTATGCGGACGTTATCAATTATATAAATGGGCTGGCAGCTGAAAAGATTGCTATCGATATACCGTCCGGGCTCATGGCTGACAAACCCTCGGATGGGCCTGTCGTGCGAGCCAGGCATACACTTACGTTCCAGATTCCCAAGCTAGCCTTTCTCTTTCCACAGTATCACGAATTCGTAGGCAACTGGGTCTTGCTGGATATCGGCCTTCACAAGGATTTTCTGAAAGAAGTTGAAGCCCACAACTTTTACTTTACACGGAAAGATGTGCGGAAGATTCTGAAGGTGCGCTCAAAATTCGATCATAAGGGAAAATTTGGTCACGCACTATTAGTTTCCGGCGGCTATGGCAAAATGGGCGCTGCAATATTGGCGGCTCGCGCTGCCTTGCGCTCAGGAGTTGGGTTATTAACTGTTCATATACCCCGCGTCGGTTATCCCATCATCCAGACGGCTGTACCTGAAGCCATGACAAGCATAGACGACAACGAGGAATATTTTACTAGCAGTCCTGCGCTCGAATCCTTCAACGCCATTGGAATGGGACCCGGATTGGGACAATCAAAGCAAACAATCAAAGCTGTTGGAGATATTCTGCATAATGGGCAAGTTCCAATGGTTTTGGATGCCGACGCGCTGAATATTTTGGGGGCAAACCGGGAATTATTACAGCTGGTGCCTGCGGGAAGCATTCTGACACCTCATCCGAAAGAGTTTGAGCGCCTCGTGGGTGATTGGAAGAATGATTTTGAACGACTGGAAAAGCAAAGGCGTCTCGCGGACGATCTTAAGTCCGTTATCGTCTTAAAAGGCGCCTATTCCTCTATTGCGACGCCATCAGGCACCGTGTTCTTCAATTCCTCCGGAAATCCTGGAATGGCAAAAGGTGGATGTGGGGACGTATTGACAGGCATCCTTACGGCGTTTCTGGCGCAGGGTTACGAAGCTTCACATGCTGCGCAATTAGGTGTCTTTCTCCATGGTTTCGCAGGCGATCTGGCTGCCTACGAACATGGAATGTATAGTATGACCCCTTCCGATCTAATAAAACTGTTACCCGAAGCCTTTAAACGGGCGGCGTGAAGGGATTTTTTATCTTTATTTTATTAGCCTTTAAACTTTTTCACCGTTTTAGACATCAAAAGGGTAATTCGTCGAAAAGTTTTGGCAGTGTGAAAACTTTGGTGCGAAAGTTGTCGTATGTAGAAGGAGAATTTTTCCTATGAGGGCTCTGTACTTTACTGTAATTCTTTCCGCCTTAATTGGTGCTGCAAACGCACAGACGCCTCCGAACTATGGGTTTGGGCAGGAACGCCAAGATATTTCGAAATCCGTACGGATTTACCCCAACCCGGCCGAGGATGAGTTTGTTCACGTGCAGGTAGAAAATGTCGACCTTACTGAAGCGAAGGTGTCGTTGCACAATATCATTGGGAACGAAATGCAGGTTGAAAAAGAAATGCTGGATGAACAAACCCTCAGAATTAAGGTAAAGGATCTAGCACCTGGTTACTACTTAATTGGTCTCAACGATGAAAAACAGAAGCTAAAGGGCATCTACAAATTCCTTAAGCTATAGGCGTCCCAACAATTCTCTCAGTTTTTTCACAAATTTTTCGATGTATTCTGGTCTGGTATCGAAAGAGCACATCAGCCGCGCTTCGGAGGTTTTCTCCGTCCATACATAAAAGAACTGCTCCTGCTGTAATGCGGGAATTATAGCTGCAGGAATGATGACAAACACAGCGTTTGCATCAACTGACTGCGTGATGGTAACCTGCGGGATCTTCCTGAGTTCTTCTGCCAGCCGCGCCGCCATCCCATTGGAATGCATTGCGTTTCTTTTCCAGCAATCGTCGCTTAATAATGCGTCAAACTGTGCAGCAATAAATCGCATTTTAGAGTGAAGTTGCATTCCTTGTTTGCGGATATACGGAAAATCCTCCGACAATTGCTGCCTAAAGAAAATGATAGCCTCACCAAACATCATCCCATTTTTTGTACCTCCAAACGATAGGATATCCACACCTGCGTCGCGGGTAAATTCTCTGAAATTCTTGTTCAGGCTTACCGCCGCGTTCGATATCCTGGAACCGTCCATGTGAAAATAGAGATTGTGGTTTCGGGCGACCTTTGATATTCTTGATATTTCTTCGGGCGAATAGACAGTGCCGTACTCTGTCGGTTGTGAAATAGAAACGACTTTTACCTGTGGATGATGTTGATCGTTTACCCTTTGAATTCGATCCTCTATTTGGTGAGGATAGATCTTTCCATCGATTGTTGCCACCGTGATTTGACGGCAGCCTGTGAATTTTTCTGATGCGGTTGATTCATCAACATGAATGTGCGCCAGGTCTGAGCAAATGATCGAATTGAAAGACTTCGTCACACTCGCTAATCCTAAGACGTTTGCCCCCGTGCCATTGTAAGCGAAGAAGACGTCTATATCGTTGCCAAAATATTCCTTGAATTTTTCAATTGCTTTTGCTGTATATTCATCCCCGCCATAAGACGTGGCGTGGCCCTCATTTACCCGAGTCAACGCTTCCATGATCTTGGGATGCACGCCAGAATAATTATCGCTGCCAAAACTGTGATTCATTTATGATAAAATTCGATTGATTGCCTTCAAAGAACCTTAATTTAGGCCAACAATTCAAAATCATTATATGGTTAATATCTTAATTCCAACTGATCTTTCAGAACTATCTAAAATTGCCGTTCACTATGCGATAAGTATTGCTAATCGGCTAGGGGGTACGCTCACGCTGCTGCACGTGGTGAGCATTATTCAGCCTACGAGAGCAACGATGCGTCTCCAGTTGAAATCACTTGAAAAAGAGCTCCTTATTGCCGCACGAGAAGATCTTGAAGGATTTGTGAACAATCTTTCGGAACAAGTTAAAACTGCGGGGCCGATCAGGATGCGGGTTGTAAAAGGTTCGTCCTTTAATGACACTGTAAAGAAGGAAGCAAAGAAGCTTCATACAGGCCTCATCGTAATGGGAACACGCGGCGCCAGCGGGCTCAAGAAATATGTGCTAGGCAGCAATACAGCATCTGTAATTGAAGTGAGCCATGTACCTGTTCTAGCTGTTCCGGAGTTGGCGGTGTTTAAGGGCTTCAGCAATGTTGTGTATGCTACTGATCTGCTGCATACTCAAAGTGAGTTGAAGATGTTGATCCCTTACCTTCAGATGTTTAGTTCTACCATACACCTCTTACATATTACGCCCTCCTTGAAAGAAGTCTCAACGCTGGAAAAGAAAATTGAAGCTGTTGTCGCGAACGAGGGAATAAAGAATGTAGTGATCAAAGTGATTGTTAACAAAGAGATTGACGAAGCCATAGATTACTATGTAAAGGAATCTAAGGCAGACCTTCTTGCAATGTTTACTCATGATACCACCTTTTATGAGCGTTTGTTCGATCGAAGTATTACCAGAAAGATGGCCTTTCAAAGCAAGATACCTTTGCTGGCCTTCCGGAGAACGTAGCAAGCAGTCGTTACGAATGTGCCGCCAAAGCATGCTCCGGCTTTTCGAAATTTACTTCGAGGACATGCTCCAGGTCTGTTAAGACATTCATAAAGTTGATGTAGGCGTCATATGGCGTATTGTAGTGACTGAAATACTTATGAACATCTCCATCGTTCCAGTATTTAGTACACATATAGTAGAAGTGGTCTGATGTCAGAAGTTTTGCCCAGGTATCGATTAATCGTTCATCACCCGTTTCCTTTACTTCCCTTTCCATGCCATAAATTCTTTCCATGGCATCATGCTGCAAACTATTTCCCAACCATGCAGATAAATCACGCTCTATGTCAGCCCATGAGCTAAGGTTATGAACGTCATATACACCTCGCGAGGGATACGCATGAATCACCTCGGAAGGGGTCTTAAAGTCAAAATCAGGGTGTTTGAAGATTTCTGCTGGCACATGCGATAAGAAATCAAAAATGCCGGTTTCGGGCCACTGGTGTTCTCCGAAGGTTTCATAATCCATAAACAAGTTGATGGTCTCTCCATTACCCGCTGCCTGATGCACCCATCGTGCAAACTTAGAAGCTGTCAGGGGCCACTCCGACCATTCTTTATTGGAGAAACGGAACGCAATGTCGTCCGATAATTTATAATTCTTTAGGAGTGACTTAATGTTTTCATTTCCCGGTGGATGGTATAAAAAGTTGGGGCTTCTATACCCAAGAATATGCTCCAGACCTTCACAAAGGATTCCCTTGTATCCTAATGCAGAAATGAAGTTGGCAATTTCGTTATTGTAGACGAACTCCGTATTTCTGAAAACTTCCGGCGACTGCTGAAAAAGCTCTTCAATTTTTTGTCGGTGCAATCCGACCTGACGGATAAATTCTTCTTTCGAAAACAAGAAGCTTAGGGAATGGTGATAGGTTTCAGATAAGAATTCTACGCTCCCTGTGTCGGCAAGCTTCTGAAATGACCGCAGCACATCAGGGCGGTATTTTTCCATCTGTTCGAGCGCCGTACCACTAATCGAATAGGCAATTTTGAATTTACCATGATGTTTGTCAATCTGCCTGAGCAACGTTTCATTTGCGGGCAGGTAACACTTTGTAGACACACGACTCAGAATTTCACGATTCTTAGTCTCGTCTTCGTATGCATGGTCATGACCGATCTTGAAACAATCATATGGTTTTAATCTAAATGGTTGATGCACCTGAAAATAAAAGCAAACGGATGGCATGGTAGAAAGATGATTTTTAGGGTATCCTATGTAAACATTATTTAAATTTCTGATACACGTTAATAATTTTTTCGGCAGCCTGAACCCATGTAACTTGATTAAGTTCCTGATAGGCGTCCCCGGATAACGTTTGATTTAGAGCTTCATACTTTAACAACGCATAGATGTAATTGGCATACCTATCGGTATCCCAGAAGTCAGCCTTCAAGGAAGCTCTCAATACTTCTGCAGCCCCCGACTGACTGGAAAGAACGGCCGGAACATAATGTTGGACAGCCTCCAAAGCTGTGAGTCCGAAGGGTTCAGAAACGGAAGGCATAAAATAGACGTCTGCGGTGCTCAGCAAATCTTCCACCCGGGCCTTTGTAAGGAATCCGGCAAAAATAAATTTGCTTCCCAATTTCTTGTAGGCGGAAGTTTCAAGGAGGTGAGCAAACTGATCACCGGTGCCTGCCACGACAAACTTCACCCTCTGGAATACCCGAGTAACTTTTTCCACGGTCTCTAGCAAAAATTCAGGACCCTTCTGATGAGTAATTCGACCCAGGAACACGACTAGTTTATCGCGAAGCTTGTGTGGCACGCGAGTTTTTGGGCATGGGTCAATACCGTTGTGAACCACATGAATTTTATCAGGTGATATGCCATAATGCTTGATGATCTGATCCTTCGTAAACTGGCTCACTGAAAAAATAGCGTCTGCAGCCATCATGGCATCTTTTTCCAGGTGGTAGATTTCATTTCTGGCGCCCTCACCTGCCCGGTCCGTTTCCAATGAATGGATATGAAGCAGTAGTGGTTTATTTGAAGCTCTCTTAACTTCCAGTCCGGCTGGAAAAGTAATCCAGTCGTGGGCATGAATAATGTCAAAACCACCATTTGATGCAAGCTGACTCACAAGCCGTGCGTAGAGCTCGATCTTTGACACAATGTCGGGTCCGTAAACATGCCCGTCGGAAAATGCAGACCGTATCGAGTTAAGATTCCTTTCGATCGCAGTCACTTCTTCATAAGGATCAAGCTGGTTTCGTAAGATCTCTTCGTTTTTATGGTGGTAAGTACTTAGGGTTAATGGAAGGGTATGCTGCTCCGAAGTATAATTGACGTAGGAGAACTTCAGCGATTCAATACTTAACTGCTCCGCCGAGATACTATTCAATCCAATAATATTCATATTAGAAAAACTAATGCCCTGGCTGGCATTCGGAACGATAAGCTTAATGTTAACCTTTGGGCTAAGCGCCTTTACCATCCCGTAGGTGGCAACTCCAAGGCCCCCGGAAAAAAATGGGGGGAATTCCCAGCCGAGCATGAGTACTTTCACAATATCTTTTTTAATCCAGACGTGATACAGATAACAAAGGAGATAAACAACCCTCTCCGGATAGGTAACAATTGTGACAAAATCGGAAAAAAAGCGCCTGAAGGCCTGTGAATTTCGCAAACTATTGAGATAAAACCATACGCGCTCTGGATTTTATTTCTTCCAGATTTATCAGAGCAATGTTGATTTCTTTCGCCAGTTCATCCCACTTACGCATCCTGATACTTGTCTCGAAAAGACTATCTCTTTCAAAAATGTCTGCCTCCGACTGATCCATAACACCCCCCTGGAATTCCAGGGTCTTTTTGCTGGCGTCACTTAACGAATGATAGTACTCAGGATACTTGAATGTGAGGTACCGCTTTGCTTGTACGTGGTTTTCTACGAGTCTCGCTACTCGTTCGGGAAATCCTTTTTCTCGCAGATAGTCGGCCCCTATTTGCTCGTGGCTTTTTACGCCGAATCCTTCCATTGAATTACTTTCGGTTTGCATTACACAGATGTGGCCGATGTCATGAAAGAATGCCGCCAGCACCACCTCATCGTCGAACCCTTCATTCATTGCCAGTTGGGCAGATTGTGACATATGCTCCAGTTGAGAAACTGGTTCGCCAATGTAGTCCGCATTGCCATATTTTTTGTATAGGGCAAAAACCTCATCCAGGATTTCATCAATCGAGGGTTTCATATCCTTGAAATTTTTGCATGAAGGTAAAGCCTATAGTATTATCTAAGAATTATTTTTGCGTCCAGAAAATTAAAATAAGTTTCATGTAGTGGCGACGCAAGAATTCGATCGTAATTCTAGCTTGCATAAAAATTGTATGGTTGAATTAGTGGTTTTTGACCTCGCGGGTACAACGGTAAAGGACAATAACGATGTTCAGCGGGCGCTACAAAAAGCTTTGGCCTACTTTGACGTATACGCGTCTTCGGACCAGGTCAATGCAGTGATGGGAATTCCAAAGCCGCTTGCCATCAGAACCCTTATGCAAAATAACACAGATCTTGACAAGATCAGTGATGATCTCATCCGAGAGGTCCACCAGGTGTTTGTCCATCAAATGATTCATTTTTATGAAAAGGATCCAGCTGTTTCTGAAAAGGTCGGTGTAACAACAACCTTCCGGAAGTTGAAGGAAAGGAAACTGAAGATAGCGATCGATACCGGGTTTGACAGGCGGATCACAAATTCAATCCTGCAACGGTTAGGTTGGATTGATAGCAATTTGATAGATGCAAGCGTAGCTAGTGACGAAGTCCCGCGCGGAAGGCCTTTTCCTGATATGATCTATCGCGCGATGGAACTTACTCATGTAAAAGATTGCAGACGTGTCGCGAAAGTTGGTGATACGGCTTCGGATCTTGAGGAAGGTACAGCTGCCGGTTGCGGATGGGTTATTGGGGTTACAACTGGTGCATTCACAAAAGACGAATTACAAAAGAAGAAGCATACGCATCTGATTGAAAACGTACACGAAGTTCTTGACATTTTTGAACTGAAGGTTTGAGGTAGTATTAAGTAAATATTAACTTCATGTTATCTTAAGGTGACATGAAGGTAAAATTCGCATTTTTTTGTTTCCTCCTGCTCAACTTTCAAAACCTGAAGGTCTTTTCTCAGGAGTGGTTTGATGGGTCATTAGTCCTCGCTGACCGCCAAGTAATGGTTGGTCAGATTTCCCTAGAGCGAAAGCATGATCTGGTACTCTTTCAAAGAGACAACTTCCGTATGGTCTACCCTGCACACCATATTACTTCTGTGTTTTTTTACGATAGTGCCGATGATATCAACAGGCGATACATTTCATTAGAAGAGAACGACGGAATGCGTACACATCATTATTTGTATGAGGTCATTGTGGCCGGTGAGATGGACGTACTTCGAAAAATAAAACCCAGTGCTTTTTCAACCCATGACGATGCGCTCGATTATAACTATTTTATTCTCTACAATGATGTGATTACGCCTCTGGGAAAGTTTAAGCGAAAAATTTATCCACATCTTCAGTCGCGATCAGACGGTCGACTCGAGGAATTTGTATCCATTAACCGGCTGAGTACTGACCGTCCCGTGAACGCGATTCGGATCATTGAATATTACAACAGCATCGCTAAAACGGAGCCCATAGCCAGATATTAGCCTATGATTCGTTTTTTCGCCGTTGTTTGTGCTTCCAATGAAAGTATAGCATCGAGCCCCCGATTAAAAAGCTTCCGGCAATGGAGATGAAATAGCCAGCCGAGAAAAAGAACTCCAGCCAGCTCAGTTGTGAATATCCAAATTCCTTAAAGAATAACACACCTATGCTTCCAAGATATCCAAAAGCGTCGACGACATAAATCAAAAATCCAACTGTACCAACATATTTAAAGGCGGCCAGCAACCTGTCAAAAAATATACTGTTGAAAGGTACATAGCCGAGATAGAGGCCCATCCCGATGAGAATCATCCATAGTGGTGGGCTGATCAGCTGATTCTGAAATAAAAAAGTGCTGACCCCAATTAAGATCATTCCCAAGAAGATGATCAGATGATTTATCATGAGGGCCATTTGATTATTTTTGATTAGCATAAGACTTCCCATGACCCCCAGTATTACAATTGAAACGGGTATTTCGGTCATGGTAAAAATCTCCGGCGAGTCACTATATCCAAGTGTGCTCCATACTTCGGCAGCGAAATTGTCCCTAAATTCACGAAAAGTTGTAAGAAGCATATAGGCTAACGTGAAAAAGAGTATTCCAGGCCAAAAAGATTGTACAAAATTGCTACGGCTTGTTGAGCCCATTGGTTGCCGCCGGGTGCGAAGCCTTTCATCCAGCGGGGAAGGCGGGGGAAGTTTGTCAAGCAACCATAAAAAAACAAGAAGGGGAGCCAGGAATACGCAAGCAGTAACAAAAGGCATCCACTTTTCAGATACCCCCCAGTCGCGCATGATGAAACCACCCGCCGACTTTGCCAGGCCGGCAGAAAAGATAAAGCTCACGGATAGGCCGGCGCCCAGTACTTCGGTATACCTTCGGCCTTCCAGGTATCCAAAGATCATTCCCCATACTAATCCTAATGGGAAACCATTGGTAAATAGAAATACAATATTATAAGGAGCGGGAACGAGCGCGAACAATAGCCAGGAAATTCCGGCTATACAGACCATTAAGACAATACCTATAGATCGCGAAGCGGCCCTTAGTTCAGATATTACCTTTATCCCGACAAACTTTGACAGCGCATAGCCGACGACTTGAAAGGTTACTAACCATACCTTGTAGCTGACGCCGGCATAACTAATTCCGTCGAATGTAGCAACGGCAAAGGTCTTTCGGAACGCGTAGACACAGGTATACAGGCTGAAAGCCATAACCGTTGCGTATAAGGCAAACCAGAAGCTATTGGTTTGCTTCAGCCAGCGCGTTAGGGGTGACTTAGCGGATGATACCATGCTCATTATAGGAAAACGATTTCCACGTGCCTTCTGATAAAACCACTATAGTCTTAAAACCGATGGTCCTCAGAACCTTGGCAGTTTCAGGAAATTGATTGACGATATCATCCGGGTGATGGGCATCACTGCTAATAGTAACGGGAATTTCCTTTTGATTCAACAACTCCAAAATCCATGGACTGGGATAAGTAGTGTCCGATTTTTTCTGATAGATCCCGCGGGTATTGACTTCGACGATGGCCCCGGTGGAACTGATCAGGTCAATGGTTTCTTTTAGTTGTTCATGGTACCATGAATCCTTCTCATTGAAAAACTTTCCGCCGACGTTTTGAATTTTGATTTTATCCAGATGGCCGATAATTGTCGGACACGCCGTAGAAATCATTTCCCGCGTTAATTCATAGTACCTGCTGACTGCATCCTTAATGTTGTTGTTAAAAATCTTTGAAAAACCCTCGAGAAAGAACGCGTGGGTGCTATCAATTTCCCACCCGGCACCATTTGGAAGTCTCTCTACAAAATGTATGGATCCGATCGTATAATCGAGCCTGTCTTTGAATAGATTTGGTGAGGTTACCCCTGGAATAAAATCAATTTCTAATCCAGTGTACACCTCGACGCCTGGCTGCGATCCCTTTATGCGTTCAATGGCATTTATATACTCAGGCAGTCTTTCCGCTTTCATACACCACTTGGTATCAAATGGAAGGGGCGCGTGTGACGAGAACCCAATGCTCATCATGCTAAGCCTTTTCGCTTCATCGACATAATCCTCCAATGGACCTTTGCCGTCGCAATAGTGGCTGTGGGTATGAAGATTTGACCACATGAAATTGCCTTCAAGTTCAGTTTAAGCGTCCTTGTTATGAAGTTTTCGACATAAAGATGCAATAATTCATATACTCGACAATTTCTAGATGGAAGTCGTAAGCACTGAGGCTATTTTTCTGGCAAAATAAAATGCACGGTGAGCATTGTAACTTTGCGCCTGGATCCATTTGATATCATGTGAGGGACCGAGGCATCAAAATAAAGTGAATCACCCTCCTCCAAAATGACTGTATCGTCTTTTACTGTGTATTCACACTTACCGGAAATCATGAAATTAAATTTGTAGCCGTTCGAAGTCGTCGATCTGCCTTGTGAGCCCGATTCGATCGTCAACAAGATAATTTCCATAGTGCAATTGACGATATTCTGAGACAGGACAAATTGATAGATTTGCCCGGATTTAGGCTCCCTTTCTAACGGACTATAGTGGTTTTTCTTTACAAGCAAGTAGTCTCTTCCATTGACCAGCACCATGTCCTGAAAAAAATCTTTTAAGGAAATTTCTAAGGATTGGATCAGCGTCACGAACACAGGCAATGAGGGAAGGGTTCGCGAGTTTTCTATTTTTGAAAGCAATCCCTTGCTTACATGTGTGCGGTCGGCGAGCTCCTGAATGGTGAGATTTTTATCCAATCTTGTGCTTCTGATCTTTTGGGCGATACGCCACACAATTTGATTATCTATCATAGGCGATTAGTTTACCGACTGTAAACCTAAGATATTCCGAAGCCGTGAAAAAAAGTTTTATGCCAGCCGAATGATACGTTAAGTCTTTGTTAACGGGAATACTTTATGGCATTCGAGTGAATCAATTTTTCATCATCAGCAGGCATACATTTATTAATTCAATTTTCATTTTCGGTTGCAAAGTTAATGAAGCGTTAATGGTTCACTAAACGACACTTCAAGTCAAATCATAACCTTTGAACCGAATTAATAGCCATAGGGTGAAAACGGGCATCGGTATGGTGTCCGCTTTTCATAACGCAATTAATAATCGTCAACCTTAACCACTCTTAACATGAAAGAACCTCTACTAAAGAAATTTATTTCTTTAGGATTTCAACCACGTCGTGTGCTTATTGCTATTGGCGCATGGATCCTGTTAATCTATCCTGCATATGCGCAGACTACTGTCTCCGGACGAGTCACCTCTGGTGAAGATGCCGAACCTCTTCCAGGTGTAAACATTTTAGTTAAAGGAACGTCAGATGGTACAATATCTGATGCAGATGGAAATTTTAGTATAGCCGTTCCGTCAAGTGAATCTGTACTTGTATTTTCTTTTGTAGGATATCAGGTGCA
>JAICGJ010000086.1 GCA_025923195.1 Chryseolinea sp.
ATCCAAAAAGCCCCATACAAGCAACAACAATGGCTAATGCTGCAAACAAAATAAAAATTTTCCACATCCGGTTTTCCGCCTCATATTGTTGATTAAACTGGTCATCCAAAAAGAAATATTCAAATGCATTGTCAGGAAAAACATCACCATATAGTTTTTCCATAGTCGAGATAGTTTGCCTCACATTCTTGCTGTTTATGGATAACGTCAAATAATCGTGGCTCCAGGGTATGTATTGAATGATGGTTGGATTCTTAGCTCGTCGTAAGGATTGCTGGTGAAAATCGTTTATAACGCCTATTATAATTTTAGATTGATCTGCAAGTATCAATTTTTTATCGATTGCGGCTTCGGGATTTTGTATCCCTAAGCGATTAAGCGCTGACTCATTGATAATTACAGTGCCTCCATAATCTGTGGCTCGGTCTTTCACAAAATTTCTTCCTGCTAACAACCTTATCCCGTATGTTGGGATAAAATCCTCGTCAACTGCAAGAATGCTGGTAAGCCTCCGGACATTTTCAGGTTCGCTTTCAATTCTGAATTCATTGGTCCAGAAGATTTCTTTTCCCGGAACTTCTGAGGATGCTGAAACAGATATAATATCATTGTGAACCAATAACTTGTTCTTGAACTGATCCATTTTATTCAAATAACTTTCACCTCCTATGATCTGGGGAGAACGAATTACTACCTTATGATTAATGTTCATTCCTAAGTCGTGCGACCGCATGAATTCAAGTTGTTTGGAGACCGTCATGGTGGCAATGACTAACAAAATGGCTGCTCCAAATTGAAATACAACCATTGCCCTTCTCAGCCTGGCACTGGCAATGTTTCTGATAAATTTTCCTTTGATGGCTGTAATAGGATTGAAAGATGAAATTATGAAGGCAGGATAGAGGCCGGATAAAAATGATCCAAGCAATATGATGATCAAAGGCGCAATCCAAAATTCCCTTTGTCCTGAGAGATCGAGGACCACGTTTTTTCCTGCGAGTTCATTAAACAATGGCGCGGCGATAGCAAATATTCCCAGGCCGATGAATACTGAAATCAGTGTTAATATTGATGATTCCAGCAGAAATTGCTTAACCAGTTGATTTTTGTAGGAGCCTAATACTTTCCTTATGCCGACCTCCCTTGCGCGTTCTGTGGCTTTGGCCGTCGAAAGATTGATGTAGTTAAGCCACGCAATACCGACTATAAAAAACGAAATGATTAAAAGAAACGATACCAGCTTATGATCTCCGTTCAGCTCTGTCTCAGCGCCTATGTTGGAATGCAGGTGAATATCTTTTAGCGGTTGTAAAACAAATTTCTCTTCGCTATTAATCTTCCGGAGATGACTTCCTAAGTGGGTATCGATAACAGCGGAAAGTTTTTGCTGAAAAGCTACAGGCTCCGTATTCGGTTTTAACAACAGGTAGGTGTAAAAATTTGTCCAGTACCACGCGCCATTTTTGAACTGATCGTTTTTCAGGAGGTTGTGAATGGAAAAAATAAAATCAAATTTAATGTGGCTGTATTCCGGAACATCTTTAAAGACACCTTCTACAACATATTGGCTGCCTGCCCATTCCGTTGCCAGTGAAATTATTTTTCCAATGGGATCGTCGCTGCCAAAGTATTTCCGTGCGGCTGACTCTGAAATTACTAGCGCGTTGGGTGTGCGAAGTATTTTATTTTTGTCTCCCGTGATCAACGGGAAAGAGAAAATATTGAAAAAAGAAGAATCTGCATAGAATGCTTTTTTCTCGTAATGACTTATTACTTCACCATTCTCTTTATAATAATTATACATGCCATCCGCACGATGCAACCTGACAAAATCGATTACCTCTGGAAAGGTTTCTTTGATGGCAACACCTGCGCCATAATAACTTATAGCACTCCTGTTTTCGAGAGTACCATTTTTATAGGTATCATGTTGTATTCGATAGATGTTTTCCAGGTTACTATGAAAAGTGTCATAGCTTCGTTCATAGCTTACGTATTGAAGAAGGAGTAATGAGGCAGCAATGCCAGTGGAAAGCCCAGAAATGTTTATAAGGGAAAAACCTTTATGATGCAATAAATTGCGATACGCGATGACTATGAAACTCCGCACCATAACCTATTGTGGGTTTTTAAAAACTATCTATTTAGTTATAAAACTAAATAATTAGTCGCAAAATGCAAATTTAAGCTTGAATGGGGCCCGGTTACGTACCCCTGAAGAAAGGCTATTTTGGACCATTCTCGCTTTCTGTATCCTGAAATTATTGCCGGATTAGGAATTTATTTCGCATTTTTCATAAACCGAAATTATTAACCACCTGATCCATTGAATAGAAGAAATTTTATCTTAACAGGTACGCTGGCCTCAATGGCCGGGGCTTCGACATTCGCCTATCTTTCGGCTTGTAAAAAACCTGACCAGAAAGCAAAACCCACCAACGAGGATGAATTTGCCCTCAACGAAATAACCGTCGACGAACTTCAACAAAAAATGCAATCTGGCGAATTGACATCCCGGTCCATTACTGAAATGTATTTGAAACGGATTGAGGGCATCGACAAGAATGGGCCGATGCTAAATTCTGTTATTGAAATTAACCCCGACGCGTTGACCATCGCCGATGAGCTTGACAAAGAACGGAAGCAGGATAAGGTCCGTGGCCCTTTGCATGGTATTCCAATACTTATCAAAGACAATATAGACACAGCTGACAAGATGATGACTACTGCCGGGTCGTTGGCGCTGGTTGGACATAAGGCATCCAAGGATGCATTCATCATCAGCGAATTGCGGAAAGCAGGAGCAGTCATCCTTGGCAAGACAAACTTAAGTGAATGGGCTAACTTCAGGTCTACACGCTCAAGCAGCGGTTGGAGCAGCCGCGGAGGGCAGACTAAAAATCCCTACTCCCTGGATCGGAGTCCGTGTGGTTCGAGCTCTGGGTCTGGGACAGCGGTTGCTGCTAACCTCTGCGCGCTCGCCATAGGAACGGAGACCGATGGTTCGATCCATTGCCCTTCGTCGATTAACGGCATCGCTGGCATTAAACCTACCGTTGGATTATGGAGCCGTTCGGGTATTATTCCAATCTCCCATACGCAGGATACAGCTGGACCCATGGCTCGAACGTTGAGGGACGCAGCAATTCTTCTCGGACCTTTAACAGCCAGTGACAAAGATGACCCTGCTACTGCGGAAAGAACTGGCCAAGTATTAAAAGATTATGCGCAATTTCTGACGACCGATGGATTGCAGGGTAAAAAAATTGGCGTTGAAAAATCGTTTCTCAAAGGCCATGAAGTGATTGATGCCCTCCTTCGAGAGGCGTTGGAGCTCATGAAGAGTAAGGGCGCTACGATTGTTGAGGTTGACCTTATCGAAAAATTAAAAAAACTTGAAGGCATTGAGTTCGAGGTATTGAAGTATGAGTTCAAGGAAGGACTTAATAAATATCTCGCGAGCGCAAACATGCAGGTGAAGACGCTTCAGGATGTTATTGATTTCAATATCAAGAACGAGAAGGAGGCCATGCCTTTCTTCAAACAGGAGATTCTTGAAGATTCACAAAAGAAAGCTGATCTAAAAAGCCGGGACTACCTTGATAAATTCAATCAGCTTCGTTCGACCACTCGCAATTCCATTGATGGGCTTCTAAAAGAACATGGACTGACTGCTATTTGTGGACCAGCAAACGGTCCTTCATGGTGCATCGACCTGATCAATGGTGATTCGTTTACGGGCTATGGTATGTATAGCCCGGCCGCTGTTGCGGGCTATCCTTCGGTAACGGTCCCGATGGGTATGGTTTCCGGATTGCCGATTGGCATAACATTTCTAGGAACGGCCTACGCGGAGTCAGATTTAATAACGGTGGCTTTTGCATACGAACAGGCCTCCAAGAAACGCGTAAAACCAGAATTTAGAGCTACGGCTTACTAGCATCCAAACGGTGCGTAATTTTCAAAGTAGTAATGACGGTCTGCATGCTGTTCACTGGAGCAAATGGTCGTTCCCTAAATAGCTGATTATAAAAAAACCGTTAACGTTGTCCTAATGCAGTGAGGAGGATTCTCGAGGGAAAATCATGAGCAATTCAACGAGGGATCCGAAAAGTAATAGATCATATCAACAGTCCACCGAGAATCTAAATATTTCTGCAATCATTACGAAAATAAAACGTTTCTTAATGGTATGTTATTTTAGAATTATGCCATCCACACCATTAGCATAGTTGTTCTGCTCATGTTTGTGATAATCAAAAATTCGGAGAATGCTCGATAAGCTCATCGATAAAGTTAATAATAAGACCCCCCGGAACGGAAAGTGGAAAGAGTTTAACAAACAAGCTATATTGGTCGCAGAAGGATCCTACCACGACGATCTAAAGCACGGCCTCTGGCGACAGTATTACGAAACCGGGGAACTGATCATTGAAGAAATGTACCAGCATGGGGTATTGCATGGCCGATATTCCGCTTATTACTTGAATGGACAAGTCATGTCCGAGGGGCCGTATGTGAATGGGAAACGTGAAGGCTACTTCAACGTCTACGATGAAACCGGCAAACAAATCAAAAGTATGTTGTTTGTAAACGATGTTGAGGTCGAAAGTCCTGAAAAGATTAAAGCGCATCGCGCAAAAAATTAGTTTCCAAGTATCTGTTCAGAATAAGGATGTCGCTGCCGAATAAAACTATTTATTCTGAATCTCGCCTCATGTCATAGCCGAAGATGAAAATGATCATTCGAGCCGTCGCTCCCAAGCTGAATAGCCCGTTCCTAAATTTTCTTGAAGGCATTTGGTCCTTGGATTGACGAAATGTTACCAATGTTTCATAAATTGTACATTGATCACAGGGCATGACGGCAGCATGTAAAAATTTAGGGAACGTACGAATGAAAGTGGTGGGTATCATTTTACTCCTCACATGGTTATGCTTTAATGATTCTTTTTCACAAATAAACGATCACACGAGAGATCTTGACCACGCTTTACAAAGTGCTCCACTTTCAAACTACCTTGACCCTAATACCCGGTTCGATTCTGACATTTCACCTGATAGTCTCTTTATCCTTCCTTGGAAGTATGAACGTCCTTTGTTTTTTGGAAAGGACGCCAATCTGCTTACGGACGCTAACGGAGTTAACGGCCATGATTACTATCAATCGGTTGAAAAGATGCCTTGCTTAAAACCAGAAGGCTTGTTTCGTATGGAGATATTGAAGCCCGATACTACGTTACGGCATACGATGCTCGTTAAGTAGGATTAAAGCCTTGGAACCAAAATCACGGCAATGCGAATGCCATGATAGACCCTGCGGGATTTTTCTCATCACCTGCAACTGAAATGGCAACATATTGCTTACCATTGCTGAAATACGTGCATGGCGTTGCATTGGCCACTGCTGGTAAAGTTGTTTCCCAAAGCAATTCACCGTTCTCCTTATCGTAGGCTCTGAACTTTTTGTCGTGCGTGCCACCAATGAACAACAGTCCTCCAGCCGTGACGATTGGTCCGCCATAACCTTCTGACCCGGTTTCCGGCCCTCCCTTTTCTTGCAGCTCGGGACGGTTCCCAATTACAACTTTCCATGCATATTCGCCCGTATTCAGATTAATGGCATTGAGGTGACCCCATGGAGGTTTAAGCGCAGGACGGCCTTCGATATCGTTAAAGTGACTGAATGGCGTAACATTCAAATACATCACGGCGGTATCCCTCGAGGACTCGGGACTTTCATCAACGGCCTGCCTATTGGTATGAACTTCGAAAAGATCAGCCTCCTCGCGGGAAGGTCGGCCTGTCGTGACATCATATAAAAAAGCGACCAGTGCGTCTTCGCTACCCTGAAGGATTTGTTCAAATGCCGGCATTCTACCGCTGCCTTCCATGATTTTCTTAATGGCGATATCTTTAGAAAGTTTATCCTTGATATTCCTTAGGGGGGGATAGTCGGGCTCGTTTCCGTTCCTGTCGCGACCATGACAGCTGGAGCAGTGCTTCATATAAATTGCTTTCCCTCGATTGAAGGGCGACTGTCTTGAAAAACTCTTTTCAGGAGACACTTTTCGTAAATGATCAATTTCAGGAGAGTCCGACGACTTCACGTAAAAAATTCCGGTTTCCCGATCAAATGCTCCACCTCCCCAGTTGGATCCTCCGCGCGTACCTGGTATCATAAGTGTTCCCTTTGGATCCGGGGGTGTAAACAGACCCTCATAGCGCAACGACCTGAACTTTTTCAGGAGTGAATCATGAGCTACAGGGGAATAGCTGGTCAGGTCGTCTTCCGTCATATGCTGGCGTGAGTAGGGTGCCGGCTTAAGCGGGAAAGGTTGGGTGGGCCATGCTTGTTCACCGGACACATGCGAAGGTGGTACTCTTCTTTCTTCCACTGGAAACAACGGTTGGCCTGTATCCCGGTCCAGCACAAAAAGGAATCCCGTCTTCGTAGTTTGAGCAACGGCATCAATTTTTTTTCCGTCGCGTTCAAGCGTCACGAGGTTAGGGGGCGCCGGTAAATCATAATCCCATAAGTCATGATGGACGGTCTGAAAATGCCACTTGTATTTCCCGGTTCTCGCATCCAAAGCGACAACGGAGTTGCCATAAAGATTTTGTCCGATGCGGTCGCCACCATAAAAGTCATAAGATGGCGACCCGAGCGCCAGGAATACCATACCTCGTTTTTTGTCCAGACTCATTCCGGCCCAGTCGTTTACGCCACCAACATGTTTCCAGGCATCTTTCGGCCAGGTCTCATACCCAGGTTCCCCGGGATGAGGTATCGTATGAAAGGTCCATTCGAGTTTTCCACTTCGAACATCGTAGGCACGGATATAACCGGGCTCGGCGCCATATAATTCTGAGACTTCCGCACCCAGTATTAGTAAATCGCCAAATACGATTCCCGGAGACGTAGGAATGACTGAAATCTTTTTCGGGTCGCCTCGAAGGCCCTCGTTCATACTAACTTTCCCATTGGTACCAAAGGTGGTTATCAATTCGCCAGTCTTTGCGTTTTGTGCAAAAAGGTTATCACCAGCTGTATACAAAATCCGCTTGTCCTCCCCATCTTCCCAATATGCAACGCCGCGATATACGCCACCTCCCTCTCCACCTTCGAAAGGATCGAATGTCCACAACTGCTGGCCGGTGCTTGCATTTATAGCGTACAGGCGATGTCTGGCTGAGGTCGCATACATAACTCCGTCGATCACGATCGGATTGCATTCGCTATTCATAGGTCGCGAATTTTTTCGAGAATCGTTAGGATAGAACGTCCATGCCAGGGAAATGGTCTTTACATTTTCTCTATTGATCTGCTTCAAGGGCGAGGAGCTTGAGCTTTCCGGATCCCCCTTGTAGACACTCCATGTTCTGGCTTGATCGTCCCGGCAACTGCAAAGGCCTAAAAGAACAATACTGAAGCGTATTACGACCCAAGCTTGGAGACAAATAGATGACATTAATGGAACGGTGCTAAAAATTACTCTTTGCCTGCTGCCTGGTTTATAGCCTTCAACAACGAGCGGTCGTCGTTGAGGTCCTGTGAAATTTCCCAGATCATCACACCTGCTAATTTCTCTTTGAGTGCGAATTGCGTTTTTTGTTTTATGGTATTGATACCGTTGTAATATACGGAATCAAAAGTGTCTGCATAAGGATCGGCACCTGCATTTACGAGATCTTTGTAGTGCGTTAACTTCCCTCGTGGCTTTCCGTAAAACGGAAGACCAAGCACGGCCTTTTGAGGAGGGAGTCCTCGTTGCTTGATCCAGTAGTTTACAGATTTTTCGACCAGGCTGTAGGGGGAATGGGGTATAGGTTGTCCCTTATCGTCATCATAGGTCATAAGATTCAGCCAATCGACGATTGCAAAAATTTCTTTTTTCGTGCCTTCGCCCTGGTTTCCATAATGAACCACAGCCGCCGTGAGCTTTTTGTTATGAGCGTGCAACGAATCGGCCAGTTGTTTCATCAGCAACACATAGTCTTCAGCCGAACGATTTTCGATATCAGGATATTCCCAATCCATGTCCACGCCATCCAGATTAAATCTCCGTACAAGTTCCATGACGTTTGTGACGAAGTAGTTCCTCTCCTGCTGCGTTTCTGCCATCCGATGAAAGCGGCTGTCATCTCCGGGCGCATCGCCGATACTCCACCCGCCAATAGAGATGAATACCTTGACATTATTCTGATGTGCCTTTTTTACGAGGCCGATTAGTTTGTCCCAGTTTCTGAGAGCATCAAGCCCTCCTCCATTTTTGGCTGGAATGGCAAATGAAAAATTAATGTGCGTTAGTCGACCGAATGGAATTGCGGTGGTGTCAACGTTGCGACCCTGCAGATATCCTATGACCATGAATTCGTTGGCCTTGGGATTTTTTTTTGCGTTTTTAGTCTGTTGCGCGATACCCGCCAGGGATACAGACACAAGAAAAAGAATTATGAGGCTTTTCATGGGATGGCTCTGGTTGTGCCGAATTAAGATAATTGAAATTTTGTTCAAAATAGGTTCATTGAGAAAACACTTTACATGGATGGTTGTAAATGATAGGGCACACACACATACTTATGAAACTCCTTGTGGCTAGATTTTAGAAGGCGGATGGTTAAAGTATTACAAAGTGACGGAACACATCTAAAAAGCCACTTCGATGATTGTAACTATCTTGCATCCGTTATGAAACACGTTTCCGGAAATTTTAGGTTGTCGGCCACGGATTTGTCAAATCATCTGAGCTGCAGCCACCTGACCCAGCTAAATCGCCTTGTTGCCCTGGGAGAATTGAAAAGACCAAAGTGGTATGATCCATCGCTGGAAATTTTAATTCAGAGAGGGCAGGAGCACGAAGCTGCCTACATTGAATATTTGAAAAAGAGAGGATTATCAATCTCGAATTTAAAAGGCCAGCCGCTTGCTGCATCCATTGCAGCGATGGACCTCGGTGCAGATGTTATTGTTCAGGCGCGGTTGGATGATGATGATAAAAAATGGATGGGGTATGCAGACATACTCATCAAGGTACCTGGTGAAAGCAAATTTGGGAACTGGTCATATGAGGTGCAGGACACGAAACTTTCGCAAAACACCAAGGCAGCCACGATCCTTCAACTTTGTTTATATACGGATTTGCTTGCAGACCTTCAGCGATTCCAGCCTGAAAGAATGCATGTCGTTAAACCTGGAGAAGACTTTCCAGTTGAAAGTTACCGGTACGCGGAATTTCAATCGTATTATAAACAGGTAAAGAAAAATTTTGAGACCACGATAGCGGGCCCGCCAACTGCAACTTATCCTGATCCTGTGGAAAATTGCGCTATTTGCAATTGGTGGCAAGTGTGTGACAGAAAACGTCATCATGATGATCATCTTTCTCTCGTGGCAGGCATCCGTTCGCTGCATATCGTTGAATTACAGAAACAAAAAATTCAGACGCTTGAACAATTTGCCACGGCAGATGAGTTATCCAAACCAGAACGTGGTAACAAGGAAACTTTTATCAGAAAGCAATCACAAGCCAGAATTCAACTGGAGGGAAGGCTTCAGAATTTGCTGTTGCACCAGCTCCTTGCTGAGGAACCCGGCCGTGGATTGAATCGGTTGCCAGAACCAGGAGCCGGGGATGTATACTTTGATATAGAGAGCGATGCTTTTTTTGAAGATGGTGGACTGGAATACCTCCTGGGCTATGCGTATGGAAAGGACGGTGCTTTAGTCTATCAAAAAATATGGTCAAAGAATCGTGCGGAGGAAAAAAAAGCATTTCAGGAATTCATGCGATTTGTTCTCGAAAGATGGAATCAATATCCCGGAATGTATATCTACCATTTCGCGCCTTACGAGCCGGCTGCAATTAAAAGGCTGGCGCGTGTGCATGCGATATTTGAAAAGGAAGTGGATGTTTTGCTCCGCGCTGAACGGTTCATTGACCTGCATTCCGTCTTTAAGGAGGCGTTGATCGCCAGTGTAGAGACGTATTCACTAAAAGAACTTGAAAAGTTTACAAAATACGCTCGCAAGGTAGACCTGCATGACGCAAGCAGTGCAAGGAAGTCAGTGGAAATAGCGCTGGAGGTCAACTCTTTTTATTCTCTGCCTGAAACAACAATTAGAGCAGTAGAGGAGTATAATGAGGATGACTGCCTCGCAACAGAGGCCCTCCATGTTTGGCTGGAGAACCTTCGGGCGCAGCTCATTGAATCTGGAAAAATATTCCAGAGGCCAAAGATCGAAACCGGTGAGGCAAGTGAAAATGTTCAGCAACTGGATACGCGCTCACAAGCCCTATTTAAAGCATTAACAGAAAAGCTGCCCGATGATCCATTGACCTGGAATGAAGAACAAAAAGCCAAATGGCTGCTCGCACATCAAATCGACTACTTCCGAAGAGAGGATAAAAGTGCATGGTGGGAATTTTTTCGGGTCCATGAACTTGAATATGAAGAGTTATTGGAGGAAAGGAAAGCGATAACCGGCTTACAATTTATTGAAACGCTTCCTAAAGAGAAACGCGAACGAAATGCCACCCATCGCTATAAATATCCACCGCAGGAAGTCAGCATTGATGAAGATGACGAAGTCTATGAGGTGAAAGGCGAAAAAATTGGTACCGTTAAAGGCATCTCTCTTGAAAATTACACGATCGACATAAAGAAAACAGAAAAATCAGTCAACATACATCCGGCAGCTATTCATGTTTCAGAGAGAGTACCGCCCGGCTCATTGGAAACTTCGCTCATGGATCTAGCAACCGCCATTGATGAGGATGGATTAGGGCATACATGGCCTTATTATGCCTCGAAGGATTTGATCATGAAGCGTAAACCTAAAATGAAGGACGGGGCTGAAGGTGCATATTCATTGCCGGGCGAAGACGCCGTGACGTCGGCGATCCGCCTTGCTACTAATCTTGACCGGAGTTATCTGGCAATCCAGGGACCGCCCGGATCAGGTAAAACATATACCGGAGCGAATATGGTAATTGCGTTGGCAAAACTCGGAAAGAAGATCGGGATAACCGCAGTTAGTCACAAAGTGATCAGAAATCTCGCTAAGGCGACAATCAAGGTAGGACGAGCGCAGAATTATAGCATAGAGTTTTTCCATAAAGTCAACGATAGTGGTGATGAGACCTACGATGGTATCACAGAGGTCACTAAGTCAGACAAAGCACTTGAAGCATTGAATAATGGAAGAGTTGTTTGTGGTACGGCATGGCTGTGGGCGGAAGACAATTCACGCGATGTATTGGACTATCTGTTTGTTGACGAGGCAGGTCAAATGTCCTTGTCGCAGGTTCTGGCCGCTTCGCGCTCAGCGAAAAACCTGATTTTATTGGGTGATCCACAACAATTGGAACAGCCTCAAAAAGGATCACATCCGGAAGGAAGCGATGTAGCGGCCTTGACCTATCTCCTCGAAGGACATCCGACTATGCCGGAAGGAAAAGGGCTGTTTTTGGGCGTGACCCGGAGATTACATCCTGAGATATGCAGGTTTACATCGGAGATATTCTATGAAGGGAAATTGACGTCACTTCCAGGTTTAGAGAAACAAGTTATTACAGGCACAACGCTTTTCGATGGTGCCGGACTCTTTTACTTGCCTGTAATCCACAAAGGCAATCAGAACAAATCTCCTGAGGAAATAGAGGTCATCGTTTCAGTCGTAGGGAAATTGCTTGATGCGGTCGACTGGACTAACGAAAAGGGGGAAACTCGGCGGCTGCGAAAGGAAGATATCCTGATCGTTGCGCCATTCAATGCGCAGGTCAGCGCACTCAGGGGAAGACTGCCGGGTGTTGAAATTGGGACAGTAGATAAGTTTCAAGGTCAGGAAGCGCCAGTGGTGATTTATTCCATGACATGTTCCACGCCTGAGGATGCGCCTCGCGGGATGAGTTTTCTTTACAGTCCCAACCGACTAAATGTCGCAACAAGCCGGGCAAAGGTTATTTGCATTCTCATAGCCTCGCCGCAGCTCCTGGAACCGGAATGTCGCACGATCGATCAAATGCGCTGGGCTAATGCTTTGTGCAGGTACAAGGAAATGGCTAGAACGGTTTCAATTTCCAATTGTTGATTTATACAAGTGTCAATTCTATGTGGGATAAGGTAATAAGGTTGAGTAGATGACCAGCGATAGCTACTAAGTAATAAGGTGGACGCAGTCACCAATAGTACGAGCCTGCAAAACGATATTTTTCCACAATTGGTAGAATTGCCCACTGCCCTACCTTATTACCTTCGTAGCAAACGTCATTAGATCCTTATCAGACCTTATTACCTTATTCTTCAAGCGGGCATATCATCACGAGTTATTCTATTTCCCACTTCGGCGTCCTAGGAAATAAGGGTCGGCGTAAATGCTAAAGTTCTATCGCTAAAGGCACTAAGGTTGCGTGAGGCCACCGATAAAAGAGCAAGCTAATGGTGTGTCTTCACTCAAAGTGGCGGCTGTCAATTCGTACTCTCATAGAATTTCTTTTCCATGCAATTGACATAGTGCCTTCGCTCCCTTCGCTCGGACATTAAATCCTGCCAAGATATTTTCGCACAATTAGTAGAATTGCCGACTAACCTACCTTATTACCTTCGTAGCAAACGGCATTGGGTATACCAGACCTTATTACCTATTCTTCAAGCGGGCATATCATCAAAGAGTTATTTTATTTTCCCACTTCGGCGTCCTAGGAAATAAGGGTCGGCGTAAATGCTAAAGTTCTATCGCTAAAGGCACTAAGGTTGCGTGAGGCCACCGATAAAGAGCAAGCTAATGGTGTGTCTTCACTCAAAGTGGCGGCTGTCAATTCGTACTTTCATAGAATTTCTTTTCCATGCAATTGACATAGTGCCTTCGCTCCCTTCGCTCGGACATTAAATCCTGCCAAGACATTTTCGCACAATTAGTAGAATTGCCGACTAACCTACCTTATTACCTTCGTAGCAAACGGCATTGGGTATACCAGACCTTATTACCTTATTCTTCAAGCGGGCATTTCATCAAGATTTATAATATTTCCCACCTTAGCGTCCTTTGATAAAACTTCATCAAGGTGTCATATTCTTCAGCAAAAGTGATTTTTCGATGGTGTTGGGGTTGATTCAAAATGTATTTGCACACTTTATCCACATCGGATTTCGATACGGAAAAGGCACATCCTGATTGTTGCCAGGCAAACCGGCCGTTGCATAATTTATTTTCATTGATAAACCGCTCACTACTTTCACTTATTACGTCTGCCAGCATTGTTTCCGAAATCCTTGGTGACCGCGAGACAAGGAAATGAACGTGCTCTGGGTTGGCATAAATCGAATAGAGTTTTGAGTCATTGTTGTTGACGATGCCAGTGATATATTTTTCAATTCTCGGTCTGTGTATTTCTTCTATCAACGGTATTCGATTGGACGTAGTGAAAAGGAAATGGGTGTACAAGTTGTGATATTGTATTTTCATGACTGCTAACGTTTGATTATTAAATCTAAGAAGAGATCCAAATAACCAATGTATAATTCAATAAAAATAATCCATACAATTTGATCCAACCCCCTACCAGATTGATCAGACGTGCACCTTTACTTTTTTGGCTGCTGCTTTGTGGACTGATGTCTCGGATCCAGGCAGTTGTACTTGTACAAAATCAGATCAACTCACTTTAATGCTGCTTCGCCTGCAAATCAAAAAGATTGCTCAACACAAATTGTCCAACTTGCTTTCCCTGCTTGACGCCGTAGTCGCAGGCATCCCGGAAGTGAATTCCTCCATATAACCTTGAAATTGCCGCTTCATCAGCGGCTTGATAAAAGGATTTAAATTCCCTGGCTGGCAGCCCGAAGTAGATCTCAGAAGTATCCACAAAACTAAAATTATCGCCCAGTAAGTACGTTAAGACAACGGCAACAGAAGCGGATGCAACGCTATGACCACTGGTATATTCCGGAAACGGCGGCGTCTGAAGAACTGGCCTCCACGAAGGATCCATTAGTATGTTGATTGCTGACTCGGGACGTATGCGATCGCTAAAGTATTTCTCCTGCCAGCAACTGATAAAAGCATCGTGCAGAGTAAGCGCTACAACAGTGTGAACGAGAATCGCTGAATCGAGAGATATGTCAGCTTTCTTGCAGGCAATTCCGGCGATACCCATCCAGTGGCCTCCTGGAGAGATCTTCTTGAGTCCAATTGCCATGTGGCCTGAATAGTCAACTGCGAACGGATTACAGTCCCAGAAATTCGCTATCTCCAGTTGCTCCTTGGTGAGATTGTTTTTCATGGTGTAAACCTCTTTCATCAGATTGTAGAATTCACTTGTTGAATCCTTGCTGAACGGAACGGGTGGGGGCGGAGCAAACTGACTCGCGGAGTCAAGGAAGAAAGTCCTAACCGTTTGCCACTGAGGCTCAATGGCGCTCATATATTCTGGTGGGGTTGGATACCAATGACCTTCTTTCTTACTGGGAGTATATCTCGTGTAAGTACTTAACTTGTTATATCCATCAGTTTTTGCATAGGCTATAACGTGTTGTGAAATTTCCTCGGCGTAGCGAATATTGTCCTTCAAGTCAGCCTCAGGAATTCTTTTTTTCCTTTTAAAATAGGCAACAAGATTTTTTTGTTTTTCTTCAAGCAATTGTCCTGATGGCATGATGTTACGGCCCACTTGCAGCAATGCATAGTTAGCAGCCAGCGAAAGGTTAAAATTTTTAGGAACAGCAGGTGGTTTTATTTCAGGATTAGTATTGAATCTCTCGTTGATGTTTGGCAAACGCCCCGTAGCGAAGTGCGTTGCCTCATATGCTCCCAGCAAGGCATAAGCATAAAAACGACTTGCTGTAACTGGCGCAGCCACATCATGAAGCATTACTTCTGACAGATTAAAAACGTTATCAGCTAACAGTTGAATCTCTTGTTGATTCCGGGTTAGTTTTTGGCCCCAGACCATCCCTGATACAACGAGTAACGATACCACTAGAATATTTTTTCGCGCCCTCATTTTCGCTTGAGTTTATATGCCTTAACACCTACGTTGTTTATTCCCACGAGCACATAGGTCTGGCCTTTGATCGTAATGGTTTGGAGTGATTTGGCGTCGCCTATAATACTTAATCCGGATTTGGGCTGTGGAACGTACCTAAAATTACCCTTTCCATCCCCTTCAAATAGCTGCCCGAAGTTGGCATCAATCACCCCTACGCGGATGCGGACCGCCGTCTGATTACCGCCGAATACAATATCCATGTTACCGTCGTTGTTGTAGTCCACCAGGGTCATTGCATATATAGGTGAAAACTGTGCTTCGTGTGGAAGGTGATGGACCACAAAACTTCCGTTTTTGTTTTCCAGGTATACGCTTGCAAGCATTGTAGCTGTCAAGTTCTTGGCATCCTTAAGATCGTTCTCGGAAAAGATATCTTTGATCGTGGCATTTGCATAGGACGCATAGTCGGTGAACTTGGACCGCATACTATACATCTGATCTAGCAATTCATCCCGCGACGGAAAGGGATATTCTTTACCTTGCACAAAATAATTCAGTATGGGATCAACGGAACCGTTGTTGTCAAAATCTTTATAGACCAGTGTTAGTGGCTCTTTTTCGCTTGCCCTTAGTTGCGTATTCAGTCCTAGGTTGCCAGCAATAATATCATCATCGCCGTCTTTATCAAAGTCATAAACAATCATTTTTGTCCATAATCCCCTCAGGTCGCGGTCGAAAAATTTTTCAGTTGAACGATCCAACCCTTTACCTTGCTTGTTGATGAAGATTTCGATAGGCATAAATTCACCTATCGCGATAAGATCTTGCCAGCCATCACCATTTGCATCGATCCATTTTGCGTCAGACACCATGCCTATTGACGCCAGATCAGGAGCGATCGATGCCGTGGCGTTTTTAAATCGTCCATTCGTATTTATTAGCAAAAAGCTCTCTGGGGTAACGGGGTACTTACCGGGAATTACCCTTCCTCCCACAAACAGGTCGAGATCTCCATCATGATCAAAATCCACCGCAGAAACGCATGATTTACTGACGCCCATGTCGGGTAAGGCATCCGTTGCAATTGTGAATTTTCCTGTACCGTCATTCATGTACAACCTGTCCTTGAGGGCCTTGTCGTTCGCATCATAATCATTGTATCCGCCACTGACCACGTATAAGTCAAGGTCCTTGTCTCCGTCGGCATCGAAGAAGAGTGCATCGGCATCAGTGCACAACCTGCTGAATACATTCGCTACCACTTCATCGAACGTTCCTTGTTTATTTTGGACAAAGATTTTTCCAGGGTTTCCCTTTGCCCCTCCCACGAAAACGTCCTGAAGGCCATCCATATTTACATCTCCCTGTGCCATCACTGGTCCGCACGTAGTTAACATTGTCATTAGCAAGGGCTGCCGTTTAAAATCATTAAAGCCTTCCTCCGCATGAATGTAATCGATCGGCGGCTCGGTCGGAACAAAGGGGGGTTCAGAAATCGTCGACGTGAGGACAGACGTGTGTTTCCTTGTGTTGACATCCTCGGCAACTTTTAATACTTGGTTAACTTTGAGGTTGTGCAGCACGGTCTTTCTTCCGGACACCCAAGTGACCTGCAGGGAATCCACCATGTCCGACTTGCCCAATCCAATGTGGATCCGGTCGCTTACCGAAGATTGGAATCCGCGGGATGGAATCTTTTCCATATACATCGTTTTTCCCTGAACGTATAACGTCACCTTTGCGCCATTGGCCTTTGTGTTCTTCTCAGCGCCTGTCAAATCCAACTGAAGGTAATTCATTTCCGGGTGCAGTTCCCGGGAATGATTTTTGTGAATTGATGCGGTAGCATTTTCGTTGTTGATAACCAGATCAAGGTCACCGTCATTGTCAAGGTCTGAATATGCTGCACCATTGGAAAAATTGAGATCTTTAAATCCCCACTCATTACTTTTGTCGGTAAACGTGAGATCGCCGTTGTTCTTGTAAATATAATTATGCACGGGTGTCGATGTCATTGAGCTAACAAGATGGAAGGTGTCGGCCTTTTCCTTCGCTTTTCCCTTCTCGAAATAGTAATCGCCTTTGTATTTGAGAAAATCCCTGTTGGTGTAGTCCCGGTAGTAACCGTTGCTGATAAAAAGATCTTTTAATCCATCGTTATCATAGTCTGCAAACAGCGGTGCCCAGCTCCAATCTGTTTTTGAGATTCCGGCAAACTGGCCAATTTCACTATAGGTACCATCTCCATTGTTCAAGTGAAGCATGTTGCGCATGTTCTGAAAATAGAATCCATTGAGCACCATCAGAGAAAAATGCTCATAGTTTTCAGGTCCATACAAAAGCTTTTGGCGCTTATTGTCTTCAGGAAGCATATCAACAGTAAAGATATCGGGCCATCCGTCGTTGTTAATATCGCTTACATCGCATCCCATAGAGAAATGTGAAATGTGCTGCATGTACTCCGTCATTTTGTCGGTAAACGTACCGTTATGATTATTGATGTACAGATAATCGGGTTCTACATAATCGTTGGAGACATACATGTCGAGCCAGCCATCTTTGTTAATATCTGCCACGGTTATTCCTAAACCAAAACCGAGCGGATTACCTTTTATACCAGCTTCCTCGCTGATATCGACAAATTTTCCATTGTCATTTCTAAACAATTTGTCGCCCGCATAGGGGTCACGTGTCTCCTTCGCTTTTGCAAACTGAAATTCCCGTATTACGACAACATTATGGTTGAGTTGGTACATGTCGAGGTCGCCATCGCGATCAAAATCAAAAAATGAAGCATGAGTCGCGTAGCCGGGATCATCCAATCCGTATTCCTTCGCCTTATCGGTAAAGGTTAGGTTGCCATTGTTAATGAAAAGTTTATTTCTTCGCTTGTCAGGATCACCTTTCCCGGAATAGCAAACATAAATATCCAAGAAACCGTCGCCATTAACGTCGGCCATGGTAACGCCGGTTTTCCACCCATCGTTGCAAACTACGCCAGCAGATTTTGTGATGTCAGTGAATTTGAAACCACCTTGATTCAGATACAGCTTGTTGGGCGCCATGTTGGCGGAGAAGTAAATGTCATCGAGGCCATCATTGTTAATGTCCCCAACAGCAGTTCCTCCACCATTAAAGAAATATTCGTATGTCAGCACGTTTGACTTGGGCGATTCCTTCAACATATTTCTAAAGGTCACTCCAGTCTTTGAAGGAGGTAACGATTCGAATAAGGGCTTTTCCTGAGCAAACAGGAGCCTTGCGGCGAGTGCTCCACATATAATCAGGAATGAAATTCTACTTATCATTTCTTTAAACTAAATCAAAAATACGAGGCAATGCATTATCTCAGTAGGATTTCGGTTTACCCTGCATTTTAGCGGTTTGCCTCAACATCAAAACGACCTTACAATTCACGCTTCCTGCCGAATGTGGAATATTTAAATTGTCATTCCGGAATTTAACCGTAGTTAGGTTCCGCTTGAAGTGTCGATGCCAACCCATTATCTAAGACTGAAGGTTGGAAATAATTCTGCGCAGTATTTTGGAGGTTGCGCAAAAAGTTTGAACATCTCTACTAGAATAACAGGATCCAGCTATGGCAGGATTTGGACCTCTAAGTTGCAAAGTTTTATTTAAAACACCTATCAAATGACGCACCATAAACTGCTTGCCCTAGTCACATTCATTGCATGCCACGTGACATCCGTGGTTGCGCAGCCCGAGATCCTGAATATCAGGCAGCGTCAGGACTCTGTTGGACAGTATGAAAAATTTGAAATTGATCTGTCCTTGAAAGCCAATTACACCAATCCTTTTGATCCTGAAGAGATAGACATTACCGCAACTTTTAAATCGCCAACGGGTCGGGAATGGAAAATTCCTGGATTTTATAACTACTCACAGGGAATGTATTGGCAAGTCAGATTTTCCCCTGCTGAAACCGGTATTTATCAGTATCAGGTAAGCGTAAAAGATAGAACTGGACAGGTTGCGGATGAAACAAGAACCTTTAAGGCAACTGCGTCTAAGCGAAAAGGCTGGCTGCAGGTTGCTTCCAACAAGCGTTATCTTCAGCATGCCGAGGGTTCACAATTCTTTGGCGTGGGGTTTTGGTACAATGATAACTACGCTGGCTTTAATAGCGGACGTGTTACGCCTGAGAATTTAGATGAACTAAAAAGCTTGGGTGTGAATTTTATTAGCACTTACATCACGCCGCTGGAAACAATAGGAAGTGGACTGGGGCGCTATGACCAGAATATTTGCGGAAGGCTGGATCAGTTGTTTGAAATGTTGGAAGAGAGAGACATGCTATTAAGTCTCAATCTCTGGTTTCACTCTTATTTATCGGAGACCGTATGGGGTGGAGGTAATATCAGATGGTATACCAATCCTTACCAACAGATTTGTGCTGCTAAGGATTTTTATCGGAGCGTGGAAGCTTGGAAATATCAGGAAAAACTCTATCGTTATTTTATTGCGCGATGGGGCTACAGCAGGTCACTTGCACTTTGGTTTGTAGTTGATGAAGTGAATGGCACGGATGGGTGGGTTTCGGGCGATAGCCTCGGAGCCGCCAAGTGGGCGGGCCAAGTACAGGATTATTTTAAGAAGCATGACCCGTACAACCATCTGACTACTGGAACTAGAAGCGGTGGTATCAAAGAGTATTGGCATGAAGGATACCAGATCTTTGACATTGCAGGAAGGGAAATTTATGAAGCCCAGGGATTCCCAATTACGAAGAGCGCAAGTCTTGATTCGGCGGATATTCATCCGTTAACCCATAGCTATAAGAATTATGCAGGCCAAATCACGAAGATCTGGAATAGTTACGAGAAGCCCGTAATCATCGGCGAAACGGGATGGGATCATACGTTTTATGAACCTGGTATGCCGGGCTACCTTGCCCTCTATCACAATACACTATGGGTAACGTTAACGACAGGGTCAGCTATGAGTCCGTTCTGGTGGGCGTACTCCGGGAGACTGAACGACAATATTGTGAATGGACAACTGACCTCATATCGAAAGTTTACAGACCAGATTCCTTTTCAACGGCTTACGGGTATCACGCCTATGGAAGTAATGATACCCGGTGGGCATGGTTATGCTATAAGAAGTAATGAGATGGTTTTCGGATGGGTAGTTAATTCCGGAACAGATGTTGCCGGTGATTCGATTCACATTAGCTCTCTAAAGCCTGGCAAGTTCAAGTTGAGATTATATCACACATGGAGAGGCGAATTCTTACCTGAAAAGCAAATTGAATCATCGTCGGGGTCTGTCAGCATTAAGCTTCCTTACTTACACACCACAGGGTCTCATGCAAATTATACCGGTTCGGATATGGCGTTCATTTTGGAGCCTGTAGTTCCGGTGCCGCAGGCAAGTTCCAAGAGAAGTACAAAAAAACGCAATTGAGATTGTGACGTTGATTTTTTAACGACACCGCTCGCTGGGTGCATTTCAAATTGTCGCTGTTGAGAATTATCTCGTCCTTGACAGGACTTAGAACAAGGGATGTTCGAATACTACCGATATATAATCCCTAACGGGATTTAAGCCCTGTTAAGGGCGATATATTGGTAGTCGAAGAAATCATCAACATTGCACCAGAATCCCGTAGGGATGACATTGCACATTATAAGGTGCGACAATTTGAAATGCACCCCGCGCGCTTGCACCTGAATAAGAATCAAAGTAAATTCATACCTCACCAAATCTGCTTTAGTCCTCTAAAGGGGACTCTCGGCCATCTTTGCGTGAACCTGACTTTCTCAGAAACGAAATGAACTTCCATTGTAATGCAGGGCGGAGGATCGCGATAACCTCATCTATCGGTAGAATGACATTTTTCTTGATTTTTGTAGTTACCCATTTTCATTGTTATGAAGTTCTAGCACAAAAGTCATGGTCGGTGAAATATAAAGGGATGGGTACATTTTCGTCTCCGCGGGTATCGGATCTCAACGGTGACGGCATTCTTGATGTTATTTTTGGAGCAGGCCGCGAGGAATTTCAAGCATGCGATTCGGCCGTAATCGCTGTAGATGGTCGAGATGGAACGATGCTGTGGCATGTAGGTGCAAAGGACCAAATTTTCGGATCAGCATCTTTGAAGGATTTAACAGGCGACGGAGTGGATGACGTGATAATCAATGGACGCTCCGCTGAATTCATGGCCATCAATGGTAAAACAGGGAAAGTAATATGGCGCTTTAACAAAAAAACCGATAAGGAAAATTGGTATGCATTTTATAATGCACAATTTATCAAAGACCAGAATAACGATGGGATAGAGGATATCCTTGTCTCCAATGGAGGTAACGTCTGGGCGGCACCTCATGAGACGAAGGACAGGCCACCTGGATATTTGCTCGTCATTAGCGCCAAAGACGGAAAGTTGATTGCAAAAGCGAGTTCGCCGGACAAAAGCGAGATTTACATGTCTGTCTCTGCAATTCCAACTCGTGATAGTAGCGACTACAAAATTATTTTTGGTACCGGTGGTGAGACCGTTGGGGGCCACTTATATGTTACATCCCTCTCTTCCGTATTAAAGGGCGACATCTCAGACGCAGTTCTGTTAGACTCAAGTCCGAAAAACGGCTATGTTGCACCCGCCGTCTGGATCGATATCAATGGTGACAATGTAGAAGATATAGTTGCTAATGCTGTCGAAGGAAAGCTTGTTGCGTTTGATGGAAAGAACTATAAGCCAATCTGGTCAGTCAAGGTGCCCGATACTGAAGCGTACAGTTCTATTGCTCCTGGATATTTTACAGAGGATTCTATCCCTGATTTTTTCGTAAGCTATGCGGTAGGTGTCTGGCCCAAGTTGGAGTGGAGCAGGCAGGTTATGGTAAATGGTGCTACAGGGAATACCGAATTTATAGATTCACTCGGCTTTTATCAGACCAGTACCCCTGTCGTGATAGATTTAGAGGGCGACGGTAGAGATGAAGCTTTGTTGAGCGTCAACATACACATTTATGATCAGTTCAACCGGCAAACACTTAACAATATCCTTGTGATCCTGGATTTTAAGACCAAGGAGGTGACACAAATTACCGAACCGAATAAGGGCGGAAATATTTCCACCACGCCTTGGATAGGAGATCTGGATGGCGATGGTCTATTGGATATCGTATATTGCCATGGCACAAACGTCCGAAAGTCTTACACCTTCGACGGTATGCAGGTAAACCGCATAGCAACCCAGATTCCGATCAAGAAGAAAATTAAATGGGGCTCCTACATGGGAAGCAATTACGATGGGGTGTTTGACAAGAATTAGTATTAATACCAAACATGAAAATACTTTTATCAATTTCGTTTCCTCTGATTTTATCATTGCTCTTGATTTCATGCAGCACGCAGAAAAAGCGCGGGGTGAACGATAAGTTGTTTAACAAAGAAAATCTTGTCGCCTGGTGCGTGGTACCCTTCGATAGCGCTGAAAGAACGCCGGAAGAGCGCGCCGATATGCTAAAGGAGCTGGGGTTTACACAGTTCGCGTACGACTGGCGCCTGAAACACCTCGCAACTTTTCCTAACGAGATAAAAGCACTTCATGAACATGGAATTAAACTTACCTCTGTGTGGCTGTGGATTGATACAGATACAGGGAAGATACTCGATGACGCCAATGAGCAGCTTCTTGATATTATTAGGCGAAACAATGTTAAGACTGACTTTTGGCTCGGCTTCAGCAATAAACACTTCGAAGGCTTGACGGACGAACAAAAGCTTGAGAAAGCCGTTGCGTCAGTCACTTATATTGAAGCTCGCGCGAAGGAACTCGGGTGTACCATCAGCTTGTACAACCATGGGGATTGGTTCGGGGAGCCCGCCAATCAGGTCAAAATCATTGAGAAGCTCGGGTCTAAGGATGTTGGCATCGTATACAACTTCCACCATGCGCATTTACAAGTAAGAGAATTCCCCAACCTGCTTTCCCAAATGTTGCCGTATCTAAGAACGGTAAATCTTAACGGCATGCGGGTAGCCGGTCCGAAAATACTAACCATCGGCGAAGGCGATGAAGAGGCTTCCATGTTGAAAACCTTGAAAGACTCTGGTTACAACGGCTTGATAGGAATCATTTGTCACATTGAAACGGAAGACGCTAAAGTCGTACTTGAGAGAAACTTGAACGGCCTGAAATCAATCTTGGTGGCAATGGGAGAAAAGGACGCGTTGGCTACTTATTGAACTTAGTGTTTCAAGCTTACGCTTTCCCTTGCTGTCTCAATATCTCGTTCAACCTGAGGCAAATATTTTTTCCAGGAAAAGTAATCTTCGTCCGGGTTGTCTTTTGGGCGAAGTGATTTGTAGTAGGGCACTTCATCGTAATTTCGCTCTGTGATATTGGAGATCTCACGCCAGATCTGCAAACAAGTATTCAGGTGGTCTATCGCGCCTTCCTTGTCTTTGGTCTTACCGTGCCGCCTGAACAATTCCAGTGAGACAGCAGCCCGCAGTTTATAGCCAAAATATTGACTTAAAAGCGCCCATGTTTCGATATCGTCCAACTCCTGGTTGTACGCAGCATTAAAGGGACTCTTGAATTTTTTCAGCGTTTCAAGATACAACATTGCGCTGTCGGCATCCGTTGTCAATTGTTGCGCCAGGGAAATCGGGTCAATTTTCTCTTTTGGAATTTTTTGCATTTCCAAAATATTCTGGACAAAATCTTTCACTGAAAGATAAGTAGGATCAAGAACCTTGTGATCGATGAGTTCATCAATTGAAATGAATAAGGAATGACCGTCGTCTAAGCCATAGTCACCTGCAGGAAGGCGTGGGGCCATAAATCCTTCAGAGTATAAGGTGTAGTCCCAAGTGGAGGCATAAAACGAGGCCAGCCGTAAAGGCATTCTACTCACCAGCCTGTACGTGTCAAGCATTCTTTTGCCGTCGCTGAACGGATACCGTTGACTAAATGCAGCTTCAAACGTTTCATCAGGAGTTCTTACATCGTACAACAGTCGTCCCCACAAGCTGTAAAACAGCCACTGACGTTCAAATGCGTATTGCCATGTCTTTCCAACATCCGATCTTGTAAAGTAGTCAAAGGCCGGAATGTATCCCTCCGAACCAATGTGATATCCATTGACGTAACTCATGTTGTTTACAGCAATGTGCTTGCGGATAAAATCCGGTTCTCCCCACCTGAGTATCCAGAAATCCTCGTTGCGCACCATCCATTGTATTTTGTAGTTCTTAGGGTCCGGCGACCAGAATCCTTTGTCTATGGCGCCCGTTGTATTGTCGTGCGTAAGGGCCAGATAAGGTGTTGAATGCCCATGCGACCAATTAAATTTTATCTCGACCAGCACCCGGTCAGGCAGCTTTGCCTTGTCAATCAC
>JAICGJ010000087.1 GCA_025923195.1 Chryseolinea sp.
GCATTGTCGAACGCCGAACGTTGACTTATGAATTACGAATAAGTTTTACCGGGATGCCCGTGACGATGAGGCGCCCACCCCTGCTTCGGTGACTTTGCCCTCGGCCAATGCCTTAAGCTTTTCCAACGCTTTGGGCCATGTAGATAAAAAATAGTCTTTATAATCGCCCTCGATATCCTGATCTACCGTCAATTCAGTTTTGTTATTGACCGTTTTCAGGGTATAATTTTCTATCGCGCCTGACCAACCCTTTTCTTTTGGCGTTTCAAGGTCCTCTTTGCCATTGTTCAACACACCCAGGTGCTTAAACGACATAAATTCATTCGGAACGTTATCGGCTACCACTGATACCATTCCGTCACCTTTTCCGTCCAGGAAGAGTACTTTACTTCCTTTTTTCCAATCAGTTTCTGCGCGAGAGCCTTCGGCAAACGCGGATGTCCATCGCGGGTAAGTTTCGTCGCCCCAAAGGATTTCCCAAACCTTCTCGCGGGGTGCATTGATCGTAGTTTTAAATTGGTGTCTTTCCATGTTCGTGTTTTTTAGTTTGACATCGGACTACGGAATTTTTAACGTTGTCCCCTTGCTATTGTTCCGCTCAATTTCTACGGGCCAATTATTTTTGCTAAGGAACGTTTCGTCGTGTAATGCCTGCATCTGGTCTGAAGCACGCTGATTAATGCCATTTTTCACGGCGAAAAAGCAGCCTTCTATCAACTTTCACCGTATATCATTGTGAACCGTTCAGGGAACACGTAAATTTTATTCAATTTATTAATACCAAAGCATGCTTCGTAATTACTTTAAGATTGCTGTTCGGAGTTTCGTTCAGCAGAAATATTACTCTCTTATTAATACCCTGGGGCTTGCCTTAGGCATAGCTGCATGTATACTTATCTTGCTTTTTGTTGAAGACGAATTAAGCTTTGAAAAAAGCTTCACAAATCATCAACAGATCTATCGGCTCGTCGAAGATTTTCCTATGGGGACACACCTTTCACAATCGGCGACCGTACCCTTCCCAACCAAAATCAACCTGATGAACGATTTTCCCGAAGTTACAAATGCTGCTTTGATCTTCAGACCGGCAAGCTGGGGCCAGGCACCAATACTTAAACTAGAGGATGAAGAGTACTTTGAAGACAATTTTATTTTCGCTGAACATTCATTCCTTGAGATCTATGGGTTCAAGTTTATCAACGGAGATCCTAAAAAAGCGCTCTTGGGACCGAACGAACTGTTGCTTACTGAAAGTTCGGCTAAAAAATACTTTGGAAACGACGACCCGATGGGGAAACGCATCAACCTGAATAATTTCGTAGATCTGGAGGTTATCGGCGTCATTGAGGATCTGCCCTCTAATACGCATCTCCAATTTGACATGATTGCCTCTTTCGAAACATTTAAATCCTTCTTTGGAAACAACCCTACATTCTTTGAAACGCAGTGGACTTGGGTAGCCGCCTGGATGTATTTTACGGTGGAAAGTGAGCAGGATGCCGAAAAGATCCGTAAGGGGCTTCCGGATTTTGTAAAGGCACATTTCCCTGAAACACTGACGGATACCGGTGTTATGTTAAGAATGCAAAAAGTGGATGATGTTCATTTGACTTCGCACCTGGAACTCGAGTTTGAACAAAACGGCAATATTCAGCATGTTTATCTTTTCTCATTCATTGCCATTCTCATCTTACTGATTGCTATTATCAACTTCATGAATCTCGCTACGGCTCGCGCGTCAAAACGGGGTAAGGAAGTTGGATTGAGGAAGGTGCTGGGTGCCCACAAAAGAATGCTCGTGTCGCAATTCATGGGCGAGGCTATCTTGACAAGTATGTTGGCGCTAGTCATTTCGATTGCCATAATTTATCTAGCCAGGCCGTGGTTTAATGAGCTTACCGGGAAGCAGATTGAAATCAACTTATTAAATAATATTCAGCTGGGAGCAAGCCTGCTGATTATGGCTGTTATTGTGGGGATCGTTGCAGGCAGCTATCCGTCATTTGTCTTATCGTCGTTTCAACCAACGGAGGTCCTGAAAGGAAATACTGGTATCGCCGGAAGCAAGAATTTCCTGCGCAAGGCGTTGGTCGTAACTCAGTTTGTCATCTCCATTTCCCTCATCATCTGCATAGGGATTGTCTATAAACAGCTTCACTACATCCACAACAAGGACATGGGATTCAACAAGGATCAAATTTTAATGATCGATTTTGGATTCAACCAGCTTAACCAATACGGAGGATTTAAGGCGGAAGTTTCCAAAATTCCAGAAGTACAGGCAGTCACTCTGCTGGGTGGTAGTGTACCTGGAAAAGAAGAAGTAATAGAGAACGGGTTTGTTCCCACGGGTACACCGGCTGAGCAACAGCAATGGTTTAGTGTAATGTTTACTGGCCATGACTTTGAGAAAGTTTTGGACGTCGAATTTGTCGAAGGACATTCCTTCAAGATCGGTAATTCAACTGATTCAGTAGGATATATCATAAATGAGTCAGCCGCCAAGGCGCTTGGGTGGGGTACAGATGTTGTCGGCAGGAGTTTAACACAAATAACTGGTCAGAATCAAGCTGCGGGGACCGTCATTGGACTGGTTAAGGATTTCCATTACCAGCCTCTTTATGTTCCCATCAAGCCGTTGGTTATGAGACTGGGTGGCAACGTACTCAGCGTGAAGGTAAAGTCAAATGAACTGCCGGTAACCATAGCGTCAATCCAAAAAGAATGGACTAACCAGTTTGAGGCAAGTCCTTTCCGTTATGCATTCATGGATGAGAATTTCGATAAGCTTTATCGCAAGGAGGATAAGTTTGGAAGGACGATTCAATATTTTTCGGTGCTCGCCGTATTTATCGCTTGCCTTGGATTGCTAGGTCTTTCATCCTATGCTACTGAAAGTCGGAAGAAGGAAATAGGTGTAAGAAAAGTCAACGGCGCAACCACCTTCGAACTGGTGACATTGTTGATTAAGGACTTCTCTATTCTGGTTTTAATCGCCTTTGCAATTTCCATACCCGTGGCTTATTATTTCGGCAATCAATGGCTGGACAATTTTGCATACAGAACAAACATAGGTGTCGCAATATTCATCGTATCAGGCATAGCATCACTGTTACTTGCTGTTATTACGGTTAGTTATCACACCATCAAGGCAGCCAGGGCCAATCCGGTGCAGTCTTTGAGATATGAGTGAAACTAGCTTTATCAAATGGTTGAGCTAATTGATTATGCCGACTATTATGCGCCGGAATTCAAAAGGATAAACCTGGAATGGCTCGACCGATATCATCTTACGGAAGAACCCGATCTTCGTATTCTAGATGACCCTCGTGGGACAATCCTCAATTCCGGAGGCGTAATATATCTCGCCAGGGCTAACGGTATAATAGTAGGCAGCGCTGCGCTGGTTAACGAGCACGACGGGGTTTATGAGTTGGCCAAAATGGCCGTTATTCCACGCTGGCAAGGCAAGGGTATCAGCAACCTACTGATCGAAAGATGCCTGAACAAAGCCCGTGAGCTTAAGGCGAAGAAGGTCATACTTTTTTCAAATCATCAATTACGGGCAGCCCTGGGGTTGTACGAGAAGTACGGATTCGAACGGGTAGAACTCACTGACAGCCCGTTTCAAACAGCAGATGTACGAATGGAACTGGTTATGCAGTGGGACTGAAGTATCTGCAAGCAGGCATTTCAGTTATCTCCTAACAGCGACAATTATTCCTGTTGCCCAAGCCTGTTTTGCCAAGAAGAAATCCGTTCTGGCATCCAGGTAATGAACGAGATTACTAGCCTTTTCATGATGCCCTTCCGGCCAATTTGCCTGCGAAATCATGTCATCGACGATGTAGAAGCCGCCCCTGTTGACCATGTTAAGCGTGTCGTCCAGCATGAGGTATTTTCCGTGCCACGTGTCCGCAAAGATGTAATCGAATTTGCTCTGTCTATTTTTGATCAGCCATTCGGCACCATCGGTCAGAATTAGCTCCAGGCGTGTGTCTGTACCCAAGAAGTCTCTCGCAATGTCGAGCGACGTGCTATCATTGTCTATCGAAACAAGAGAGGAATGGCTATCCATGCCATCCAGTATCCATGAGGTTGCAAGCCCGGTGCCGGTGCCCAGTTCGAGAAACCTGCCACCTGGCTTCGATGCAGCAAGCGTTCTTAGCAAAGAGCATGTCATCTTATCAGAGGACATGGTGAAGCCACAAACTTCAGTCGCTTGTTGAATATGGCAGTAATGCCTGGGAACAGGCTGAATCATATCTTGTGTCATAATTAGAACTTGATTTTTGAGCATGATAACATCAAACGCAGTAAAAAAAAAATTGCACACTAAGTTCAAACAGTGCTAACTACTTTCAGATAATTTAAGCACAAAAAAAAATTGGGGTGAATCACTACAATATCCATGCACTATTATTCCATTGATCAAATAGGCCATCTTTAATTTTATTAGCTAACGTTTGGTTCTTCAAGCTGTCAGTTTCTTTGTTGCGCGAAATATTGTACTATTCTCTTGAAAGAATTCGTTTAATGCTTTTCATATGGCCAACGAGCGAATGAAGATCACGCTGACTTATACCCGATACCAAATTTTTCACTTCATTATCTGATGCGTTGTTTAATTTTCCGAAAATCCGCTTCCCCTTTGGGGTGAGTGATAAATCATAAACACGAGCATCCTTTCGAGATCTCTTTTTCATGACCAGGCGGTCGGCAACGAATTTCTCAACCAACCTGCTTAAATATCCTTCATCCATTTTAATGCTTTCTTTAATTTGCCTGGCGGTACAGACGCTCCTGCTGTCTATTTCAAACAAAATTCGTACTTCCGACAATGAGTACGGACTTTCAAGGATGTGTTTTTCAAGAAGGCCGATGATACTGGTATAAAATCGGTTGAAACTTCGAATTTGAGTAATGTAACGAATTAAAGGCATACAAATATTATGCTTGAGATAAATTGACTTCTAATTTAATTATAAAATACTTGACAAAAGCAAGTATTTTATTTTTATTAACAACATGAAAGAAATAATTTCTATCTCCGATATTAACATTCGAACAACCTTGCGTCCGGGAGACATTGGTTACGTGATCTACCTTCATGGATCGCTTTATAGCAAGGAGCATAATTTCGGTATCTCTTTTGAATCTTATGTAGCCTCAGGATTGCACGATTTTTATCAGCAATATGACAGTTCAAAAGATTGTGTTTGGGTTTGCGAGCATCGAGGTCAAATCGTTGGATTTCTCCTGTTGATGCATCGGCCGGGTAATGCCGCTCAACTTCGGTATTTTATTCTTTTGCCTGAATATCGTGGAATCGGGCTAGGACGAAAACTAATGAATCTATTTATGGATTTCTTTCATTCGAACGGATATCGCAGTGCCTTCCTATGGACTACGCATGAGCAACAGGCGGCGGTACACCTGTATAGGAGTAAAGGTTTTGTCCTTACAGAAGAAACCGATTCGACTGCCTTTGGCAAACCGTTGAAGGAACAACGCTATGACCTGATCTTGTCTTGATCATTCCGCAGATTGTAAAAAGCTATGACAACAAAAAGAGAAAAATCAGGGGAAAAATAATTCCGATAAGCGCAAGCTCCCACCCTCTCGATCTGAAACTGTTTCTGCCGCGCTCAATGAACATACCGGTAGTCGCGATGGTGAGCATACCAACACCGAAAAGATCAGAATAATATATCCACCACTTGCCAGTATCCAGATGCAATTGCGTCATTTGTCCCAGGAAAGGAACCGTGCGATAACTTTCTAATTCTCCCTTGCCTGTGGTGACAGTTGTGACATCGATGGTGACGTCAAGTCTTACATAGGAGATCCTCAACGTATTACCATCAACAAAAACCGTCTGACGTCGTCATTAATGTTATGTTCTTTTGTAAACCGCGTAATAAATTCTTCGTTGATTGCCTCCTTGCCTACCGGGACTGGAATGGTCAACGCCCGGGAGTCATATGTACCGTCTTGGATGCCATGCCTGACGATGGTTCAGAAATATTCCGGAAATTGAAAAGGATATAATCAATCCCAGGTAGAAGTATGCGATGTCGCGGTGTGTGTTTCGCGCAATCAATTTCATCAATCAAAAAAGGTTATTTTATGAACCAAAATGTTTTTTCGGAAAAGGTAAGAAAATTCCTATACAGTTTTTTTGGCCGCATAGTCGAACCGGTGTCTACCTGACCATTGTGATATTTACCCGGTGCAGACGTGAGGTATTTCCCCTATTCTCTCTTGATCTCTGCATAGAATGGGAATTTAACAGATGGCTTGCGCGCACGAATCATGATTTCTTTCATTTCCATCACTTTATCCGGTCGCTGGCCTGCCAGGTTATTTTTTTCGGCAGGATCATTCCCAAGATCATATAATTCCAATGGCTGTGGACTTTTCGTTTTGACGCCTCGGATTACAGCTTTCCAGTTTCCTCTCCTAACTGCTTGTGCACCCTCGCCTTCGTGAAATTCAAAATATAAGTAATCGTGCTGCGGCTGTTGTCCCGTTCCAGTTAGTGTTGCGACGAAAGACTTCCCATCCGTAGTGTAAGATTGTGTGACGCCGGCCAGCGTACATGCCGTCGGCAAGAAATCCCAAAATGCTGAGACATGCTTGCTTGTGCTGCCTGGTTTTATATGACCCGGCCACCACGCAATGAACGGAACGCGCATCCCACCCTCGTACAAGTCCCTCTTAAATCCTCGCCATGGACCGGAGCTTTTGAATCTCATGTTGTCTACCCTGGGTCCATTATCGCTCGTAAATATAACCAGCGTACTCTTGTCCAGGTTTAGCGCTTTGAGATGGTTAAGAATTCTGCCGACATAGCCATCTAAGTAACTTATAGACGCGGCATAGTCTTTTTCATCTTTCGACCAGGCGGCGGATGCATATTCACGCTGAGTGGGCGCTTCGTACTGATCGCCCTTTAACGCTTCGTCGTTTGCATGAGGAATGATGTACGGAAGGTACAGGAAAAAATTTCTGCTTTGATTTTCCGTAATAAACTTCAAGGCCTCTATCGTAAACAATTCGTCGGCAAAATCGATTCGTTTCTTTGTGATGCTGCCGAGGCCTTTGTGCCAGGCTGATGAATCGAGATAAGTAACTTCGTTTCTAAGAAACTCCTTTTTAGAATTGCGAAAGAGGTATTCGGGAAAATGATTATGAGCTAGAACCTGATCGCTGTAGCCATAAAAAAAGTCAAATCCTTGTTTTGTCGGATCGCCAGTAGTGCCAACGTTACCCAATCCCCACTTACCTATTATTGCCGTCGCATATCCAGCCGTTTTTAGGAGTTCAGCTACTGTCACAGCCTGATCCGAGACTGGAATTTGGCCTCCGTCGCTTGAATTTTGCATATTTCCCCTCACCTCAGCGTGACCGGTATGAAGCCCCGTTATCAATGCGCAGCGTGATGGAGCGCAGACAGACGTGCCTGCATAATGGTCCGTAAACACCATGCCTTCACGGGCCATGCGCATTAGGCTTGGGGTCTTGATTAATTTTTGTCCGAACGGTTCGATGTCGCCGTAGCCCAGATCATCAGCCAGTATATAAATGATATTTGGTCTTTCCTGCGAAATGCCAATTAACGCAAAGTGCGACAGCACAGCAAGAAGCGCTATGGCAAGCCTCGACCTCATTTAACCGGCGGAAGTGATGATATTTCGCTTCGTTGATACCCTATACGCTGGGCAATCGCATATAATGTATCGCCTGCATTTGCTTTCAGCGCCCCGGTATATACTTTCCAGTCATCGTTCCATTTGAATTTATACCCGATAGAAGAACCTAGCGTCGCCGTTGATAACGCTACAACACCATTTTGCATTGTGATTGTTGGTTTGTCGGTAACAGGCGGCTCTGGTTTACCACTCCACCATTTCTTGACCATCGCCGGCTCGTCTATTTCGCTCATGTCTCCCGTTTTGCTGATCCACCGAGCATATGCTTTTCGCAATTCTCCAAGCTTCGATTTATACTTGGGATCATCTACAAGGTTGTTAAACTGAAATGGATCAGCCTCACAATCGTAGAGTTCTTCATCCGGCTTTTGATCACGAAACCACAGCATTTGCTGATCATTAAGTTTACCCTCTTCTTTCATTTTAAGAATCACCCGCATCATCGGCTGCTGCAACCGGTAAGCGATTTTCTGATAATAAGGCTTATCAGGCATATAATTTCTCAAATACAAAAACTGTTTGTCTCGAATGGCTCTTACCCGATCGTACTCGGAATCCATTCTATCGCGGGCTGCAAAAATGTACTTACGAGGCTGTGACTTTGCCTGACCCAGGAAAGCTTGTCCCTGCAGGTGTTTGGGCACCTCACAACCGGCAATTGAAAGCACCGTAGGTGCAAGGTCAACAAAACTTATCAATTGCTCATCGACGATACCTTGTTTGCCCGGGGAAGGGTTAAGGGAATTCCAATTCTTTCCAAACCTTATGATCATGGGCACGCGTATACCTCGATCGTAAATTTCCCTCTTAACAAATGGTAATCCATCACCATGGTCTGAGAAAAAGAAAACAATAGTATTGTCTTCGAAGCCATCCTCCTTCAGCTGTTTCAAGATTTCACCTGCCTGTTGGTCCATTACCATGACATTGGAAAGATGCCTTGCGATATCCTGCCTGACTGCGGGAACGTCGGGATAGTACGGTGGCACTGTTACGTCCTTCGGGTCCACCAGCAAAGGTTCCTTGGCTCGCATCCATACCTGTGATTCATGCGTGACCATTAAGTTAAAAATGGAAAAGAAAGGCTGGCTTGATTCTTTCCGGTTTCGCCAATGCGCGTTTTTGCTGCTTTCATCCCACACCGTTGGCGGGGCTTCGAATTGATAATCCTCCTTGACGTTGTTAGTACAATAGTATCCTGCGGCGCGTAGGTATTCGGGAAAGCATTTTACGTTCGCTGGAACTACGGCAGAATATCCGACATAGCCTGGTGGATAAGCATCCTTGCTCCCGGGAAACAATGGCGTCCGCATGTGCTGGGTGCCTATGGATTGCTGGTACATTCCTGTGATGATGGCGGAACGGCTTGGTGCGCACACGCCGGCCGTTGCAAATACATACTTGTACCTAGTACCCTGTGCGGCTAGCTCGTCGAGATTTGGTGTTTTTACCAGCGTGTTTCCATAGCTCCCCAAATGTGAACTCATGTCCTCGCAAGTAATCCAGAGAATATTAGGCCTCGGTTTTTTCGTCTGTTGAGCTTGAAGTATCGTTGCACATACGAAAAAAAATAAAAAAAAGGACGTGCGCGTTTTCATGGAATCATATTTTTGCCAGCTTTTAGCTGGATGGTTTTTCCGTTAACAACAAGCGTTCCCGTCATCGATGCGGGGAGTTCGACAAAGCCAGTGATCCCCTGATCGGATTTTTTAAAATTAAACCCGATGCTGCCCAAGGGATGGGGATAGGTACCTTCAATGTAGCTCAGATTGCCCAGGTAGGGTTGAATCTTGACCGAATTAGTGACGGTGTCGCTGGGTCGAATACCAGCCAGCAACCGAAAGTGGCCATAGACTGGTCCAGTAGACCATGGGTGGCACTCAGACCGCGTTGGTTTTGACGGCGATTCGAAACGCTCAAGCGCAGTAGATAACCCATCGGCCACCAATTGTTCCCATGGTTCTTGCGCCAATGCAAATAAATGTGGGGCTTGTGCTTTAACGAGTGCTTCAATCAGGTAAAAACGATAGTAATACGTTGCTTGTCCCAGTGATTTGTCCTCCAGGATTTTCTTTAACAATGGCTCAAACTCCTCCGCAGGAATTGCGTCTGTGAGGATGGCCATGATGTTTGTATGCTGATCAAAATAAGACTTATCTGGGCGTTCGGCGAACATTTTGCGCGTTGTATCATAGCAAAGTTTTTTCACCGCGGTTTTAATCCTCGAGGCACGTTCGCGGTATTCGGTTGCCTTACGTTGGTCGCCCAGCACATCGAGAATTCGCGCTGCATTTTGCAGAGCATAAACATAATGGAGTGTGACAACGGCTGAATTGGATCCATCCTGACCTGGTGCAAGCCCTCCTGTCTTGGAGTCTGCATACCAGTCGACAAAATAGTTCCAACGGGTCGCACCCGCTAATCCATCAGATGACATAAGCTCTTCAAACATCGAAAGCGTTTGGTGAATACCGGGCACAAATTTGGCAACAAAAGATTTGTCGCCTTTGTATCGCAGGTAATCATAGAGCATATCGATCCAAATCACGGAATAAGTAGGATGCACGAACGTAGATCTCAGCGGATAGCAGCTCGTCAGGTTCCCGTCCCATAGCCTTGAGTAGTGAAATTGTTCCAGCGCATTGCGTGTGTGAAGATCGTTGCCCGTCAAGTCCTGCCATACCAGGGCGTGTACTTTTGTATCTCCAACGTACTGCATCGTTTCATAATACGCATCGCTCAAAAAGTAGTCCTGCGTGCATAACCTTACCGTTCGTTCGCATAGGTGAAATACCTTATTATAGACATCGTTATCAGTAAAAAATCGCCCGACAGTCTCAATGGGCGTAGACGTATACAAGTTGTAGAAATCCTCCAGCACCAAAGGCTCACCTTTCGTTTCAATTTCAAATTGAATGAATCGAAATGACCGCAACCATGTCGGGTAAAAGGTGTGAGACTTACCGTCTGGTATTACGACATCGGTGATGCCCACAAATTGTTTGCCCCTCCATTCATCTCTGTTACCTTTTCTTGAGCTGTTCGGCTCGAACAGGTTTTCCGCGTAGCCGATGGTAATTTTTGAGCCACTTCCGTTAGCAAATCTTAGGTGTGGGTACCCGATGGTTAATACATTGTTGTCAATTAGCAGCTTTAATTTCGAATTTGCCGGGATGGTTAATGGGCCGGAGCCGGTAAGGAAATTGGGGGTCGATTTTACACCTTCCACGCTTAAGATTCTTGCTATTCGCTCAATCCTTTGCATCTGGAGCGGTGTGTTTCGCGGCTCTAGGAGCCATCCAAACCCACCACCGAATGCGCTGGCATTTTCAGAAAATACGACGGACTTCCACGAGGCGTCATTGTATCCCGTTTCGTGCCAACCCCATGGATATTCAGCTGCGACGAGACTATCGGTTGGATTTGCAGCATAAAATCCACCGATGATACTTTTAGGCTGCGAACGCCACCTGACTTCCCTTTCATGAACCGATCTGTTCCAGTATGTTTTCCAACCGTTGTTGGCCCGCGTGTCGACATCGATATTCGCATTTAACGGAGTGTCTAGGCGGTTAATGATCAGTGCAGTCCTGTATGACTGCATTCCAAAAAAACGGTCGGGTCCAAAGTTCACGACCTCTGCCGCCATTACATTCTTTCCTATGTTAAGGTACTTTGCAATGTCTACCGTTTCATATCGCCAGTGCCTGATGTCTGACAGCTGAGGACCAAAGCAAACCTTCTGTCCGTTGACAAACAACGTATACTTATTGTCGGCACTTATAGAGATTATGAACTGGCCGGGTACAACTGACAGTTCAAAATTTTTCCTGAACAATATAACGGCATGCTCATTTCCAGAAATATCCGGGTTACTGATCCATGTTGCCCGCCACTGCTTATTGATATGGTTGGCTGCGGGCACGTTCAATTCCTGTCCATGCGAAACGCGTATGATGAATAAACCAAAGGAAACGATTAGTAATCGATATACCATGTTTACCGGCAGCTTCAATTGTTTTTTAAAGATACGGGAACTTTCAATCGGTCGGCGTCCTGATATATCCGGAATGAAACAATACCCATACCTGACCTGTCATCTCCCAATAGCTCAGCCCAGGCCACCAAACAATTCTGATCACTCGTCAATTAAATCAAGCATGTTGTCAAATTGTGGCGATTCGATTCAAAGCCATAGAGAAAGTTGCGCTTTTTTCAATATTTTCACCCATTGGGGCATGACGGTTAACGTGGATGTTACGTCCCATCCCTGACTATGGCTTCCGTGCAAAGCATTGGTATGAAGTGGCTGATAAAGTATAAACTTTATCACCTGCCTTTTTGGTTTTTTTACAGCTTCATGTGGTGGGCAGTAAGCGCAGGCAGCGCGGTAGGAGCCGCCAACAGCCTGCTTCACACGCCCTATTCGATCAAGTTTTTATTTTATGTAATCTTTCAAACGCTGGCTGTTTGTTTCAACCTCTATTTCCTTATCCCTCGCTTTCTGGAGAAGGGTCGATACGTCGAGTATGTCGTCCTCCTTGTGATTACGATCCTAGCCACAGCAGCCTTAATACTTCCTGGCTACTATGCCAGCACTTTGGTTTCCGGCAAATCAATTCAGGAATTGTATGGCGTACAAGTCACGAACTACATGTATTTTTTTAAAGCTAATTCGCTGCCTTCCACTGCGGCCGCTATGACGTTGGCGATGAGCATCAAGCTCACCAAGAGCTGGATCCAAAGTACACGTCGGCAGCAATTATTGGAACGGGAGAAACTTGAAACAGAGCTGAAGTTTCTCCGCTCGCAATTTAATCCGCATTTTCTTTTTAATACGATTAATTCGATCTTCTTCCTCATCCATAAAAACCCAGACATGGCAACGTCAGCGCTGGCGAAGTTTTCAGATCTCTTAAGATTTCAATTATATGAATGCAATGAGATGCAGATACCACTGGAAAACGAGTTGAGGTACCTGGACAACTTCATAGAGCTTCAAAAGCTTAGGCAAAACAGAAATGTGAACGTGTCAATCGATATTGATTCACAGGTTAAAATTAAATTGGCCATTGCACCATTTGTGCTGATAACATTTACGGAAAATGCCTTCAAGCATGTTTCAGATCACATCGACCGGCCGAACTGGATAAGGATTGCTCTACGATTAAACGGATTCCATCTCCAATTCAAGATTTCCAACACCCTGACTACCCAAAGCGAAAAAGATGTTGTAACCTTTGGTGGCTTGGGGCTGGCGAACATAAAGCGTCGGCTGGATTTGATTTACCCTGGCCAATATCAGCTGAACATTGAACACAACGCTGGCAGCTTCGAGGTAGAACTCAGTTTAAAATTAACGGAAATCTCCGAAGAACGATCGCTTCACAAAAGCGCATAAAAAAAGAACAAAATGGAATCAGCAATGAATTGTGTGATTATTGACGATGAACCTCTTGCCAGAGAGGGCATTAATAACTACGCTCGGGATGTGGAGTTTCTTCGTATAGCCGGGACGTGCGAAAACGCACTTGAGCTAATAAGGTTAATGGATCATCAAAAAATCGATCTAATCTTTCTAGATGTCCAGATGCCAAAAATGAATGGGATGGATTTTTTGAAGATCACACGCGATCCTCCAATCGTAATCATCACATCAGCCTATCCAAGCTTTGCCCTGGAAAGCTTTGAGCTGAATGTCCTTGACTACCTGTTGAAACCAATTACTTTCGATCGATTTTTTCAGGCAGCAAAAAAGGCAAGAGACTATTTTCTGTTGCGCTCGGGACAGGTTGGAAATTCCGATAGCAACCGTTACTTTTTCATTAAATGTGAAAGTAAGTATGAAAAAATCTTCTTTGACGATATTCTGTACATCGAAGGAATGCAAAATTATGTCAGGATCTATACGGAGAAGGGAAAGTATTTGACCCTGTTAACATTGAAAGATATTGAACAGAATGTGGTGAGAGGGTCTTTTCTGCGTGTGCATAAGTCATACATTGTCAACACATCAAAGATCGATTCCATTGAAAAACATGAAATTTGTATTCACTCCGTTCGAATACCGATTAGCAGAAATTTTCGTGAGCAAGTAATCGAAAAAGTGTTGACTGACAAACTATGGAAAAAGTAGGGTCTATTCTCCCTACCTAGCTCCGGGGAGCCCCTCTGCAGCCCTTATTGATCCGGAAAATGGCCCGAAACGCGCCGCTTAGTAGTGTTTTACTAGCAATTGGGCAAGAAGCTATGAAATCTGAGGCTAACTCTTACATGCAGTAGACGTTTCCATTGATCGTACGTCAAATAATACTCAATTTGACTACTTTGCCCCTCTTTTTTCAACTCGGAGCAATGAGCCATTTTTTAAGCTTGTCATTCTTTAAGATCTCTGCGCTGCTATTGTTTTTAACTTTAAACGCAAATGCCACAGAGCCCGAGATAATTTTGTTAGCAGATTCGAATGCGACTTATCGTATTGATACTTATGCTGCCGTTTTTATAGACTCCAGTAATCAAATATCTCCAGAGAAAATTGTTACCAAGGAGTTTCAGTACCACTTTAAACCTGGTACCGGGCTTACATTTGGGTATACACCATCCGCTGTGTGGTTGAAAGTACAAGTCATTACCAGCTTGCCTGACGAACAATGGTATCTTCACATCCCCGCACCTTATTTGGAGTTTGTTGACTTCTACCAAAGACAAGATAGCGGATCATGGGATCACTCGAGCGGGGGTTATTATCGCAAGCAAAGCGAAAAGAAAATATCGCACACTGGACATGTACTTGCACTTCAGTTTGATGCCAACGCTAGCAGTACTGTCTACATAAGAGTTGCGGGAAAAGGACCAAAGACATTTCCATTATTCATTCTTGAGAAAGAAAGATTTCACGAGTTAGTACGGTGGGAAGATGTAGCGTACGGAATATTTTTTGGAATATTGGTTGTAATGCTTTTTTATAACCTGCTGTTATATTTTACGCTGAAGCATATTAATTATCTGCTGTACATATTTACCATAATCTGTACGCTTGTAATCTTCGCCGCGGCCTCCGGTTATGGTGGTAAATTCATTTGGCCCGAGAACCCGGAACTTAATTTCTACGCCGGCCGAATGTCAATGGGAATCCTGACAATCTTCTTTGCGATCTTCACCATTCGCTTCCTGCAGGTCAGACAATACTCCAAGGTCATGTACTATGCCCTTTTATCCCTGATTCCCCTGGGTGTAATTGCTAACATCCTGGTGGCAACCGATATTCTATCATCCGCGGGCAACAACCTGATTTCCCTATCCACCGTGTTATATATGACGACGGGTATAATATGTCGCATCAATGGAAATAAAACAGCCACATACTTTATAGCGGCATGGACGATTTACTTTATCGGCGGTTTACTCTTAACCTTAAGAAACAGTGGCGTATTTGAATTTAATTTCTGGACGACCCATTTTGTCGAGATTGGAGGGGCGTTAGAAACAATCATCATTGCATTTGCACTGGGAGATCAATATCGACGATATAAGAAGGAAAAGGAGGATGCCCAAATGCTTGCATTAAAAATTCAGCAGGAAGCTACGGAAGAGCTGGAAGTAAAAGTGATGGTACGTACCGAGCAGCTCTCCAAAGCGTATGAAGATTTACACGCAACGCTGGAAAAAAATAAGGAGCAGACAGAAATAATAAAAAATAAGAACGCGGAGCTCGATGCTTTTTTTCATCGTATCTCACACGACCTTAGGGGTCCTATTTCATCCTTGCTAGGCTTGTCTTTTCTGGCGAAAGTGGACATCAAAGACCAGCAGGCACTGGACTATATTAATAAACAGCATCATCAGGTGGAGCGGCTGAATCAAATCATCATAGGCCTAATTAATTTAACCAAGCTAAGTCATTCTGAGCTTCCAAAGGAAAAAATCGATTTTGAAAAAATGGTGGACGACTGCATCGCGTCCTTCGCTAATCTTCCCAATTTTGGGAAAGTCACCTTCAAAAAAAATATCAACCCTGATCTTGAATTCCATTCTGAGTGGACTCTTTTAAATGCTATCGTTCAAAATTTGGTCGAGAACGCCATTAAATATTCATCCGAAGACAAGCCGTATGTCTTCATTAGTGTGTCTGAAGAAGATGATGATATTTTGCTTGCAGTTGAGGATAACGGGCGAGGTATCCCTCCTATACATCACTCAAAAATATTCGAAATGTTTTTCCGGGCGACGAATGACGCGTCGGGTTCGGGACTAGGACTTTACATACTAAAAAGATCAGTGGACAGGTTGAGGGGAACTGTTGATCTTAAAAGTGAAAAGAACGTGGGGTCCACCTTTACTGTCAGATTACCGAGGGTCGCAGAAGCCGGATAGGCTTCATAAACGCATTTTGATTCTATTTGCGGAGCACGTTCAACACACTTTGATGAGTTGTAGAAATCATGTTACGTCGATTCGCGTTTTTGACGATCTCTGACCGCTTCAGAATGCGGCACAAAATTTATAGTTTATTATTTGGCAGCAAGTAATCGATGACAAGTTCAAAAGCATCATAGATGCATTTTGCCTAGCTGACTGCGCCATAGCTATTGCTGCTCGGCTTTTATGCAAATAGTCTAAGTTGAGGGTCATAATTAGCGGGGTTTTGGAATTCCGGCACCTGCCGGAATTCTTTTATACCGCATTCGACCGATTAACCGTAAGCTAGGCTTGGACTAAATCCTTAATCGGAAGTATTACTGTCGCAGCAGAATCCGTTGCCAACGAGGTGCATACTCCCAGACCTGTGTTCACCTTTGTTGTTCACGATGTTCAACTGTGAACAGCTTAAAAGGATTATACATTGAGTATGCGCATCAAATGCATTTTGTAAGTCTGGCATTAAAATCGGACCCCGTAGTGGCCATGACAAATCAGATATGAATTTACTTTATCTCGCAAGCTCTGTTACACTGGTTGCACAAGTCTTATTACTTTCGGGCAGTGCTGCGTTCGCCCAGGCAAAAGGTGACGCCACCGAAACAAAGGAACTCAACAAAATCATACTTTATCACGACAGTCTTTTTTGGCAAGCATATAACCTCTGCGACGTCGATAAAATGGCTGCCTACTTCACGGATGATGTAGAATTCTATCACGACAGAAACGGGATCACAACCCCGAAGATAAAGCTTGAAGAGGCGACTCGGAATGGACTGTGTAACAATTCAAATTCGCGTCTAAGACGCGAGCAACTTCAAGGCACAGTTAAAGTCTTTCCGATGAATAATTACGGCGCGTTAATAACGGGCGAGCATGTCTTTTACGTCAAGGAGGCTGGCAAAGCCGAATACCTGGATGGTTACGGGAAATTTACGCACCTCTGGCTATTCGACAACAACATATGGAAAATGTCCAGAATTATAAGCTATGACCACGGCCCCCCACCCTACATTAACAAGCGAAAAGAAGTTGAGGTCGAATCGGCGATGCTGCAACGTTTTGCTGGCAAGTACAAGTCCGAGAGCACGGGGATCGCAACAATCGTTTCTGGTAAAAATGAGTTAGAGTTTGTTATGGGCGATTTTCAAATCACCATGGTACCAGAATCTGATAATAAATTTTTTGCTAAGGACAGGGATCTGCAGTTTGAGTTTGTCATAGAGCAGACCAAAGTTACAAAGGTGCGCATCTATGAAGGAGGAAAAGTTGTGGACGAGCTTAAGCGATTGTGAAGTTATAATACCTATCTGCCACGTCGTTGTATTAGTTTGCGTCGCACTCCGTAAATGGGCTGTTGAGTTCTAAGAAACAATGAAACGAGTATGTTGGTGAAAACACCCGCGATTACTTATCGGATTTTACCAACGGATTGGATACGTAGTCGTCCTCTTTTAGCGTTGGCATATCAAACGGTTTTACTTCCATCGATTCCAAAAGAATCGATTCAGGTACGATATACGACGCCTTTTGACCATTATTACGAGCATTCAGCAAATAGTTTGATGCACCTACATTGTGTGCCAGATAGGTCTCTGATGCACCTAGTATCCGCCTGAACACTTTAAAGCTTACTTCCTGAAGTAAGGCATTTCGCAGCAGCACTTCACTTCCATCTTTGACGTTTACCTTGTAAACATTCGTAATTCCCATCAGATTCGGACCGTGTTTCACCATCAATCCAAAATCAAGACCATCTGCCCTAGCCGCCGCTATCAACTTTTCTTTTAATTCCTTCTCCGAATTTCTATGATTGGACGTAACTTCAATCACGCCGGGACCGGAGCTAAAGCCATTAGCATTCTGCGTTGATTGCGTCAAAGTTCTATCATTCAATAAATTCTTCAGGACACCATTTTGCACAACTACAACTTCATCGGGAGGAACTATTCCCTCATCATCGATGTCAAACGAGGCCAACAAAGGTTTTCCATCATAGTTCTTGAGCTTCGGTCTCGCCTTCACGGTGATTGATTCACTTAAAATGTTTTTTCCAATTTTGTTGTCCATCGCCGCAGCGTTGTTCGAAAACTGATACCCGCTTAACCGAGGAATAAAGTTGTTGGCATAAATGCTCTCTCCCCTGCCAAAGAGGACCGATGCGAAAATATTTCCGACGACAGGTCCCGACAGCAGCACTGGACCCGTATATTCCTCGTCAAGTTTTGCAACGTCGAGCTGCTTTTCTATTCTAGTGATCATCGATTTGATTTCGCTCTTTAGATCCTCAGGCGAAGGCAGTTGGTCGGGAGTTTGAACATTGTGCACGACCTGATCCAACACGATTTCACCCTGCTGATTTTTATGTTGGCCAATGACGACGAGCGATGTTTCCTGAAACGGTATTTTGGCAACGACACCCTCGCTGTTCACCATATAGTTGTGCCCTTCTGTAAATTGAAAGATGATGGATGAATAGATGATATCAGGATGCTTCAGGAAGACGGCAGACAGGTCTTTCAAAAGTGATTCGTAGGTTGTCTTATCAAAGGCAAATTTTGCATAGGTAGAAATGAGCCTGACAGGACTTCCCTTTGCAAAAGATCGATGTGGAATCTCCGACAATTGCTTTCCAGATTCTTTTAAGGTTTGTTGATGTTTAAGAAAATGGCGTGCAGCATCGCGATATACTTTATCGGTACTGGACCATAAGGAACGGCGTATCCCTGCGTAATCATCGTCGATTGGCAGGCCAATATCTAAAGCCGTCGGTGGGCTCGTGAGATTGTCCTCCAGGCTTTCATCATTGAACGAGTAATCGCCGACAAGAATGCGTGTATTGCTTTTGAAACGACTTGGTCGCTCGGTGCTTTCTATAATCGATCCTAGTGTAGCGGTTAAGGAATAAGACCGCTGATCCTGAATTGAATACATAATAAAAAAGGGCTTATCATAGTTTGGCAATCTAAGCTCCTTCATATTCCTGTCGAGTTCATCTTGCATAGCCTTCAGGATAATATCGTCGGCTTGCTGGGCGTGAACTGACGCAGCAGAAAGCAGGATTACAATTACGATATGATAGAAGGACACTTTCATGCGATTTGTTTGAAGATCTTTTTACTTGTTTTCACCAGGCCTTTCTAAAATGCTTTTTTCTAATTGCGCCATGGGCTTCTTTTGCGTTTCGATACGTTTCACAAAAAGCGATGGGGAAATAGCGGTTACAGGAACGCTTCCTGACTCGGCGCCGCAAAATCCGGTAAACACCTCGTGCGTGTTGTCAGCAGCCTGGATCGCGGCAAACATAGCCAAAGGCGTCCCTATCAAATCGACACCGCGGACCAACTCGTCAGGCCTGCCATCCGTATAAATTCGATATACTTCCGTTGGAAAAATGTTAAATGCATTCGGCATATAACGGTCGGTGGTCGTAAAACCGCCAACGACATCCATGAAAAGATACCCATAGGGTTTGCGTTGCTTCTTGCATTCTGCAATGAGCATTTTGCGCATTTGAGTCATAGACACCGCCTTGGTATTCTCGATGATCAGGTTTGATTGCCTGGACACAGCATCCGCTCCTGCCTGCGCGCGCCCATGCCCATTGGAAGTCGAAATGTTTTCGATAGGCGTTCGCGACATCAGAAATGTTTTCAATATGCCATTTTCGACGACTTTCACTTTCTGAGCCATAACCCCTTCATCGTCATATTGGTAATGACCGTTAAGGGCCTGCCCATTATAGGTTGGAAGTGTAGGATCGAAAGTTACACTTAGAGATTTGGGCAATACCTGTTCGTGCAGTTTACCTTTGAAAGTTTGTCCATCGTTCTTGTCTTTTAAGCGATGACCTTCAACCCGATGGCCAAAGATCTCGTGAAAAAATACGCCTGCAGCGCGTGAATAAAGAATGGCAGGACCTGTGTAGGGCTCAGCTACCGGAGCTTTACGCAACAAGTCTAGTTTAGAGATCATGTTATCGATATCCTTAAGAATTATCTCCTCAGAAGGAAGCTTGGTGGGTTCCAATGCAAAGTAGGATTGGTGAAGTGGGATAATGTCGCCATCATCAGCGCGTATAGAGCTCCTGATAGTCAGGTATGCATATGTCCTGTTTTGGACAATCTTAGTACCCTCCGAAGAAATAAAATACTTCCGTTCCGTATTTACCTCCAGGGAAGCTACGGCGTCAATAATATCCTGGTGCTTGGAAAATCGTGCGCTGTATTTCTTCATTTGATCATGCCATTCCGCCGGATTAAAAAAAGCATTAAAATCAATCATCGCGGGCGCAACATAAACCGCAGTCTTTTCTTTTGAAAAGTCGCTAATTGATTTGCTTTCCGTTTGCGGCTGATTCCTAATGGCCTTATAAACATTTAACGCCTGTCGGTATGCGCTCTGCGTCTGCTGCCAAACAATAAATTTTATTGCCTGCTGATTGTTGTCAAGCGGCATCTGAACAGCGCCCCCGATACCGTGCATATCATAACCATCAATATCTTCAAAGTTGCTAACAGGGTGAGAACTGTCGAAGCTGTAATCACCCACTTTTATATCTGTTACCAGAATACGCGAGTGATCGGAATCAGAGCCTACGAGGCTTCCGAATGAGGTTGTGACATATGCTGAATGTGAATCGTGTATCCGGTAGGCCAGATAGTAAGGCGGCTGAGTTTGTTTTCGAAATTCCGTCACCTCGCGGTTTAGTTCAGACTCGACAATTGACAACAGTTCGTCTTGATTCGGCTGACTATAAACTGAGGTTACTGTTATAGAGAAAATGAATAGAAGAACCAGTATTTTGGATAAAACGGTTGACTGCTGAGATTTTACGGATATCATTTGAAAGCAATAAGACAAACACTCAATATGAAAGGCGCGGGATCAGGCACTTCACCTTAATTCCTGTCGTTCCACTTAGGTAACTTACAATTCTTTGATGTATTAAAAGAATGCCGCCCCCTACCCTCAAAACAATTATAAAAAATTAAATATAACACATTGATAACAAACTACATATGACAATATTTTGAATTTATCTATTCAATACCATCACGCGCCTGATTATGGTGGACGTGTCCGTCAGCATTCTGATCATGTACAACCCGTCGGCAAGCGGATGCCCGTTATTATCTTCCCCCTTCCAGGCAATATAATACGTTCCAGCCGGAATGTTCTTTCCATCGACCAAAATCCGGACAAGCCGGCCCTGTAAATCAAGCACGGACAATGAGGTCCGCTCGGGTTGGGTTAGTGAAAATTCAATCATAGCCTGGTTCAAGAGGGGATTCGGATAGATCTTCAAATCTGAATTCGATAACTCCGATTCCGTAGCCACAACAATCGTGATTTCATTACCTGTCAATTCAATATCGTCAAAGGAGAATTCTACATTCGTGAACGCATGTTGCTCAGCAACGATCTCAAAGCGATCAATAGCGCTCCATTGAAATTTCCCCTCGGGGTTGAACCAGCCATTATCCCAGGATCCTTTTTCCTGCAGGCAGTCAAGGGGAACCAACACATGATGCCATTCGCCGTCCCAGCTGACGGCTTCTTCGTCAATGGTCCTACCCATTCGCCACGGATGATCTGACTGTGCTGTTTTCGTATCGACGAACCTAACATCGAAACTTGTCCCCGGTGAATTTCCCCGGACCCAAAAGCTTAGCTGGTAACCATTTGCCGGCATTAACGAAAGGTCCACGTTCGGGGTAAAATCAAAAACAATAGCGTCATACTGCTGTGCATCAGTCCAGTAAATTGCGTGCTCACCGGCATGTGGCGCTACGGTGTTATAGTAATCGATTAAACCTGAACCTGCATTACTTGATGTAATAATGCCCTCGCCCGCGTAATCATCATAAATAATAAAGCCGCTTGTCTCCGGCTTCACAATAAAGTTCTTTTGTGGTGGTACTTCGAATTCGAGTGCTTCAAGTAGCGGAATATTCAAATCGCTTTCGAAAAGTTCATTGGAATTTGCTTCAAAAAGACCAAAGCCGCCTTTGTAATCCCAAATTGTCCAGGGGATATCATTTTCGTTCAGGTACTTTCTGATTTCATCATACCAACCTACCCTATCCGTTTCATCGCTATTGGGCATGTAAACTCCAAATTCACCGCAAAAAACAGGAACATTTCGGCTGGACCTAAAATCAACGGCTACATTCAACAGTTGCCTTACCTGAGAAACGGTACCATCGACCGGATAGCCATTATAGGCACTTTCAATCCAGGTGCCATCAAATTCACCCGGTAATACGGGCATCGAAGATGCCTGGTAAGGAAAAGGAATGTTACGAAGCGAAACTAGTGATGGCCCTACCCAACTTGCCCCCTGATGAGTAAACAAGAAAGGATCATAAAAGTGAAAGGTGTATATAAGTTTATCGTCGGTATACAAAGGAAGATTACTGAGCGTCATGTAACTATTATAATTTGATCCTCCCACTATTATGAAGTGTTCGGAATCCTCCAAACGAATAGCATCGATTACGGATTGTTGTATTGCTCCCCACACAGCATCGTTGATTCCATGCGGCTCGTTCAGAACTTCATATAATAGGTTTCCGGAACGGCCTTTGTAATGCCTGGCCATTTGCGACCAGACTTTTACGAGAATATTTTCAACACTCGGTTCAGTATTTATCGTTGGGTCAAAGCTATGATTATCCAGGATAAGATAAATTCCGAGTTCCTCACTCCAGTCGACTGCACGATCCAGAAATTGAAGGAAAAGTGGATCCAACGTGTAGTCTGGAGCACTTCCTACCATTGCATGCAAATTGATGGGCAAGCGGATGACGTCACATCCCAAACTTTTGATGTTCTCGAAATCTTTTTTCGTAAACTTCGTAAACTGAATCTGTCTGGCGGAACCCGCCTGAAACCATTGAGTAAGGTTCACCCCTTTGTGAAATGGAACCTGGGCGTTCAAACCAAAAGCAGGACACAATAAGAGAAGGCAAACAAGTCGTCTGAAGATCCAATACTTAACTGCATATCCCATACGTGGATCCGGCTAGTATCACTAAAGATACGCGATTAACGCGAGATATTTTGTGAAAAAACAGACCAATGCAATGACACCAACTTTTCCTATGCGTTTGTATAAGTAACCTAATTTTATTCTACCTACAGGCAGGCAGGGTTTGGTCTGGTATTAGCCATGTGCGGATAAAATTTCATTGCGCTCCAAAAGCTCAGCCAGCTGCGGAGCTTTTCACATGTGAATGACGTAAATAGACACGGACAAATGCTTTGGATGTTCGGTCTGATTCAAACTTCATATTCTTCATGTCCTTTTTGCCTCTTAAGTAACTATTTGAGCATTAAACACTGGTTAACACGCTGGGGCCGAAGATAGGCCTGGAGGTCGCACAAACTTTTCCTCCAGCTTTTGGATAAGCAACCTAATTTTGTCTTTGGTCTGGTAAGGGTTTGTGCGGACAAAATTCAGTTGCGTTCCAAAAGCGCCCCGCGCCTCGCGGGGTGGAGCCTTAAAGACTAAATAACAAGCACTTCTTTCCAGCTGTGGATATAGCCTCCCCTCCAACCACGAGTTTACTAGTCAATAAAATGCTGCGCCTCTTGATAGTGTCAGGTTACTTATTTTCTTTTTGTCTTGAATACAAAAAGAAACAAAAAAATCAAGAGCCAAATATGCTTCCACCCGCATGCCGGGCCACCCCCGCATTTGGCTCGGGCCATTGCGCCGGCACGGCACAACGTGTTTACGTGTTCAGGTTCTCAGGTGTATACACTGGCTAACGACTGGGACTGAAGATAGCCCGGTAGTCGCACAAACTTTTCCACCAGCTTTTGGATAAGCAACCTAATTTTGTCCTCGGTCTGGCAAGGGCAAGTGCGGACAAAATTCAGTTGCGTTCCAAAAGCGCCCCGCGCCTCGCGGGGTGGAGCCTTAAAGACTAAATAACAAGCACTTCTTTCCAGCTGCGGATATAGCCTCCCCTCCAACCACGAGTTTACTAGTCAATAAAATGCTGCGCGTCTTTATAGTGTCAGGTTACTTATTTTCTTTTTATATACTTGATGCAAAAAGAAACAAAAAAATCAAGAGCCAAATATGCTGCCCACCCACATACCGGGACACCCCCGCATTTGGC
>JAICGJ010000088.1 GCA_025923195.1 Chryseolinea sp.
ACGCATGTCGTTGCCGGCGATTTGCATTTAATCAATTAGGAAAACGCAAAGATATTTAGTAGTTTTTAAGCAACCTGTTCACTGATTTAGTAATGTCGATGATTGCTGATCGGGCAACCGGATGCTGGGGGTGCCGGAGTAGATGGTGTAAGAAAGAACAAGTTGTCGAGAGAAGTTGGGTAAGTTCATTAAGAATAAATAACGTTGTCGATCATTTTCCAAAATTGTATCAGACATGTCAATGAAAACCCTCTTAAAACCAAGTATCTACTGGCTGTTTGCTTTTGTTCCGGTAACCATAATTATGGAGTTCGGCCATGCTTCCGCACCACTGATTTTTTTTTCGGCAGCACTTTCGATTATACCGATTGCCCGGCTTATTGGAGATTCCACTGAACAACTTGCGACTTATACCGGTGACGCTGTAGGCGGTCTGCTCAATGCAACCTTTGGTAATTTGCCTGAATTAATCATTGTCATCATTGCTCTAAAAGCTGGCTTACACCAAATGGTGCTGGGCTCACTGGCCGGAGCAATTCTTGCCAATTTATTGATGGCTATGGGCGTATCCTTTCTGGTAGGAGGTTCCAAATTTCACAATCAGGATTACAACGTCACTAGCATTCGCGTGTATAGTTCGATGATGCTGATAGCCGTTATTAGTCTTGCAATACCCAGCGGCTTTCATATTCTTACCACGGATGCAGTCCCTTCAGAAAATGAAAACTTACTAAACATCTTGGTGGCGGTTGTGCTGCTGGCCGGGTATGTGCTGTATCTTTTCTTTATGATCAAGACTCATCCGGATTTTTTCAAAAGTGAGGGCGGGGGAGGACATGGCGGTGACCATGAAAAGAGATGGTCGGTTACCCGTGCCCTTATAACATTACTCGTCGCATCGGTTATGGCAGCCTTCATGAGTGAAATGCTCGTGGGTGCGGCTGAGGAAACAGGAAAGGTACTGGGCATGTCGAGTGTGTTTATTGGAGTAATATTTTTGGCTGTCATCGGGGGTGCTGCTGAAAGCATTTCTGCAGTGTCCATGGCCGCCAAAAACAAGATGGATCTCAGTATCGGTATTGCACTCGGCAGTTCGATACAGATTGCTCTTTTTATAGCGCCCTTAGTGGTTATCCTTAGCATTTTTATTGGTCCCGAACAATTGAACCTCACTTTTCCGCGAGGCTTGATTGTCGCTTTATTCCTGTCGGTTATTCTGGCTGCCCTGGTTGCCGGCGATGGACGCTCTAACTGGTATAAGGGTGTTCAGTTAATTATGATATACGTCATCATGGGTATGATGCTTTATTTTATTCCCACGGCATGAGGCATAACCAAAACTTCTGGAGGGGTGTTGTAAAAGAAGGTGCTGTATTAAATCCGGTAGACCGGATTTCCGAAGTGTTATTCGGATTGATCATGGTATTAACTTTTACCGGCACCATCAGTGTAGCAACGGATGGAAGGGAAGAAATTCGCGAACTTCTGTGGGCGGCGCTGGGATGCAATGTGGCCTGGGGCCTGGTGGACGCCATCATGTACCTGATGAACGTGCTGCTTGAACGTGGGCATGGGCTCACTGTCATTAAAAGGATTGCCCGTTCAGAGGGCGGGGAAACATCGCGTCAGATTATAAGGGAGGAGATCCAGCCTCTTCTTGCGCAACTCTTAAAGGATGATGAGTTGGATCAAATGACCCAGCGATTGAAGAAATTACCCGAACCCTCGAAGCGAAACTTACTTACTGGGACAGACTTGATTGCCGGACTGCAGATTTTTTTCCTAGTGTTTTTGTGTACCCTCCCAGTTGCACTTCCGTTTGCCTTCTTTCACGAGGTTGGCTTTGCCATGCGGGCATCGAATGGTGTGGCACTCGTTCTGTTGTTTATCGGAGGATATGTTCTAGCCGGATATGCCGGCTTCAGCCGTTTCACTACCGCGTTGATCTATGTTGTAATCGGAGTATTATTGGTGGCCCTTACCATGGCGTTGGGAGGATGAAAACGACCATATGTTTATTTATTTCATTTGCTCTAGGAATTGCCCGCGCATTTGCACAAGGGGCGTCGGCATCAAACCCAGCCGTTTGGGAATTTAACGCAGCTGCCAACTCCTATTTTATTCCAGATGATTTTTTTGTACTACCGGTCTTTCTTGCCGACAAAAATAAACTGCACCTGGAGGCACGCTACAATTATGAAGACAGGGAAACATTTTCAGGTTGGGTTGGATATAATTTCATGGGTGGAAATAACTTTGAATACACAATTACTCCCATGATTGGCGGAGTGGTCGGACTTTCCGATGGCATTGCTCCTGGTATCGAAATTACTTTAAGCTTTAAAGGTTTTGAATTGTACAGCGAGGCAGAGAATTATTTTGATTTCGAGACCTCGGAAAACGACTTCTTTTATATGTGGACTGACCTCACGTATTCACCTAACGATTGGTTATGGTTTGGTCTTAGCGGACAGCGAACCCGGGTGTACCAAACTGATTTAGATATTCAACGGGGGCTATTGATCGGGGCGGGACTAAAACAATGGGAACTGACGACGTATGTGTACAACGTTGCGTCTGAAGATCCATTTGTAATGATAACGCTATCAAAAGGGTTCTAGCTATTCATTGATAACAAGTCGGGATATTGCCTTGCCTTGGAAGAACTTGTGGCAGCTTGTATTTCTTATGAGTAAACTCGATATTCTTCACGTCGCGTGCTCAATAAAACTCTGCTTATAATTTGTGGAAACAATCGAATGTCCTGGGAGATATGATAAAGTCATTTTTTGGTAATCAAAATAGGTGTGTTGATTTGACTCTATTTAGTATATTGCTGTTTGTCAAACTCGCGACCGGCGACCCGAAGACCCTTGGAGAATGGAAGAGGTGTACACAATACTGGCCTATCTTACCGCAGGAGTTTCACTTTCGACCGGGACTATTAGCTTTTTTATTGGACTCCGGAAGGAAGATAAGACCGACCTTATTTTTGGGATAATGGGACTCTGCCTATTTGTATATCTACTTTTACCGCCAGGGGGATTTATACTTAATGACCCTGCTCCATACAGCGATGAAATTATCTTCAAACGCATTTTTAACTCTGCCTACTACGGATTATTTCCATGGTTCATTTGGTTTTACACCGGGAAAGGAAATACCTTCTTTCCTTCCCTCATTAGCCTCACCGAGATAACTTGTTACGGCATTATGTTTTTCACCACCATAGATCGTCCAACGCCAATTTGGACTATGGTCGCATTGTTGGTGTATGCTGCCACTACAGTTTATGGCCTCATCGCCAGTATCGCCCAATATCGAAGGGGAGAAAAAGTCAAAGCCAAATGGTTTATGATGGCCATAGCTATCTATGCAGTTTTGGTCGTGCTTGCGGCCATTAACCGACTAACCGAAGACGTTATCGGACAGCAAATGAGATTGAAATTTTTTCTCATTCATTTTCACGCCATTCCGTTTATGCTTATCATGGGGTTTCGTGTTGTGGCCGATGTATTTGAGAAATACCAGCTCGAAAAATTGGTGAAGGAGAGAGACAAGCGCTGGCAATCTTTTATGCGTCATGCCCCTGTATTTGTTCTTGAAGTCGATAACCAAGCAAACATTACATATATCAACGACTTTGCTCTTAAGCAATTGGGGTATGGCGATTCCAGTGAGTTACTGAGTAAGAATTGTTTTGAGATGGTTTCTTTGCCATCGAATGTAAAATCGGCTAAGATGCTATTTGATAAGGCGATGCGTGAGGAAAAAATGATTCCTTATTTGCAAAATAAAATTTGCACCAAACAGGGCCAAGAGATTACGATCGATTGGATCAACTATCTTATCAATTCGGATGATGGTCGAGTGGTCGGGGTAATGAGTGTCGGGCGGGATGTCACGGCTGGGGTAACGGCACAACGAATGATCGATCAATTGAAGCTTGAACTGGAAAAGGAAAATGTTGTTCATGACATAACCGTGGGTTCGACTGAAATTATTGGATCTAGTAAAGCCATCGGCTATGCTATTCAAAAGGTCAATCAGGTCGCCGCAACAAGTGCGCCTGTTCTGCTGGAGGGAGAAACAGGAGTGGGCAAAGAGTTGTTTGCCGATTTGATCCACAAACTGAGCTCAAAAAATAGCGTACCAATGGTAAAAGTAAATTGTGCGGCCTTACCCAAGGAATTAATAGAAGATGAATTGTTCGGCCACGAGAAGGGCGCCTTTACAACTGCTAACCAATCACGCAAAGGAAGGTTTGAGCTAGCGGATGGTGGGACCATTTTCCTGGATGAAATCGGAGAACTTCCCCTGGAGATGCAGCCAAAATTGTTGCGCGTACTTCAGAATGGTGAGTTTGAAAGGTTAGGAGGACAAAAGACAATTAAGGTAAATGTCAGGGTGATTGCTGCTACTAACAGAGACCTGGCCCACGAAGTAAGTCAGAATCGTTTTCGTGATGATCTGTTTTACAGGCTGAATGTTTTTCCCATTACGATCCCTGCAATTCGACAGCGGAAAGAAGATTTGCCAGAACTCATCAACTATTTTATCGATCAAGACTCTAAAAAGTATCAGAAGTCTCTGCAACAAATCTCAAAAGCAGATTTGAAACGGCTGATGGAGTACGCCTGGCCCGGGAATGTTCGCGAGTTGAAAAACGTTATCGAACGATCAGTGATTGCGTCCAGTGGCTCAACGTTGAAATTAGATTGGTTCCTTGCAGGAGAGAAATCATCAGAACAACAATCGTCGGAAACACTCGAGGATATTGAGCGAATTCATATCGTTAAAATCATGGAAGAGTGTCATTGGAAAATCAATGGAGAAAATGGAGCAGCAGAAAAATTGAATATGCATCCGAATACGCTCCGTTCGAAAATGAAAAAGCTTGGTATTGATCGGCCGCTTGAGAGATCTTCTGAAGCTATCAGTGAATAATTTCGCCTGCGACGGAATCGCTACACAGTTTCGCTATCCGGTACTTTCTACGAATTGACTGACCGTTCGAGCAATGAGATTCTCGAAGTCAGGCTCAGCATCATACGGATCGCACACCTTGTCACGCCTGCCTTCCAGCAGGCTTCCTGCTGACAAGGGATGCGTCAATCACTATTTGATAAAGCCACTAACCGCCAATACACCAACCCAAATGTCATCTTGTTTTTCTTCCAAGGCGTAGGGACCGCAGTATGGCAATGGTGATTATATTCCTTGTTCGACTCACGATATTTCGTGATGCTCACGAGAAACAATGCAGCTTGTCTTGATGCGGTCTCGCGCCAATTTCGTTATTCTTAAACTAATCGCTTGTGGAATAGACTTTTAAGAAACCTCCTCGATCCTGTATGTTCTGGTACACTACTTGGTAAGAGCACCCTCAGTACCTCCATAAACAAAACCTATCCTATGGAACACAATAACCTATACTTTCTCAAAATCTCCGGAACAATAGGTACAGGAAAGCAACGCGAATTCCAGCAAACGATTCAGTTCGTCTTTAATCACATGTCCTCGGGTTGCATTAATCATAACTTAACCCTGGATGTCCATACCCCGCAACTGTATCACGTGTATTCGCTATGGAATTCAGAAAATGCATTAAATGCCTTTAGAAGCAGTAACGAATTTGAATTGATTAGGGGAGCCTTTCAGACGCTGGGTTCCTACAAGGATACGATGTCAGGTAGATGGGCGGATATTCAATTATTTGAGGTCAATCTTTTAGACTCCTGACCCATGATCATTGCACAGCTGGCCGTTTTACTGATCTGCATATTTATCGGCGCGCGAATGTCAGGCATCGGGTTAGGTGTAATGGGTATGATCGGATTATTAGTTCTCCTCTTTGTGTTCGATATGCAGCCATCTGATCCACCACTGGAAGTAATGCTTATCATATTAAGTGTTGTAACAGCGGCAGCCGCATTACAGGCAGCCGGTGGCATGGATTACTTGGTGGATGTGGCGGGAAGAATATTAAGAAAACATCCGAGACAGATTACACTTCTTGGACCACTGGTGACATATGCATTTGTGTTATTCGCCGGTACCGCCCACATCTCCTATTCCATCATGCCGATTATCGCTGAAGTCGCCATTAAGAACAGAATAAGGCCCGAACGTGCCATGAGCATGAGCGTGACAGCGGCACATATGGCGATTACCGCCAGCCCTGTCTCAGCTGCAGCAGCAGCACTGCTCTCTGTGTTAGGTGGAACGGGAACAGGACTGGCTGAAATCCTAATGATTGCCATACCCGCCACGTTGATCGGTGTTTTCGCAGGTATACTGTTTGTCTGGAACCGTGGTAAGGAACTGAACGAGGATCCGGAATTCCTGGAAAGGATGAAAGATCCGGCGTTCGTAAAAAACCTAGAAGGTAAAGTTGAGCAGGCAGCATCGCTGGCGCCAGGAGCAATTAAATCGGTCGTCATTTTTGCGTTCGCTATAGCAGCTGTCGTGCTTCTAGGGTCCTTCCCGGATTTATTACCTCAGTTTTCGGGAAGAGAAGGATTCACTCCCGGCTTTGCAGTGAATGCGTCAGGTCGTGTACAGATGCCCTCAATGATTATGATGATCATGCTGTCAGCCGCTGGGTTGATTGTTTTGTTCGCGAACACCACTGCAGCCAAGGTGACGAAAGCCAGTTTGTTTGCGTCTGCTGGCCAGGCCACCATTGCGGTATTTGGCGTGGTGTGGATGAGCAGCACGTTCATGGATAATAATTTTGAAGCGATCAAAAATACGTTAGGAGAAGTCGTAGCATCTTATCCATGGCTGTTTGCTGTTGCCTTATTTGTGTTGAGCATGTTGTTATATAGCCAGGCATCTACAACCAAGGCGTTGATGCCGTTGGGTCTTTCACTCGGATTGTCGCCTGCATACTTGATCGGAATATTTCCCGCTTGCAATGGTCACTTTTTTATTCCGGGTTATCCAACCTTGCTCACGGCAATTCAATTCGATCGCACCGGTACTACGCGGATAGGTAAGTATGTGTTGAATCACAGTTTTATGCTGCCGGGAATTGTAACAACTGTTGCTTCAGTGGTGGCTGGTTTAATTCTTCAATCAATACTCTTGTAAACAATACACTACAAATAGAAATCGTATGAAAAAATTAAAAATTCTCTCTGGCCTCATGACCCTGAGCATCGGACAACAAACCCGAAATGAGGATGACCTGTCAGGCAAAAAGAAAATTGCGCCTGATGCTTAATATGGAGTGCAAAGGCAACGTGCACTACGAAATTTTGAATTATAAACCATGATAACAATCAAAAACTAAAGTACCATTAAAATGAAAAAGTTACTTTCAATTCTATCATTCCTGATCTTGATCTCCCAAGTTCAGGCGCAACAATTACCAAGGGTAATAATTTTAGCAACAGGAGGAACAATCGCCGGAGCAGGTGCATCGGCAGACAGGGCCGGTTATACAGCCGGAAAAATTCCGATTGACGATTTGATCGGTACTATACCCTCAGTTAAAAAAATTGCAAGTATTTCCGGTGAACAGGTGGCATCCGTTGGAAGCCAGGATATGACGATCGATATCTGGAAAAAACTCGCTATTCGGATCAATGAAATTTTTAAGAATAATGAAGCTGACGGTATCGTGATAACACACGGTACAGATACCCAGGAGGAAACTGCTTACTTTCTCGATCTGGTGATCACCTCCGACAAACCGGTTGTACTTACAGGCTCTATGCGTCCGGCAACAGCCATCAGCGCAGATGGCCCAAAAAATCTTTATGATGCTATTACGATAGCGATTAATCCTAAGAGCAAGGGCCGGGGCGTGTTGGTCAGTTTCAATGAGGGTATTTATGATGCGAGGGAAGTAATGAAGTTGAGCACAACAAAAACGAATGCGTTTGGATCTCCCAATACAGGCCCTGTTGGGCAGGCATACGATGGCAGAGTAGAATATTATTCGTCATCTGATCGGGAAGTGAATCCAAAAAAACCAATTGTGTTAACACCCGATACAAAATTACCAAGGGTGGATATTGTTTACATGTACGCAGATGCACCGGCCGATCAGATCGATATGCTGATTAGCAAAAAAGTTGCTGGAATCGTTATTGCCGGGGTGGGAAATGGAAACTTCAACAAAGCCTATATGGACGCCGTAAAGAGAGCTGTGGCTGCAGGAGTTATTGTTTGCCGTGCCAGCCGTACGCCATCAGGCAGGGTTGTGCTTCATGATGAGATCAACGATGAGGAATTGGGCACCATCGTTTCGGATGACCTCACTCCTCAGAAAGCGCGGGTGCTATTAATGCTTGCCCTTACCAGGACAAAAGATAAAAAGCAGCTTCAGGAAATTTTCTTTACATATTAATCGCTGCTGAAATTATGTTCTGAATTCAATTGTGCCTGGTTCATGACCTCTTGCGCAATTAAACTGGAACGGTTTTAATTATTCAGACTAAAAAAATAGCAAAATGACCAAAATGAAATTTAGTATAGTGTTGCCGTTAGTGATGCTGATTGGTTTTCAGTACGTACAGGCGCAAAAGACCCGCACAGAAAAAGACTTGCTAGGCGAAAAACAAATTCCTTTTGATGCCTATTACGGTGTTCAAACGCTTAGGGCTCTTGAGAATTTCCAGATCAGTGGAGTGAAAACAAATTTCTATCCCGATTACGTAAAGTCTTACGCAATAGTAAAGCTGGCTGCTGCCCGTGCCAATACAGAAGTAGGCAGAATGAAGAAGGAAAGAATGGACGCGATTGAGAAAGCGTGCCAGGCAGTGATCGATGGAAAGTATCATGATCAGTTTCTGACAGACCTTTATCAGGGTGGTGCGGGAACATCCGCTAACATGAATGCAAATGAAGTGCTTGCCAATATCGCGCTGGAGATGATGGGCAAGAAAAAGGGAGAGTACCAGTTTATTGAACCCCATGATGATCTGAACATGGGTCAGTCAACCAACGATGTATACCCCACCACCATTCATATCGCCTTATTACTTCATAATGACAAAGTTGTAAAGGAAGCAGAGTTGTTGTCGCAAGCTTTTCACAAGAAGGGAGAAGAATTCAAAAACCTGGTGAAGATGGGTCGCACCGAAGGTCAGGATGCTGTGCCAATGACGTTGGGACAAGAGTTTCATGCCTTTGGAGGCCAGATCGATGCAGCCATTGACGCACTTCGTAAATCAGAAGTTTTTTTATATGAAGTGAATATGGGAGCTACTGCCATTGGCACGGGTTTAACAGCAAGTCCCGGATATGCTGAAAAATGCGTAGCACAGCTTGCAAAACTTACGGGTAAGCCCATCGTTGGACCAAAAGATCTGATTGCGGCAACGAGCAGCATGCAGGCGTTTGTAATGTTTTCGTCCGCTTATAAAAACCTGGCTGTTACACTTTCCAAAATCAGCAGTGATCTAATTTTCCTGGCATCAGGCCCCCGCAACGGAATTTTTGAAATCAATTTACCTGCACTACAACCGGGTTCGTCCATCATGCCTGGAAAGGTAAATCCTGTAATGCCCGAGGTAATGAATCAGGTATGTTACAAAGTTATGGGTAATGATGCAACGGTCACCATAGCATCAAGAGACGGTCTCCTGCAACTGAACGCGTATGAGCCTGTAGTTGCTACGGCAATCATGGAATCACAAGCGCTTTTTTACAAGTTGATGCCTTTGTTCCGTAAAAACTGTATCGATGGAATTACCGCTAATGAAAAAGTTCTAAAACACTATCTAGAAACTACTGTGGGAATTGTGACGGCTCTTAACCCTGTTCTCGGTTATGAAAAAACAACAGAACTGGCAAAAGAAGCGCTTCAAAGTGGCAAGGGAATCCTTGAACTCATTCGGGAGAAGAAGCTGCTCTCTGAAGACCAGATCAAGAAGCTGATGGATCCTGCTACTTTAACAGGACAGAAACAGTAAGCCCAGCATCTGTTGTCGGTCTCTTTGTTTAAGCCGCAGTATCTGGGAGAAATGCAAAAGATGTTTATTGAATATTAATTATAAAACGATAAGGATATGAAATCACTGATACGTATAAAATGGTTCCTGTTGTTTGTGCTTCTTCCATCAATTCTTTGGGCCCAGAAGCAGGAACGGCAGGTCGGAGACACTACCTTTTACAAGACGCTGATTCCTGAAGAAAAGCAAGGGCTGCTTAAAAATGTCAGCGTGATTGCCAACATGAACTTCGCACTAAGAAACGAATTTGTTGACGGGGAGTACACACAAACGAGGTTTCGTAACGAGCAGTTCAGATTGGAAATACGCGGACAGGTTCACGAGAAGGTGTACTTCCGTTTTCGTGACCGCTATACGCGGGCCCAAACATCGGAGTCAATCGATAACATAAGCCGCTCGGTAGACTTGGCCTATCTTCGTTTTGACCTCTCGGAGAAATTCAGCATCTCCGCCGGTAAGATGTGTGCTGATTGGGGGGCCTGGGAGTTTGATTGGAATCCCATTGACATTTATGAATATTCCGATATTGTTGAGTACGCGGACAACTTCCTCACCGGAGTTGGTTTTACCTACACGCCCAGCAACAGGAATCAATGGACTTTTCAGGTATTAGATTCCAGAACGAAGTCATTTGATGAATTGTATGGAACACAACCCAACTTCACGGAGTCAAAAGCGCCTTTAGCCTTTGTGGCGAATTGGCGTGGAAGCCTGCTTGACGGTAAGATAAAAACCATTTGGTCTTACTCCTTATTCAATGAAGCTGAAAATGCCAACATGAATTACATAGCCTTAGGCAATGAGTTTAATTTTAACAAATTCAGATTTATTTATGATTTTAAATGGAGTGATGAGCAACTGGACAGAACCGGTCTTGTGAGTGAGACTGTTCCGGACGATCTCTATCCCTTTGCACTGGCCAAGACTCAATATATAGGGCATTGGACACATTTTCTCTACCGAGTCAGTCCCAAGGTCCACCTTACGCTTGTTGCCATGTTAGATATTGCCAAATGGAAAAACAGTTTTAATGATCCTGAGAATACAACAGGTGAAGAAAAGATCCGCGATGCCTGGGGGTTCATTCCTGCTGTGGAATATTTTCCTTGGTCTGACCTGAACATAAAGTTTTTCGCAAACTGGGTAGGCAGGCGATATGAATATTCAGATTATGCCAAGAGTCGCTTTGGTGTTTCGGATTATACCACTGGAAGGTTTACAATCGGTTTTATTTCCCCATTGGGCATCCTGTAGTTAAAAGATGTTGCTGGGAGTATGACGGAATCAAATATTCAAGAGGAGATGCACTCGCCTCAATTAGTAATTTGCTGCCAGTCAATTGCCTGTAACCAAGTCAGTTCATTTCTGAATGTTAGTTAGTAATCTTTCAAGTAAGTTTTTCGCGAACATCTTTAAAAACATTTCTGGAATGGAAGACAAGCAAGGTCAGGGTAGTTTACTTCACGCAGCTCTGTTTGTGGTAACCTTGATGATCTTATCAAATTATTCTTATTGCCAGGATTCAACACAATATATTCCCGACGGGACAGAAGGCGAATTTCTGGAAGTCGTAAAGTCAGATAGCGTTCCGGAAAAATGGAAAGACAAGCGGTGGCGATTATTTCCAGGAAGGTTTTCAACCTTAAAATTAGGTGGTGGGTTTCTTTATGAGTTCGCGGGTTTTGCTCAGGATGAAAATAGCAAACGTCAGGCGGATTCTGCGGGGTATGTCGTGGAGTCGGCTTTCAAAGTCCGTGATTTTCGCGTGGTTGCCAGCGGGCAATTTAAAACCAAAAGAACATTCAGTTGGAAAGCTGGCTTTATGTACGATGCCGTTACCGATTCATGGTTGGTACGTGAAACAGGTTTAATGATCGGTGTACCTGAATTGTGGGGCAGTTTTTTTATTGGTAGAACTAAAGAAGGATTCTCTTTGAACAAGGTGATGAACGGGTATGCGGGCTGGACCCTTGAAAGGCAAATGGCGATCGATGTAATTCCTATTTTAGCAGACGGCTTGAAATGGCTGGGCTTTCTTCCGAAGCAACGAATTTTGTGGAACCTTGGAATTTTCACGGATTGGCTGTCCAAAGGCCAATCATTCTCTACCTACAAATGGCAATTAGCGGCGCGAGTCGGGTGGTTACCAATATACTCAACGACAGACAAAACTATTTTCCATATTGGCATTAGTTATCGATATGGTGAACCTGTTGCTGGTGAAATCCGAGTAAGGTCCCGGCCGGAGGCAAATCCTGCTCCCTACTTCATCGATACCCAAAAGTTCTCAACGAATGCTTCGAATCATCTTGGCGCTGAAGTATACTTTAGTAAAGGTTCGTGGATGTTTGGATCAGAATATTATATACACCAATTTAATACACCCCAATCATCAAAAGAGGTGTTTTATGGTGGCGAGTTAGTAGCCATGTATCTCATCACGGGCGAGACGCGGCCTTATACGACGGTAAGTGGCATCTACGGATTTGTACCTGTGGCCAGACCTGTATTCAAAGGAGGTCCAGGCGCCTGGGAAGCGGTACTCAGACTCTCCCATCTCGACCTGGACGACGGGCCGATCCAAGGCGGGAAATTCTGGAGAATTACGCCTATGGTTAACTGGTATCTCTCCAAGGACGTGCGGCTTGAGTTGGCTTATGGATATGGAGTCTTAGATAGATTTAATTTGAAAGGAACCACCCAATTCTTCCAAGCTCGTATTCAACTAACGCTATTGTAAACTACCTATAGGCAAATAACCTCAAAAACATTCTTGTATGAGACGATTGAAACAAAATATCGAAAATCGGACGCTTAGATGCTAAGTGAGTGACCGACCAAATTCTTACCCCTGATTTTAATTACCATGGCCGAGCGAGAGAAAACATCCTATAAAAGACTGACACCCGAAGAATGGGAAAACGCATGGCAAGTTCATTGGAAAAAAGCACAACTAAACTATGAGCTTCCTGATACAGATAGTAAATCCTCGTTGGCCGAACATGATTTTCTGACCCAACGAAGAACAGAAACAAAAGAGAAGCAAAGGCTTGCACGCATCACTAAAGAATTTGAAATGGGTTTCAAAAAACTGGGCAAGGTTGGCCCTGCTGTTACAGTTTTTGGTTCGGCACGTTTTAAACCCGGTGAACCACATTACGAACTCTCGAGAAAAACCGGTCATGTATTTTCTAAGGCTGGGTTCACTGTCCTAACGGGTGGTGGGCCCGGAGCCATGGAGGCCGCTAATCGCGGTGCACATGAAGCTGGTGGACCTACGTATGGTCTAAATATCATACTTCCGCATGAGCAACAGCCCAACCGTTACGTAACGGACAGCTTTAATTTCAATTACTTCTTTGTTCGAAAGGTAATGCTGGTAAAATATTCGTGCGCCTATATCGTGATGCCTGGTGGCCTTGGTACGTTGGATGAGTTGTTCGAAGCAGCCACATTAATCCAATGTCATAAGATCGGCCCCTTTCCGGTGATCCTGGTTGGAAGTGAATTTTGGCGCGGCTTACGCGAGTTCGTTGCCTACCTGGCTTCACAGGGTGTATTCACGCCAGAGGAGATAGGGTTCTCACGCATTGTAGATACTCCTGAAGAAGCTGTTGAAATGGTACTAAAAAGTTTACCTGAAAATTTTCGCTCACAATTGAAGTCAACTTCACCGGGTAAGCAGAATGTCGTATGAAGCGATTCAAAATCAATTCTATATTACCGACGATCGGAAACAATATTTACTTAAAACACGAATAATAGAAGTAGACCAATCCTAATTTCTTAATTATGGCAAGAGAGAATTCAGCAACGAAGTGGCTAGAAACAGGCTACTCCATATTTGCCCGCGAAGGACCGGATGGCATTCAAATAGAAAAAATCGCCCGACTACTGGCTTTAAATAAGTCCAGCTTTTATCATTATTTTGGAACATTGGAGATTTTCTACGAGCTCTTGGTACAGCATCACTACAACAGGATTGACATGGCGATGAAGGATGCCCAAGAGGCCAGACGTCTTGACCCAGATTACCTGGAAATTGTCGTCAAACACAAAGTTACATTCATGTTCCAGATGCAGTTAACCCGGCATAAGAATAATGCGTTGTTTTCTAAAGCTTGTTCAAGAGTTAACCAAAAAATGGATGAATCCATCATCCTGCTTTGGAATAAACACCTGGGTGTTATTGATAATGATGATCTGTCTTTACTATTCCTCGGGTTTGTGCGCGATTCTTTTTACGCGCGGGTCAGCTTTGAAAATTTCAACTACTATTTTTTGCATGAGCTAGTGAGTGGAGCCAAGAGAATAGTTGAAGAAATACGACAAAGAAGAATATCTTTAAGAAAATTCGAGACAGTAAAATCTTTCTAGATGGTTAATTTTTTGAATTTGTTTATTAGTAAAAACTACAAGCCTAGGAGTTTCCATGTATGTTAGGAATCTATGATCCGCTTCCGGAAAGAAACTAGAGAATCAAAAATATCCTGTAAGCTTTTATCTTTAACTAGGACGGAGGCATCGCTTTCCTGCAGCAACCGATCCCGATCCAATGCTAAAAACTTTGTCTGCAAGGCAAGCAAGTCCTGGTAGACTGAAATCCCTTCGGGTTTCAACTTGATATGATCAAAGTATGCTATTAGATTATTCAGCTCATCTTTTTGGTTGATGAACACCTTAAGAGCACCAATAAAAACCGAATCGGCATTGTCGACGGGCAAATTGGATTTTACAAATGATGCCAAATGATGGAGTTCTTCAATATAATAACCCGTCAATGCAGCGGCGTGCAGCTTTTTGAATTCTTCTTGTTCTGCATTATTGCGGGCATCTTTAAACCGATCCTCCAAAGATTTTTCTAACTTCTTATCACCGGCGATGATTTCGTTAAATCCAAACTGTATCGCCTGTTCAAATTGTTTTTTCATTCCAATGTATTCGGACAGCCGGAGACACGCTTCAAAATAGCGTCGAGCTTCATCAATTTTATCAAGCGTTACCAGACAGGAGAGATCAGACAAATAAATGCCCAGATTCGCAGCGGCGGCTCCTTTGCCAAGACGGAGATAGTCATTCGTTCGATCGACATCGTTCAACAATCCTTTATCAAGAGCTTCTTCGCTGAAAGGAAGCTGACTTGTCACGTTAGAAGCGCGCAATGATCTTAAAACATTATCCCGAACCTCCCCTGCTTCGATTTCAGGAAGTTCAGTTTTTTCATCCGCGGTATTTTTAGACCTGCATCCCGCGAAAACAAAAAAGCATAGAACAATATAGAGACAGAAAAACAAAAAACTCCCAAATTTCTTAGGATGACAATTGTTCATTGCGCTGCGTTAAGGATGAAACAAAGTAAGGAATAAATACTTAAGCCACACCTTTTTCAGTCAAAACTGAGGGTAATTGATACGGTTCACAGCCGGGATGAAGCCCATGGACAGTCAGCCTCTCAAAGAAGTATCAAGAATCAAAAATCCACAACGGCTGATTTAAACAACAACGTCGTCTTAAGCCATCACGTGATGGGCAGCGTGAATATGCTGAAAAATAAAATGCTAATGTTGTGCAGTTTCCTAACTTAAGATTTTATTCCTGATTGCGTCGACTTTTTCAGTCAGCTCTTTTACAACGGAATCATTCATTAGTTCTATTCCCTGGTTATTGGCAATCTTTTCATCAACATTCAATTTCGTATAAACTGCAATCAGCTCTTCGAATGCGGTGATATAGTATGAGTAATTCGGGTTATTTGCTGCCTCGGTGTTGCCATAAGACTTAAGGAAACTGTAAATGTTTTCCACATTACTCCGCTGATTCAAAACCATCTTAAATACTGGAATCAGAATCACCGTTCGAGCATCACTTGGAAGCATGTCCTTAGGATAAGAATCAATTAGTCCGAGTGCAAGGTGAAGGTTTTCTATCTGGTAGGCAGCCATGGCAATTCCTGCCAGTTTTTCCCGTTCAGTACCCTGAAGGTCAGCTGTAGATTTTGCCAGCAAATCCGTAACGATATTTTTGGCCGAGTCATTCTGCTGGAGATTGTCATTGTATCTTTTGGTCAAAAACTCCAAAGTCCCTTTTTCGCCACCGATGCTCTTGCTTAATTCATGCGCCGCCGTGAAGTATTCTTTGGTAGTTGCTGTTTGTTTGTAGGCAATGCTATAATTAAGATCAGAAAGGTAAATCCCCAAATTAGCAGCCGCTTTTACAGAATCGCCTGTATGCTTTGAAAAGTTCTTCGGGTCGCTCATCAGACTTGGATTGAATTCGGCTCCGGTGGCCTGCAGTTGTGCTGCTGCTTCCGCTGGTGCCATCAGATTCGAGAAGAAAGCATTGCGCTCGGCCGTAAATGCTGTTGATTCGGGTTTCTCCTGATCCTCTGTATTTTCCTTACTCTTCTGACAAGACAGCACTAGTCCCAAGATTAGAACGAATAGAATTTGTTTCATTTTTAGGTTAGTTTAAGTATTACGCTGAATGTTAAAATGCCATTTCACTGTCGCAAATTGGCATTTACTTCTTTCAAAATAAACAACTTATTTAAACTAATCCTTATCCCAACGGCAAAATTTCCTGTTATTTGCCACGCCGAGTCCAGTTGCCTTGCTTGGCCTTGGTATACATTAGTCCACAGGAATACCACAAAAGTAGATCTTTTGAACAAGCGAAATGTCTAACGAGATTAAACTCAGCCAATTATCCAAACGATTAGTCTAATGATGGACAATCTTTGCCCAGGTACGGGGTTATTCGCCCTCTGTTTTTCACATCGTGGCCTGATGCCGCTCTGCATCAATTATGAGACTTATCAGATCATCTCCCGGTCGCAGGCAATTCTTATTTTGAGGTCAAAAAATAAACATCATCAGTTTATGAACTGGAAAAGTGTGTGACCGATCTTGCGTGCTTAACAAAAAAAGGTTCAAAGGTTTCCCTGCCATGAAATAATGTTCCCTCTTCTATGACAAATGCAATTTACCTTACTACCACAGAACCCTATTCCGGAAAGTCAATCATTGCTTTGGGGCTTGTTAATTTACTATCTGGACGGACCGCCAGGATCGCTTTTTTCAAGCCCGTTATTAGTAGTGATGATTCTGAAAAGGATAGTCACATCGAAACGATTTCGAGCTACTTCAGCCTGAACACGCCTTATGAAGACATGTTTGTGTTCACCCGCAAAGAGGTACTCAAGTATATCAACGCAGGGAGGGAAGCTTATATAATTGATACTATCATTGCCCGTTTCAAGGCCCTGCAGGAGGATCATGATTTTGTGGTGGTGGAAGTCACGGATTTTTTGAATAGCAACACAAATAATGTAGAGTTTGATGGCAATATTTCCATCGCGAAAAATCTGGGTATACCTGCCGTTATTATACTAAAGGGTGAAGGGAAACCCGTTGGCGAAATTGTAGACACTGCAGTATCGACCGCTAAAAGTTTTATTGATAGTGGAGTAGAGATACTAACAGTAGTGGTCAATAAAATTGATGTTGAAAAAATAGATCAGATTCGGGAGCACCTTACGAGAGCGCTTCCACCAGGCTTAATCGTTACACCCATTCCAAAGAATATAGATTTGGAAAGCCCTACGATGAAAGAAATTTTCAATGCTGTCGGCGGAAAAATTTTGTTTGGAGAACATCTTCTTTCCAATCGAGTGGAAACTTCCATTGTGGGCGCCATGCAATTGCATAACTGTTTAACACGGTTGCAGAAAAACACACTGCTCGTTACGCCGGGCGACCGCGGCGATATAATTATTGGTGCCCTTCAGGCAAACATTTCAAAAAACTATTCGAAGATTGCGGGCATTGTGCTAACGGGTGGCTTAGTGCCTGAGCAAACCATTTTAAAATTGGTCGAGGGGTTGGATACAGTATTACCCATTATACTGGTAGAATCCGGAACTTTTAAAACTGTAAATCGTGTGGCCAACACCCAGTCCAGGATTTCGCCCGATAATAAGGAAAAAATTGCCTTGGCCATTCGCACGTTTGATCAATACGTTGATGTCAAATCTCTTGAGAAAAAGGTTATTTCCTTTCGCACAACTACGCTTACGCCGCGCATGTTTCAATATCAGATCGTGAAGCGGGCCAAAGAACAAAAAAAGCATATAGTGCTGCCGGAAGGTGAAGACGATCGCATCCTCCAGGCCGCCGATGCACTAATCAAACAGAGCATAGTCAGTCTTACGATCTTGGGCAACAAAGAGAGTATCACTGCAGCATTGAAGCGCTTGAACCTGTCGATGGATTTAGAGCAGGTGAAGATTATTAATCCTGCTACTGATGAACGCTTCAACGATTATGTAGAAACACTTTATGAGCTTCGAAAAAAGAAAAACGTTTCGCTGGAAATGGCCCGCGACTTAATGCAGGATGTATCTTACTTCGGTACGATGATGGTGTTTAAGGGTGAGGCAGATGGAATGGTTTCAGGTGCCATGCACACTACACAACATACAATACGTCCAGCCTTACAGTTTGTGAAGACAAAACCGGGAGTGGCTACGGTTTCATCCGTTTTCTTCATGTGCCTTCCAAGCCGTGTTTCTGTTTTTGGCGATTGCGCTGTCAATCCGAATCCAACACCGGAGCAGTTGGCAGATATTGCCATTTCTTCTGCAGAAACCAGTAAGATGTTCGGCGTTGACCCTAAGGTAGCCATGCTCTCATATTCATCCGGTACATCCGGTGAGGGCGAAGATGTCGATAAGGTGAGGAAGGCGACAGAATTAGTCCGCCAGCGAAGACCAGACCTTAAAGTTGAAGGTCCTATTCAGTACGATGCTGCCGTTGATCCGTCAGTGGGTAAAAAGAAGATGCCTGACTCTGAAGTAGCTGGCCAGGCAAGCGTATTGATCTTTCCTGATTTGAACACCGGGAATAACACGTACAAGGCTGTGCAACGGGAAACCGGGGCCCTTGCCATTGGACCCATCTTGCAAGGACTCAACAAGCCGGTTAATGATCTCAGCCGCGGCTGCACTGTCGAAGATATTTTTAACACCGTTGTGATCACTGCCATCCAGGCTCAACAATAAATTTCCGGTTATGAATGTCTTCGTTATTAATTCCGGAAGCAGCTCTATAAAATATCAACTTGTGCGGATGCCGGAAGCCTCCATTATTTGCTCAGGTATCGTTGATCGGATCGGGCTGCAAGGATCCACCATCCATCATAAGGTTTTTCTTCATAGAAATGGATTGAGCCAAAAGAGAGAAATTCCGGTATCCGATCACGCCGCAGGGCTGAAGGAAGTTGCGCGTCTGTTAACCGATGCTGAAATTGGTGTAATCCAAGACCCAAAAGAAATCGACGTTGTAGGACACCGCGTTGTTCATGGCGGCGAAACTTTCACAAACACAACCATCATCAGTAGGGATGTGAAGGAAAAGATAAAAAGACTTTTTCCGTTGGCGCCACTTCACAATCCTCCAAACCTTCTGGGTATAGAAGTAGCAGAGCAAATTTTCTCCGGTGCAAAACAAGTAGCAGTGTTTGATACGGCCTTTCACCAAACAATGCCTCCCGTCGCCTATCGTATGGCGATTCCAAGAATGTTTTATGACGAACATAGAATCCGCTCGTATGGATTTCACGGGACGAGTCACAAATATGTTTCTGGAAAAGCGGTAGCATATTTACAAAAGAATGATTCGAGAATAATAACTATTCATTTGGGAAACGGCTGCAGCATGAGCGCTGTTAAAAACGGATTATGTATTGATACCAGCATGGGACTTGGACCTATGAATGGGCTTGTCATGGGAACAAGAGCAGGCGACATTGATCAGTCCGTAATCTTTCACCTCGTGAATCACCTAGGGTATTCATTAGACGAGGTGAATACCATTCTTAACAAAAAAAGTGGTATGCTTGGTTTAACCGGCTTCAGCGATATGCGCGATGTGAAATCTGAATATCACAATGGTAACAAAGAAGCTATATTGGCTTACAACCTTTACGCTTATCATATAAAGAAATACATCGGTGCCTTCACGGCGATACTCGGTGGTCTGGACGCAATCGTGTTCACTGCAGGGGTGGGGGAGAATGACGCTCTCACGCGTAAATTATCCACCGAAAATCTGGAGTATCTTGGCGTCTATCTCGATGAAGAAAAGAATAATGTTGGTGGAAAGGACATTTATGAGATCAGCGCTTCGAGCTCCACTGTGAAAATATTAGTGATAGCAACAAACGAAGAGTTGGAAATTGCACGGCAATGTTTCTCGCTTTTAAAGTAAGGTTGAATTAAATCGTAAAGCGCTTAGCTTAAAGTTACCGGTCCAGTTCTGCTTAAGCACAATCAGCCTATACAATACAACCCTTAGCGTCTACATGAAAAAAAAGATTTTACTGAGTTTAATTGTAATACGAATAGCCTTTTCCGTCCAGGCGCAGCAGCCAGTAATTACCAACAAATATTTTTCAATAGGTAGTTATGGAAGGGCTGGGATTGCCCGGGGTGACAATATTCAGTATCCCCGGTCGCTCAATCTGAATGGAATGGGCTCTATCGGTGGACGCATGGAAGAAAACGATTACTTTGAATTGGCAACTGCGCTTCATTTTGCACCCGTCGGTAGGACCTCCGACACGACAAAAATAAATGTACAAGCCCGGTTCGCGTTGTACACTACACAGGGGCAAATCATTGGTAATGTAACAAGCAATTCGTATGGAGGCATTACAGTAGCGTTGCCCGAACTTTTTGCGGAAGCCCGAAACATTATGGGCGGTCCGTGGAGTGCCTGGGTAGGTGCGCGTTTTTTTCGTGGAGAAGACATTCATATCATTGATCATTTTTATTTTGATGATCACAGCGCGCAGGGATTTGGCGTGCAGTATAAGAACACACAGTTTTCTATCGTGTTTCCCGGCGCTGTAGACACCACCTCATCAGTGCCTCCGTATTTTTATGTGAACATCATTAACGGTACGCCTGTGTTGGGATTGCGCAATCGGGCAGTTTATGTTTTGGAGCACATTATGCCCGTTGATGAAGGATACATCAAGTTCATGGCAGAATATCAACGGCTGGCGTCGGCAACCTTAGACGATACCGTAACGAGCGCAAATTATCCCTCTGACTATGGATATGTACTGGGATTGAAATACAAGAGGCAGATGGCGACACCGTTGACTGGGTCTTTCTTTGATGCGAGTATTCGTTATGGTAGCGGAATCGCCAACGGTGGGGATGGTGGTGGAAGTAAAACTTTTCTTACCTATGGAGGCCCTAACCTTAGTACTCAGGATTTTAGAGATGCCTGGTCCATCGCAATAACGGGAAGTGTGTTATTGAATATCAGTTCTCATTATGCTGTGAATGCATATGGCCTTTTTACAAAAAGCCGGGGCGCCAGTGATAGCCTGAATATGACATTTGACTATAACGATAGACCTTTATTTAATCGAAAGACGGATTTTGCCATTGGAGCCCGAGGCACTTGGTACATAAAAGACTGGCTTCATTTACTGCACGAGTTGAATTTTGCTTCCAGAAAGGATGGTACTCAAGATCCTGCACAGATGGTTAAATTTAGTATAGCCCCAACGATGGTGCCCAACGGAAAGCGAGATGTTTGGAGTCGTCCTCATTTTAGGCTGGTCTACAGCGTAGCTCATTACGATCGATTTGCCGCTGATAATCTTTACTCACCCTATTTGGCACAGACTGGAAGCAAGCGGTGGGGGCATTACTTTGGCATCAAAACGGAATGGTGGTTATGGTAGGACAGTTAATTTGTTTTTTTTATTCGTTATATTACTACTCTATAACCTCCTTTGAAAGAAGGGATCCTTTATCAATCGATCAATCAAAAATCGATTTAATTACTACAAACTATGAAAGAAAAGACAGCAGCAAAGCTTGAGGATCTGACCACCCTGAGCAAAAAAGAGCTGATCAAAAAGGCTAGAAAGTTTTCAGACAAATATTGTGTTGGCGATGGAAAAAAATTCAGACTGAAGGATTACGACTCGAAGCCTAAACTAAATCTAGGCCCGGAAGATAAACCTCTTGTCAAACAAACGTTACAACTAGGAGTGGCGGCTTTGGCCACAATGCAAGACGTCCTGTATGCGCAAGATAAATGGTCGCTGCTGGTGATTTTTCAGGCGATGGATGCGGCCGGTAAAGACGGTGCAATCAAGCATGTGATGTCAGGCGTTAACCCACAGGGCTGTCAGGTGTCTTCGTTCAAAGCACCCAGTTCGGAAGATCTTGATCATGACTTTCTATGGCGTTGCCAAAAACACTTGCCCGAACGAGGGCGCATTGGAATTTTCAACCGTTCGTATTACGAGGAAGTATTAGTCGTGCGTGTTCACAAGCAGATATTGAAAACGCAAAAACTTCCTGAGAAACTGATCACTGACGATATTTGGGAAAATCGATTTAAAGACATTCGCAATTTCGAAAAATACCTGACGCGGAACGGCGTAAGGGTCATCAAGATTTTTTTGAATGTTTCAAAAGATGAGCAAAAAAAACGGTTTATCGAAAGGGTAGATGATCCTGATAAAAACTGGAAGTTCAGTTCTGCCGATGCGCGCGAGCGTGGTTATTGGGACGATTATATGAGCGCTTACGAAGAGATGATCCAGAATACTTCTACAGAAGATTCTCCCTGGTATGTGGTGCCAGCCGACAACAAATCATACGCACGAATCGCCGTTGCCTCGGCTATCATTGATGCATTAGCGGGTATGAAATTGGAATATCCCAAGGTGAGCGAAGAAAAAATCGCAGAACTGAACGAAATTAAAAAAGCATTGCTTGCAGAATAGCTTTCCCTTTTTATTAATTCAAAAATACATTCACAAAACATGCCCGAGGACACCGGTGGCTTTGCATTTAACTCCGTGCCGCTGTGGTTAAGGGGTATTTTTTTACCACAGAGACACGGAGGCGCAGAGAATGCGGAGAATTTTTATTAAGTAAGTCTAACGAGGGTTAAGTATTGAGTCTATGAAATTCCCTTTAAGAAAAAATGGATTGAGTTTAGGTCCTTAGCATTTAACTCCGTGCCCCTGTGCCTCTGTGGTTACAGTGTATTTTTTACCACGCAGTCTCTGTTACCAGCCTCCACCCAATGCCTTATACAAGCGAACTGTGGAGATAAGTTGATTCTGAAGAGCAAAGGATTTTTCTAATTGTGAATTGTATAGTTCTCGTTCAGCATCAAGGACTTGAAGAAATGAGGTGTATCCGTTATCATAAAGGGCCTTCGAAAGCAGAAGAGATTTTTCAGTAGCTGTTACCTGAGTCTGACGGGCTGTGAACTCGTTACGATAAGTTCGGATTTGTGCCAATGAATTTTCCACTTCGGCAAAAGCATCTAAAATAGTCAGTTCATAAGCATAGCCTATTTGGCGTGCAATAGCCCGTTCTGCTTCTACCCGGCGTTTGTTTTGTCCAAACCGAAATGCTGGCCCAGCTAATTGTCCGGTAATTGATCCTAAAAAAGCATCGGCTGCGAATAAGTCTGCAAGTTCCGGACTAGCAACACCGAGAAAACCTGTCAGGCTCAACGAAGGAAAACGCAACGCTACTGCCACACCTACTCTTTCAGTTTGAGATATCAATTGCTGCTCCGCCGAGCGAATATCGGGTCTACGCTCCAACAATTCCGATGGTAGACCACTTGGAATTTCAACGGGCAATTGTTGATCGTTCAGCAACCCTCTGGATACTGGGGAATACGTTTGTCCCAGTAAAATATTGATCGCGTTTTCTGTTTCGATTATTTCCCGCTCAAGACTATATACTTGCGCTTCTGATGCTGCGGCTATATTTTCTGCTTGAAGTTTATCTAGTTCCGCGACTTCTCCTCGTTCAAAGCGGAGCGTAATAATGCGGAGGTATTCTCTACGGGTTTCATAAGTTCTTTGCGTTATTATTAATCGCTCATCCAATCCGCGCAAATGAAAATACAGTTCAGCAACCTGTGCGACCAGGCTGATATACAAAGATTTCCGGTCTTCCTCAGACGCAAGCAGGTCAGCGTATGCTGCACGATTGGCATGTCGAAGCTTGCCCCACAAGTCAATCTCCCACGAAACATTTCCAAGTATTGAAAACGAGTTTGAGGGGAATGTAACTTCAGCATCCGTGGCAACGCTCTTGAAGTCGTTTGCACGGGCTCTTACAGAATAATCCAGGAATGGAAATAGGTTGGCTTTGTTAAAGCCAAGAATTGCTTTTGATTGCTCAACTCGCTCAAT
>JAICGJ010000089.1 GCA_025923195.1 Chryseolinea sp.
AAACAGGAGACACTGCTGCGACTACATCTCTTAGAGGAGTGGGACGCTGCAAACTTTCCATTGTGTTCATGCTAAATAGCACGGCTCGCAGAAATCCCCTCTCGGCACGCTGTCGGACTCTGTCAGCCTCCGTCTCCGCAGAGTCTCCCGCCTCGGGGACTCTGTCGGACTTGCGTAACCTTCGAAAAATTTTCAACGTTCGCAATGACGCATTGAACAACGCAGCCTCCCCGAAACAGGAGACACTGCTGCTACGGCAGATCACGATGTCGAAGGCACCTCCCGATCTTCGACCCTGATCAATTTAACAACCTCGTCTTTCAAAATTATTTCCAACGGTTCCCCTGATTCAAGTTCAGTTTCACATTTATCCTCCGTCACTTTAATTTTTATCACTCGATCTCTAAATTCCAAACGGAATGAATAGGATTTCCACTTATCAGGTATGAAAGGGTTGAAGCAGAGTTTGCCATCCTTGACCCGCATGCCGCCAAATCCCTTCACCACACTCATCCATGTTCCGGCCATAGAAGTGATGTGACATCCCTCCTCTGTATCATTATTATAATCATCGAGATCAAGGCGCGCTGTGCGCAGGTAAAATTCATAGGCGCGTTCCTTGTAGCCAAGCTTCGATGCAAGGATCGCATGGACGCAGGGTGACAGCGACGATTCGTGTACTGTCATCGGCTCGTAGAAATCAAAGTTTTTTCTAATTGCCTCTTGGTCAAAATCATCCTCAAACAAATACAAACCTTGCAGCACATCGGCCTGCTTAATGAAACACGAGCGAAGGATCCGGTCCCAAGACCATTTTTGATTGATGGGCCGGTCCTGCCGTCTTAATTCAGTTACCATCATCAATTCCTTGTCAAGGAAACCATCTTGTTGCAGAAGGATTTTCCGTTTTTCGTCCACTGGAAAATACATCTTCATGCTGATCTCCTTCCACTTCGCTGTTTCCTCGCTCTCGTTAAAATTCGTCTTGCCAACAATTTCGGCATATCTCTTTGGATCAGTTTTCTTCACATAATTGATGGCCTCTAAAGTATATTTTAAGGTCCAAACTCCGAGATAGTTTGTATACCAGTTATTATTGACGTTATTCTCATATTCATTCGGACCGGTGACCCCCAGGATAACATATTTATTCTTTTCCGTTGACCAGTTGACCCGCTGTGACCAAAATCTGGATATGCCGATAAGAACTTCCAAACCATACTCAATGAGGTAAGCACGGTCACCCGTGTAATCAATGTAGTCTCGGATGGCGTAGGCCATGGCGCTTGTGCGATGAATCTCTTCGAAAGTAATCTCCCACTCGTTATGGCACTCCTCGCCATTCATCGTTACAAAGGGGTAAAAGGCCGCCCCATCTGTGAAGCCTAGCTTCTGGGCGTTTTCTATTGCCTTTGGAAGATGTTTGTAGCGATAGATCAATAGATTGCGCGCGACCTTACGTTCAGCTGTGCCGAGATAAAATGGAATGCAATACGCCTCGGTATCCCAATACGTGCTTCCACCATATTTTTCACCCGTAAATCCCTTCGGACCGATATTCAAGCGTTCATCCTCGCCGGTATAGGTTTGGGTAAGCTGGAAAATATTAAATCGAATTCCCTGCTGGGCCGCAACATCACCTTCGATCGTAATGTCGCACTCCTCCCATTTATGGGCCCACACCTTCTGATGTTCATCAAAGAGCTTATCAAAGCCAGACTCTACGGCTTCATCCAAAACAGTCGTGCAATGATTTACCAATTTGTCTTTTGGATGATTTTCTGAGGATAAGACCGCGGCATATTTGTTTATTACCAGCGTCTTGCCCTCGTTAAGTTCAAGCTGGACAATATTCCCGGCAAACTTTTCACGTTGCTCAATATTGAGCCGGTCAAACTTTACCTTTTTGCCTTCTGAGAAAATGGTGTATCGCATTCCAGTCGTCACGTGAAAAAATGTCTTTTTGGTTTGAGCCGTAACGATCGCCTTTCCATCCGAGGCTTCCTTATAAACTTCTTCCCAAAATTTTTCGTCGTAGTTGGAGTCCTTGTTGACAACATCGGCATCTACAAAAATGGATAGCGTAGCTTTGCCAGAAAAGTTCAATGGCGTGATACTATATTGAATAGCTCCTACTTCACCTCTTGCCATGCTGCAAAATCTCTTCGATTCGACTCTCACTTTCTTCCCGTCGGGAAAAGTCGCTGCGAAACTGCGTGATAGAAGTCCAACTCGCATATCCAGTACTCGCTTGAAATCCTCTGTTTTGCACTTGGCAAGGTCCAGTTTCTGATTATCAATTGACACATGAATGCCAATCCAGTTGGGAGCATTGAGGACCTTGGCAAAATATTCCGGGTATCCGTTCTTCCACCATCCAACTCTTGTCTTATCGGGATAATAAACACCAGCGACGTAACTCCCGCGGAGTGTCTCGCCTGAATATTCCTCTTCAAAGTTTGCCCGCTGACCCATGCGGCCATTGCCAATGCTGAATACGCTTTCTGAAATTTTGTTCGTATGGGGATCGAGTCCTTCTTCGATGATGTGCCATTCGTGATGCTTCAGGTATTGCTTCATGGTCAGGTAGACTTTATGGGTATGCTAACATTATATAGCAAAGGCGCAACGACACAAAGAAAACAGCTAGAAACCTGCTGGCCCTTAGCGCCTCCGCGTTTTTGCGGTAGTAATAATGATTAGTCAGGCTCTCGCATTTTGGTCCTCGCCCTAATTAACTCAATTATTTACAAATCTGTTAAGTCAGAAAGCTGAAATTGAGCAGTTTTTGCAACTACTTTGTTTGCATTCTTTAATTGCCGGTGATTTCCGACACCAACGCACTTCATACCTGCCCTGAGCGCCGCCTCCACCCCCGCCTCGGCATCTTCAAAAACAAGGCAATATTCGGGTGCCACCTCAAGAAGGTCTGCCGCTAATAAGAAGATTTCAGGATGAGGCTTGGCGTTAACGATCATAGATCCATCAACAACGGCATCGAATTCGCTTTCGATATGCAACAGCTGGATCACCCTCTTGGCGTTCTTGCTGCTAGAGGCCAGCCCGACCTTTAGCCCGTTTGCTTTCATATCGCCAATGAGCTGTTTGACACCGGGATATATTTGTTCGGGCAACATTTGCTCGACGTATTCCCTGAACCAGCCATTCTTCTTATTGGCCAGCCGTTCTCTCTCTTGCTCGCTTGCGATAACCCCTCCCATTTGCAATAAAATATTGAGGGACTCCATGCGGCTCACGCCTTTCAGGCGCTCGTTGTCATTAGGTGTAAGTTCGAACCCTAATTCGCCTGCCAACCTCCTCCAGGCCAAAAAATGGTAATGAGCTGTATCGACGATAACACCATCAAGGTCAAAAATACAGGCTTTAATCAAGATCAAATTCAAATTATGCCGTTCACGCTTATATGCTGAACTCAAAAATAAGTCTCCTGAATGATTTTATCAGTCTCTTCGAGACTTTTAAATACAGCAAACGTTTTTCCCTGCGTACGTAAAGCTCCTAAAGCGTTGCCATAACGGGCGGCGCCAATATAATCCTTGGGATTTTGTAACAATCCAAAGCCAATCCCTCCGGCAAATGAATCACCGCATCCCGTAGTATCGATCACCTGGGCCACCTTGACTGCTGGAATTAGTTCTTCCCTCACCTTTCCCCGTTCTTTAAAGTAAGAAAGACATCCCCGCGAGTCAACCGTGATATACACACACTTCACGCCCATTCCCAGGCAATGTTCAGCAAAGGCGCGAAGCTCGTCACGGTCGACTTCGGGCGACTCAGAAAAATCACGAGTTTCATATTCTTTTTTGAACCATGAGGCATTTGCTTCCTCCTGGTTCATTTTAAGAACGTCAATATAAGGCAGCCATTGATCGCGATCGATCCAGAATTTGCGCTGTCGCTCTCCAGTAAATAGGCATGCCGTTGTCGGACCGTGCGCATCGAAAACTATTATCCCTTTGCTATTCGCTTTGATGTATTGCAAAGTTTCTAAAGAGATTTCATAGTCGCTGATCGGGATAAAAACAAATACATCACAATCGAGCAATCCCTTTATGTCGTCTGGTAGTATTGGATCCATAAAACCTGTCTGACGTTCCAGCCGGTTGTTCATATCCACAAACCTCAGGCTTATGATATCACCCTGGTCATTCTTGCTGGAAAGATGCTTGAGATTTACGCCTTGGTAGCCATGAAAGACTTCACGAACATTATCCAAATCCACCTGCCGGACATGCGAGACTGGGATGATTTCCATGCTAGTGCCTGCCAACGTAGACAGTGCGATTACCGGGTGGGTTACACATCCCCACTTCTGGATAAGATCCCCCTGATGTGTAACAATATGGTCGCGAGGAATAGGACCAAGAATTGCAATTCTTTTCATCTTAATCTTGACGTTCGCTAAATAATAGTTTATTTCCAAATGGATCGATCACTTCCATGCAGATCGCATTCCAGGGAGCTTTCTCCAATCCAGGTTTATTAAATCTATAATTTTTATCCATCAAATGGTGATGATAGGCCGCAATGTTCTGAAATTCAATGAAGACTTTTGCTCCAGGGCTGCCGTCACCATGGTGCTCAGACAAATGGAGGGTGATATGATCACGAGAGATTTGCATATATAGAGGCGAGTCTGGTTCGAAATGATGCTCCCAATCAATGGCAAACCCCAACCAGTCAACATAAAACTCCCTGGCTTTCTCATAATTAAAAATTCGTAAGACCGGGATTACTTTATTATCCATATGCGTAACTGTCAACTCACGAGGAAGGCTGCACCAAATACTCCGGCACTGTCGCCCAGTGATGGTTTAACAATGGGTGTATCCAGCCTGTTATTGAAAACATACTTCCGGACCGAATCAAGGCCCCGGTCATATAACAAGTCGATGTTGCCTACGCCGCCCCCGATAACTATGACGTCCGGATCAAGTATATTTATAATCACGCTTAACCCTTTTCCATAAAATTCTATCAGCCGCGATATCGTTCGCAGAGCACTTGGATCAGTGTTCGCTTCCGCTAGCGCTACTATATCTTTTAGTGTTTTTTTGTTACCGGTTTCTTTAAAATAAAAATTTTCAAGTGCCGGGCCAGAGATGACCTTTTCAACGCAGCCCGATTTACCACAGTAGCACGGTCCACCTGATTCGTCCAAAAAATTGTGTCCCCACTCACCGGCTATCCCTTGCAATCCTACAATGGCATGACCATCAACAACAATTCCACCTCCAACTCCCGTGCCCAGGATGACACCGAACACAACCTTGGCTCCGGGAAATCGCTCCTTTACAACACCGAACCTCGCTTCGGCTAGCGCAAAGCAATCAGCATCATTCGCCAGTTCCGCCTGCAGCCCAAGGACTTTTTCAAGATCTTCCTTCATTCGTTGTCCGTTCATCGCGACCGTATTGCAATTCTTCATGGTTCCCAACTTCGGGTCCAGAACACCAGGCGTACTAAATCCTATTTTGTGAGGCTTATATCCTGCGGATACAATCATCATGTCAACAACCTTTTTTACCTGACTCAATATGTGATCATAACCCTTGTCGGCCTCAGTAGGAACCCGGTTACGGAAAAGGATCTCTGACTCATGCTGCGACTTCAGAATTACTCCTTCGGTCTTTGTGCCACCCAAGTCAATGCCCCAGAGACTTTCACGGTCTGCTGAAGGTTGCTGAACGTTTGTCATAGCTCTTTTTATGCAATCGTTTTTCCCTGTAATTTACTAGTCTCAGCGGGAAAACAATTGGAGGTTGGATTTTAATTTGGATCGAACGGGATTGTGTATGGTTACTTGAACGTCGTTACGGATAAGATCAGGGCGTTCAATGAATCCAGTTCTTGCGTCAGTCTGTCTTCGTCCCATTGAAGATGGACTTTGCAGGACTCCGCTATCTGATGCTTCCATTTCTCTACTCTGTGAATATTGAAATTTATAAGCCCCGTGCGCCGAGCAAAGAAATCCTGAAGGGAGCAAACCATCTCATATTTTACACAAAAAGCAAGTTCAGCTTTTAGCAGTGAGAGGTCGGCATCCTCGTCTACATTTCTGTCAGACCATAAATCAAAAATCAAAACGACCTGTTGGCCGTAATTTTCAACGAGATATAGTGGGATATCCGATGTGAAGCCAAACGCCTTCAGCTTCTCGGCAACGGATGATGTGAATTTTCGTACTTCTTTTATGCTATTGAAATTACTGCCAGACAGTTTTATTTCCTCTGTTTTGCATTCACTTAAAAGTTTATTGTCGAAATGTTTCTTTACAACAAGGTTAACGACGCGTTCCGCCATCTTCCTGTAGCCTGTCAGTTTGCCACCTGCAATGGAAATTAATCCGGTTGGCGATTCAAATATTTCGTCTTTTCGCGAGAGCTCCGAGGCCGACTTACCTTCCTCATAAATCAGCGGACGCAAGCCAGCCCAACTTGACTCTATATCGGACGGAGTCAATGAGATCGACGGGAAGTTTGCGTTGACCGCCTGTATAAGATAGGCCGCATCTTCACGCGATGCAAAAACCTCGTCTTTGTTTCCTTCATAGGAAGTATCCGTCGTCCCGATATAAGTTATCCGGCCGCGGGGGATTGCAAAAATCATACGACCATCATCCACGCTAAAATACACTGCCTGCTTAACCGGAAATCTTGCATGCGGCACCACAATGTGAACACCCTTTGTTAGGTGCAGGCGTTTGCCTTCCTTGGATTTGTTAATTTCGCGCAGCTCGTCCACCCAGGGCCCGGCGGCATTAACCACGGCTTTTGCCTGTATATTAAATTGAATTTGGGACAACTGATCGGCTACTCTCACCCCGGCAATTTGATCACCTTCATAGATGAAATTCTCAACTTTACAATAACTTAGAAGGTCGGCGCCGTGAACAAGCGAAGTTTTAATGATTTCAAGGGTGAGACGTGCGTCATCAGTCCGGTACTCCGCATAGATTGCACCTCCCTTTACATCATCTTTTCTTAGCAAGGGTTCATACTTCAGAGTCTGCTGCTTCGTCAACATCTTTCGCTGATCCTCAGGCTTCACGCCGGCCAGCCAGTCGTAGATCTTCAATCCAACAGAGGTTAACAAATAACCCAGCCCTTTCTTTTCAGACAACGGTAACAACATTTTTTCCGGAATAACAAGGTGCGGGGCAAGTTTGTGAACTATCGCACGCTCGCTTCCCACCTCTTTAACGAGGCCGAACTCCAACTGCTTCAGGTATCGAAGACCGCCATGAATAAGTTTCGTCGATCGACTGCTGGTGCCGAAAGCAAAATCATTCTTTTCAACCAAAGCCGTTTTGATTCCCCGGGATGCAGCGTCCAACGCTATTCCTGCACCTGTTATGCCGCCGCCAATTATTAGGAGATCATATCGCTCTGAAATGAGCTTATGAATTGTAGCAGGACGTTCGGTGACTGAGAATTTTACCATTGGTACCTCATTACAGTGCTGGGACCACGAATTACTTACTTAAACGAAAAGCAGCCCAATTTCTTAAAAGGCACAATGATGTTTCTATTGTAACCTTATTAAGAAAATGTAGTAGTGAAACATTCAATTTTCCACCCATTGCATCGAGCGCTTAACAGCTTTTTTCCATCCGTTGTACAATTTTTCACGTTTGCCTTCATCCATTGCCGGCGTAAACTTCCTCTGGATCTTACGACCTCGAATGATATCTTCTTTTTTCCATATGCCAATTTGTATCCCTGCAAGATATGCGGCGCCCATGGCCGTCGACTCGATGATTTCGGGCCGTTCAACCGGTGTGTTCAAAATATCTGCCTGAAACTGCATAAGAATATTGTTTGCACAGGCTCCGCCATCAACCTTCAGCATAGCCAGTCTAATTCCGGCATCTTCCTCCATCGCCTTTAGAATATCCTTGGTTTGATAAGCTAAAGATTCAAGCGTTGCCTTAATGATGTGATCCTTGCCGGTGTCGCGCGTAAGGCCGAAAATAGCGCCGCGCGCATACATATCCCAATATGGTGCCCCCAGACCGGCAAATGCAGGAACGACATATACCTCATTTGAGCCTAGCGCCTTCGTTGCAAAATACTCGGAGTCTTTAGATTGGTCGATCAGATGTAAACTATCGCGCAACCATTGCACGGCGGCGCCAGCAATAAAGACACTCCCTTCCAACGCATACTCAACTCTGTCATCAAGTCCCCAGGCTATCGTTGTGATCAGACCATTTTTTGAAAATTGAATATTTGTCCCTGTGTTCATGAGCATGAAACAACCTGTGCCATATGTATTTTTTGCCATACCAGGCTCGAAACAAGCCTGGCCGAACAGGGCCGCCTGCTGATCGCCTGCAATGCCCGCGATCGGAACGTCGCGTCCATTTAGCTTATAGCTACCAAAATCAGCGGCAGACGGCTTCACTTCTGGAAGCAGGGACTCAGCAATTCCGAGCTCATCCAACATTCTTTTATTCCATTTTAATTCCTTGATATCAAAAAGCATTGTCCGGGATGCGTTGGTATAATCCGTAACGTGGTTTCTACCCTGAGTCATATTCCAAATTAACCAAGTGTCTATGGTACCAAAAGCGAGCTCACCGCGATTCGCTTTTTCCCTCGCTTGCGGAACGTTGTCCAGTATCCATTTTATCTTCGTAGCGGAGAAATACGAGTCAATAACAAGACCTGTGTGCTGTTTAACATAATCTTCCAGACCCTTTTGTTTTAGCTCCTCACAAATCGGGGCGGTTCTCTTGTCTTGCCAGACAATCGCATTATAAACTGGCTGCCCCGTCTCGCGGTCCCATACAACTGCTGTTTCGCGTTGGTTGGTAATACCAATAGCGGCGATCGCTGAAGCATCTATTTTCTGGTCGTTAATCAGCTGGTGCAGTACACCTATCTGCGAGGAGAGAATTTCACGGGGATCATGTTCGACCCAACCGGACTGAGGAAATATTTGACGAAATTCCTGCTGTGCAATCCCATGGATCTGACCGTCCTCTCTAAAAAGGACAGCGCGTGAGCTCGTGGTTCCCTGATCGAGCGCGAGGATGTATTTCATAAGTGTTGAAGTGTTGAAGTTCTGGGTGTTGAAGTTGCGGTAGTGCGTTTAAGTGTTTAAGTGTGTATGTGCCGTGATAATATTAACCCTATACCCTATACCCTATAGCCTATACCTTTTCCATTCTCACCACAAGTCACCTAGACATCAGATGAATAGAATTTTGTAAAGGCCAGCGCCCAGCAGGCCGCCGATTAACGGGCCAGCTACTGGTATCCAGCTGTAAGCCCAATCTGAAGGCCCCTTTCCGGGAATAGGCAACAAGAAGTGTGCGATACGTGGGCCTAGGTCGCGGGCGGGGTTGATCGCGAATCCTGTTGTCCCTCCCAGGCTGAGTCCAATAGAAATTATGAGGGCTCCGACAATTAGTGGATTTAGGCCGTCGGCAAATTTGTTTGCACCTATGAAAAGCAATCCCGTTACGAGAACCATAGTTCCGATAATTTCGCTAAGAAGGTTCACCGCAGTTGAGCGTATAGCAGGCGCACAACTGAACACCGCAAGCTTTACCGCAGGGTTGTCCGAAATTTTCCAGTGCGGAAAATAATGTAACCAAACGAGTATTGCGCCTGCAAATGCTCCCGCGAATTGCGCTATTATATATCCCAAGACTTTCCCTGACTCAAAGTCGCCCGCGGCCCAAAATGCAATGGTTACAGCGGGATTGATATGAGCGCCGCTGATTCTACCCACGCCATAGATAGCTAGCGTTACCGCCAGACCCCATCCAATGACGATGGTGAGCCATCCAGCATTTTCTGATTTTGTACCCTTTAGGATAACACCGGCGACAACGCCATTACCCAATAGTATGAGAATCATTGTACCGAAAAATTCAGCAACATACGGTGACATAGTTTTGTAATTGGTTTTTGACAAGATATCAACTTATGCGGACTGTTATGACATGAAAATAAAACATTTGATGTTATACGCATGACCTGGCCGTACATCATAAAATCGGTCATTTTAACCGCCAGTGATTTGTTTTATGACATTCTAAAATCGTTATTAGTAAATTAATGGAAGCATGATGTTGAAGCTGCGAATATGTTTGTATGAACGTTTCCAACCGTTTAATGTCCTTCCTGTGTCAGTCTGTTTGAATCTAAACTTACCGGATGGTTGGATTTTTACTTAGGACCTCATTAATCATTATTTTATTCCTTGTCTGCATTCGTGGCTTGGCGCAGGATGACTGGAATGTGCCTTGGCAAGTTGTCGGCGATTCTTCGGAATTTGTTCCAAAGCGGGACGTGATCATCACTGGTAAAATTACCGTCGCAGGATCTGGCGAGCCGTTGACTGGTGCGTCTATATCTGCCGAAACATTTCGGTACTTCGACTATTCTGATCAATCAGGAAACTATGCCATCGAATTGCCACCGGGCCGTTACCGAATGATGATCAGGCACGTTGGCATGAAGACAGTATATCTGAGGCTCAAGATATTGTCCACTGGTTTATTCAATATTCAAATGGAGGAAGGAATAACGCTGGAAGAGGTTGTTATATCGTCGCGTGCCATAGACAGCAATGTGAAACAGTCGCTGCCGGGATTAACGAAACTGAATATCCAGGAGATCAGGACGTTGCCAACATTCATGGGCGAAGTCGATATCCTGAAAAGTTTGCAGCTGTTACCAGGCGTCAGTAGTGTCGGCGAAGGATCAGCCGGCTTTAATGTCAGAGGCGGTCGTATGGACCAAAACCTGGTGCTGTTAAACGATGTACCTTTATTTAATACATCACATGCCCTCGGGTTTATATCTGCATTTAATCAGGATATTATCAAAGATTTCAGTTTGTACAAAGGCAATGTGCCGGCGAGTTTGGGTGGTAGGGCGTCGTCAGTTTTAGAAATAACAACCAGGCGCGGTGATTTCGAAAAGTGGAGGTATCAAGGCGGGGTGGGTCCGATCAGCAGTCGATTCTCTGCGGAAGGTCCTATCAAAACTGGAAGGACTTCACTATTGGTTGCAGGACGTATCTCACACGCAAACTGGGCGTTGAAAAAAGTCGATGACCCCAATGTTAAAAGAAGCCGTTTGTCTTTTTATGATGCGTTTGCTGGACTGAGTCACCGCTTTTCTCCGAACAGTTCAGCTGACATTACTTTTTATTCCACCGCCGACGAATTTCAATATTCTGACCAATTTGGATATTCATGGAATAACTACTTGACCAATGCACGATGGCGGGCGATGACAAACCGCAACGCGTCCCCTACCCTTTCTTTGTCGTACGGCCATTTCAGGAGCACGCTTATTGATCCTTCAGGAGTAGAAGCGTCGGAAGTCACTAACACACTAAATTACTTTCAGCTCAGCGAGACTGTAAGCTATTCCTCGGCTGACAAACACAATGTTGTGGCTGGAATTTCTGCTATCGGCTATTTCCCTAAGGCCGAAGAACTTAAAGGATACAAGGGGAATCCGAATATCAAACGCGAATCAGCCGAGAAAAACAGTGGCGCCGAGTTTGCAATTTTTGCGAACGATGACTATTCGCTAACGGAAAGTCTTAGCATCTCAATAGGCCTGCGGTATTCCTACTATATGCATCTTGGCGCGGATACTGTTTACCGGTACACAGCAAACCAGCCCAAGTCAGTTTCGACCATTGAAGATACTCTATATTACTCAAAATTCGAGAACATCAAATCCTTCGGAGGACTTGAACCAAGAATATCAGCCCGCATCAGCCTGACGCCTAACCAATCCGTTAAGCTGAGTTACAACAGGATGCGTCAATACATTCATTTAATATCAAATACGACTGCACCGACACCCATTGACCTTTGGCAAGTAACCAATGAGTATCTCCCCCCTCAGCTTGCTGATAATTATTCCTTAGGATACTTCTTAAATATAAAAGATAACCGCTGGGAAACATCAGTGGAGGTATTCTATAAGAAAATGGAAAATCTCGTGGAGTACAAAGATTTCCCTTCGCTGTTTTTGAACGATCACCTGGAGACAGAACTCCTTACAGGTTCAGGACGAGCTTATGGGGGAGAATTGTATATAAGGAGGCTCAAAGGCAAGTGGACCGGGTGGATCTCCTACACATATTCTGTTACCGAGTTGAAGGTTGCATCTGAAAATCCATCTGAGTCAATTAACGACGGTCAATGGTATGCTTCAAATTATAATAAACCTCATACCTTCAACCTGGTATTAGACCGGAAGTTACGCAGTCAGGGGGCTTTTTCACTTATCATTTCTTATAACACAGGCCGGCCTCTGACGGCTATCGAATCAAGTTATATTGTTGGAGGAACCGTTGTACCCGTATATTCCGATCGCAATAAATACAGGATTCCTGACTATCTACGCGTTGACGTTTCTTTTACCATTGGAAACATTGTAAAGAAAATTGAAGACTCATTGGTATTTTCCGTGTATAATCTTTTTGGAAGGGACAATGCCTATTCGGTTTTTTATAAACGGCCCGCAAATAACTATTTTATTCCTAAGCCCTACAGGCTGGCTGTACTGGGCGCGGTCCTTCCTTCAATAACGTACAATTTCAAGTTTTGAAATGAATACCAGGTTTCACTTTCGAATGCTAATTGACTCATTGGGTTTCAAGCTGATATGGCTTTTTTTATTTGCCAGCTGCTTGTCCCCGATTGAATTTCCCACCGACAACATAGGTGACAAAATAGTCGTCTCCGGACAAGTCAGTCCCATTCCGGACCAGAATATTGTTCAAGTGGGAATCACTGCTTCCACTGACCGCCTACCTATACCGTTATCAAATGCAGTGGTTCACTTATACAATGACACTGGTGAGAGTTTTATGTACACAGAAATTGAGTCAAACCCTGGCAATTACCTTCTTTCCGATTTTGTTGGAATTCCAGGAACAACTTATCGCCTAGTGGTTGTAACGCCAGAAGGAAAGACTTATGAATCTCTTCCTGAAAAGATGCCCGGATCAGCCGGTCAGCTAACTACGCATTATAACTTCGTTACGGAAGAGTATACTGACCTCGAGGGAATTATTTCTCAACAGCCATTTATTAAGATCCATATAAACACCACATTGCCTTCGATGGAGGAACCCGTTTACGTTAAATGGAACGTCGACGAGACTTACCTTCTCTCACCTACGGATTTTCCCGATCCATTCGGCTACGTTCCCCCTCCCTGCTTCGTTGTTCAAAATGCCGACCCGCAAAGAATTACCCTATTCAATGGGGAAGAAGTGCAAGCGGCATCCGTTGACAATCTGCTGGTTGCGTCAAGGATTATTGATTGGACCTTCCTGGAGAAACACTACTTCACGATTTATCAGTCGTCTATGACGCAAGAAGCACACGAGTATTGGCGCAGAGTCAATATCCTGGCAAATCAAGTGGGTTCAATCTTTGATACGCCGCCTGCAGAAATAACTGGCAATATTCAAAATGTGAATAATCCGTCCGAAAAGGTCTATGGATACTTTCAGGCTGCCAATCAGGCATATGACCGGATCTATTTGTTGGAATCACATCTTCCTTTTCCCCTAACGGTAAGAGACTGTAATTATGATGGGCGCAATTTCCAAGACTATCCTTCGCGCTGCCTGGATTGCCTGTCGGTGCGGAACAGCAGCTATCAACGACCTAGCTGGTTTTAGTCGATTTGAAAATTAAAAAATTTGAAGATTGGAAGATTAGACACTTAAGTAAAAGCCTCGAAGCTGAGATCGAGCTCCATCACAATCATAAATCCGCAATTAATCCGCAATCATAAATTACCCTCCACTTGGGCGTAAAAAACATTTAAACCAAAGTATTCTTCTTTATACTTAGTCTGTTGATGCAAGCACTTCTTCCCGCCTGGTCTGTATCTTTGAAAGAATATAATTGCCTACAGCCTTTCCCTCTTCCAAGCCGATTTCAAACGCGGGCCGATAGTGGATTCCCCCGTACATCCTGCTAACGGCGGCTTCGCGACAAGCTTCATCGAAAGACTTAAAGTTCCTTGAAGTAAGACCAAACTCTACCTCAGTTGAATCCACAAATGAAAAATTTTCCCCGAAGAGCTTAGTCAGCGTCACTGCTGCTGAACCCGATATCACGCTGTGGCCACTGGTATATTCAGGGAATGGAGGTGTCTGCAAAAGCGGTACCCAGTCTTCATCTATGTACTGATTGATATAAGTTTCAGGACGAATGAGCTTGCTTCTATACTTTTCATCCCAGCAGGAAACAAAGCCATCGAACAAAGCAACTGCTACCCTAACATACGCTTCTGCAGATCGTACAAAGTCGGCATTGGATTTGACACAAGCAACGTGCGTAATATTCATCCAATGACCTCCGGGTGATATTTTCTTCGTGGCAAACATCACATGGCCTTTTACATTCATAACAAATGGATTGCAGTCCCAGAATGATGCTATTTCGCGTTGCTCCTGCGTTAGGTTTCTTCCTATATCATAAACTTCCAGCGCTTCCTTATAAAACGGGCTCTGCTTGTCAGTGGAAAAGGGCGTTGGTGGTTTCGGCTTAAATTGTGCAGCTGAATCCAATCCTATCGTGCGAATTTTGTTCCAATGCGGCTCGATAGCGTCCATGTAAGCCGGAGGCGTTGGCTTCCACGTAGCTGGGTCATCTAAAATAGAATACTTAGCAAATGACCGGCTTTGCTTGTAGTTGTCTTTCCCTGACCAGGCAATGATGTGATCGGCAACTTGTGTTCCGTAAGCTATGGATCGCTCATATACATCGTCTGGTATTCCCAGATCCTGGATCTCTTGCATGAGTTTATCGTAAAACGCATCCATCTTATCCTCTGAAAAAACCAGGTTACGACCGACTTTAAGCATTGCCTGCACCGCTGCAACCTGAAAAGAATATTCTTGTCCAGCTGCGGGCCTTGGTGTTGGATCAAGTCCAGGGATCTGCCCTGCCAGCGTGACATATTTATTATCGTGATTAATTGCTGCTTCGTAACCTGCGATGCTCATATACGCGTAAATACGCGAAGCTACAGGGGGAGAAAAGATGTCATGAACAATAACGTCGGTAACCTGCTTCACGGAGCGATGTAGCAAATCCGGCTGTTCTATTTTGATTCTCCATTCGTTGTCATCATCTGAACAGGAGAAGGTTACACCACAGACCAACAATAAAACGACGAACAGTCTCTTCATATAATTCCGGATTCTGACCTCAAAATTACCTATTCTTAAGAAATAACAAAGTGATCACGGACCGGAGTGCTACCTAACAAAATAGTCCTTTTGAGCAGATCCTACGCCTTTGATGAGGAGCGACTTCCAGCCCGGTGGCAGTGTTGATTTTAGCTGCGAAATCCCGTCATTCGTTATCTTCAAGCCGCCAAAACCGAACAAGACTGCCTGGAGCATGCCTCCTGCGCCCGTTGCGAAATAAGGATTCGTTCCGTTTGCAGTTTCTGCCAGAACACCAAAGGGCGGCACTTCGTTAGGCCTGTAGCTGTTCTCAAAAATCTCCAGCGCCTTTGAGGCGTTGCCAGATCGCGCATGCAATGTGGCGAGAACAGAAAAGCCCATAGCTGGACCTTCCGGCGACATGCGTCTTTCATAATAGGCGAGATCCTTTTCGATCTGGCCGCGTTCTTGTATGATCTCTAAGGGAAACGCCAACAAGTTAACATCAGCCTGCTTTATTTCCTCTCCGTCATAAGTTGCATTTTCGCGTGTGGTGCCATCAGGAAATTTGAGAATTGGAATGTTTAATGCGACGTGTTCCCAGTCGGGATCGGGCTGTAAACCCAATTCCCTGGCGGCCTGAGTCGCATAGCGCAGGACAGTAATAGCCATACCGTTCGTGAAGGCATTGTTATCAATATTTTCCTGCCATTCGTTGGCGCCGATGACATTGTTTATCTCATATTTGCCGGGGCCCTTTCGCTCCACTCTGCTTGCCCAAAAGTCAGCAACTTCTTTGAGGACGGGGTATCCACGGTCACGCAGCCAAATCTTGTCCTTCGTAACCTGAAAATACTTCCAAAAAGCCCAGCCAATACAGCCTGTAATGTGATGCTGAAAAGGACCCGTCAGTGCCCAAACAGGCGTATCCTCTGTACCTTCATCCGATGACTCCCACGGAAACATAGCACCTTTATATCCATGAGAAAATGCATTTTGTCGGGCAGCTTCCAAACGCTGGAATCTGTACTCCAATATCGACTTTGCGATCTGAGGTTGGAGCACCAGCAACGGTGGATACATCCAGAGCTCTGTGTCCCAGAAAATATGACCGTTGTAACCTAAACCTGAGAGGCCCATGGGTGAAAGGCTATAGGCCGTTCCTTCCCTTGCAAAAGAATAAAGATGGTATAAGGCCGAGCGTACATCCTTTTGAGTCTGCACATCGCCTTCAACAACGATGTCATGTTTCCAGAGTTTTTCCCATTCTGCGGTATGACGTTGGAGTAAACGTTCCGTGCCCTCCAGCTTCGCGAATACTGTAAGCCGTTCAGCTTCATTTAACGGGTCATCAAAATGAGCTGTTGATGTTGCGGACGATACAATGGCAAATGTGTAAGTCTCGCCGGCCTTTAATTCTTTTCTAAATTTTAGGAGATGCATATTATAATCCCAGTCTTCATGCACCAGGTCAGGTTCGCTGCCGTGTTCCTCCGGAAAAACAAAGCTGTTGCTAACCGCAACGGTATGCTTACCCGACGGGCTCTTACCTACTGATGACAACAAGGGTATCAAAACATGTGGCCTATCAATTTCGCTGTATAAATTTCTAACGTCGGAAAGGTGATTCGGCGCTTCAATTACGCTCATGGGCACGACAATGGTACTCTTCTTCGCTGTTAACTCAATGATGGTCAGTGCGGAAAACGGAAGGTGTCTTAAAGCCATCAACCTGTGCTTGACCGATAATTTATCCGACACGTCGAATGAAGTCGTTAGCTGGGCTCCTTTCATATCCAGCACTTGTTTATAACCTGATATATCGGCAGCAGTCAGTCTACGGCCATCCACGTCAAGATTCATGTTAACGTGATTGAACGTCTTTAAGATATTGGATACCCTTCCACGTTGGTAATAATCATATACACCGTTGAGCACGACATCCTTCACTTTTAAAGGCTCAGCGGATGACACAATACCAATCATCCCATTGGCGACAGTTATTCCAAAATATCTATTTGCGTCTATTTTATCAGCCACTATTGACCACTGGGGATCTTGTGAAAGGCATATGAGAGGCAGGCAAACACAAAGGATTCCAGTTACTATTTTCATGGGGGTAAAGTTGGTTAGCGTAAAATACCATACTGGTTGTTAAGCTCCAACGTATTTTAATTAAACCTGCCCATACAATAGTGCTCGTGCTCAGTCTGCACGATAAAATAATACAGTATTGTTATTGCGCACAAAGGCAATTGTCGCCTTGTTTCCTTTCCGGAGAGTTGTGATATGCCTGATCTCGCCTTCAATTCGTAAACCCGACTTTGCAGCACTCAACGGCTTAAATCCTCCTTGATCGAGATTTTTCAAAACAAGACCACGTAGTCCATCATACCTTCCCACTTGTGGCTTCACGCCGAATAAATTTCCGCCAAGAATTATGTCGTCAAGGTCATCATTATCTACATCGATGCTATGAATGGCATATACAGGAGCAAATTGGGCCTCAAGGGGGAGCGGCTGCAACGTAAAGCTACCATTGCCGTCGTTAATCAGTAATGATGAGCGAGGTTCATAAAAACTCAATTTGTGGGCCTTTTCGAGCGCGCTTGACTCAAAAATTTCGGACACGGTTTTGTCAGCGTAGTCCTTGTAGAACACAAATTCCTTTTTCAGGGAGTTAATTTGTTTGATGATATCCTGTCGCAGCGCATAGGGATACTCCCGGCCATCCTTAGTGAACGCAAAAATAGGTTCTATAGAGCCATTTTTGTCAAAATCGTTCACATACAATGTCAAGGGCTGCGACTGAGATGGTTTGAAGAATGAGTTCAAGCCCAAGTTTCCCAAAACAAAATCTGAGTCGCCATCCTTGTCAACATCCATTTCATGTATCCTGTTCCACCATCCCTCCGACTGGGCTGCCCAGGCGGTGTTCTCTGCCTTCAATAGTCTTTTGCCATCGTTCGTAAAAATCGTGACAGGCATCCATTCTCCTACAATGAGAAGATCATCAAAACCGTTTTGATCGTAATCGAACCAGCTGGCATCAGTAACCATACCCAGTTGCTTCAACTGGGGGGCTAGAGCAGATGTGGCATCATTGAAATAACCTCTCCCATCATTTAGCAAAATCGTTTGATCGCACGGTAATCCGTACAGAGCCGGTATCACTCTTGTGCCGACGAAGAGATCCAGATCACCGTCGTTATCCAAATCCGCCGGCTTTACACAACTCCCACTTTGGTATATCAGCGGTATGCGATCCGTCGATCTTTCAAACTTGGGTATTCCATTAATGATACCAAGATTGATATAAAGCCTGTCAGCCAGTTGGTGGGATTGAGTCGTGTGCTCAGACCCTCCGGTGACAACATAAAGATCAAGGTCTTTGTCATTGTCCGCGTCGAAGAAAGCTGCTGCAACATCCTCTGCCGCGCTATCGGCTCCAAACAATTTCATGTCCAACACTGTGAATTTGTCGCCGTCTTGCTGCAGATAAATGGCTGAGGGCATCCCGGCAGAACCGCCCAGGAAGAAATCCTCCAGCCCGTCGCTATTGAGATCGGCCTTTGCAAAAGCAGGCCCCTGAGTAGAAAGCATATGATACTGAAGTCTATCACGATCAAAATCATTGTATTGATTCTCCCGATGCATGATGGTGTCTGACTCTATCCTATGTAGCAACATTTTCTCCTCGCGCCGTTTATGGACTACGGCGACAGCATCCCTGCTGGAAACCGTCAGAACCTGGTTGGCTTTGACCTGCCTCAGAATCTGAACCCGTCGATCGGGCCAGGTTATAACCAGGCTATCGACTTCATCAAGCTTTCCTAGTCCCATGATCAACTTGTAGTCCATACTCGACTGAAAACCACGTATGGGCATGTTGTCGAAAGCAAGGACACCAGAGTCAACATAGGCATGCACACCTGCACCGAGCCCAAAGACGTTTTTATCTTCACCTCTGAAAATGAATGCCAGGTAGTTGTTGCCAGTCAACTCACGGCTCTGATTCTTGTATACAAATACCTCCTGGTTCACGTTGTTCACAATAAGATCCAGATCTCCATCATTATCCAGATCTCCGTACGCTGCGCCGTTGGAGAAACTGGGCTCTGAAAGGCCCCATTCCTCCGCGACGTTCTCATACTGAAGTACATCCTTGCGCATAAACAGGTAGTTGCTTAGTTTCTGCGAGGGCATCTTGTCTGTAAACTCGTCGAAGTCTATTTGTTTTCCCTCAATTGCAGTGCGCATCTGATCGCTGCTGCCAAGGTATTCCACAAAATCCTGGTTGATGAGGTCCTTATAAATTCCATTGCAGACAAAAATTTCCTTAAACTGATCATTGTTAAAATCAGCGATCAACGCTCCCCAACTCCAATCTGTTGCCGAAACGCCGGCAAGTTGTCCAAGCTCTGTAAATGTTCCGTCCTTATTGTTGAGATGCAACATATTCCTCATGAACTGATGATAATACCCGTTTTTTAGTCGCAGCTGATAAACGTCATATGTCTCGAAGGCAGTCAGAGTCTTTAGGCGGATATCGTTTTCGGGTAGCATATCCGTGGAAAATATTTCCGGATATCCGTCATTGTTGAGATCAGCTAGGTCAGCACCCATGGAAAACATGCTGATGTGTCCCATAAAACTCTCCAGCTTTTCCTGGAACGTGCCATCACCTTTATTGATGTAGAGGTAATCCCGCTCATAAAAGTCATTCGAGACGTATAGGTCGGGCCACGAATCCCCATTCACATCTCCAACCGTAACTCCCAAACCAAATCCAATGACGCTGCCATAAATGCCAGCTGATTCACTTATGTCGATGAACTTGTCGCTGTCATTGCGATATAGCTTATGCCCACCAAACGGATCCCGGACTCTGCGAAGGTTTCTGTATCCCAGTGAAGAAACGGGTTTATACGAATTGTTTAGAACATAACAATCCAGGTCTCCATCTTTATCAAAATCAAAAAAAACGGCATGGGTCCCGAACCCCTTATCCGCAAGGCCATACTGCGCAGCGCTTTCGACAAAGGTCAGGTTTCCCTGGTTAATAAAAAGCTCATTTTCACGATTGCCATCTTTTACATCACCAGCGTTGCAGACATATATATCAAGAAATCCGTCGGCGTTAATGTCCGCGATGCTAACACCTGTTGACCAGGCCTTGGTACCCTTTACGCCCGCTGATTCTGTAATGTCGTCAAATTTCCAGTTTCCCTTGTTTAAGAACAATTTGTTGGGCCCAACGTTGGACGTCAGATACACGTCGGTGAGCCCGTCGTTGTTAAAGTCGCCCATGCCTACACCGCCCCCGTTGTAAAAATTCCGGTACCGAAATACGTCAAGGTCCTCCGTCGTCTCTACTTTGTTAATAAAATCGATTCCAGAAACTCCATTGTCAATTCTCTTAAAAAGAGCATTGGTATTAGTCAGGTAATGCACGCCCCCGTCCCGGCATGAAGTAAGTATAACAATAAGAAGCAAGAAAATTCTTTGCATCACGCTTTAGATTCTTACCAGAAAAATAAAAAAAAGATAGCACGGAATAACGTCGACCACCACCTTCAAGAGGATATTACCCATTTAACTATCAAATCCTAATGAAACTGTCTAAAATTATAACATGTTGGAACCGATGCAAAAGCAATTATTCACGAGACAAGCTAAAACAACAAATCAAAGTTAATTGCATTGCAGTGGACAACCCGCAAGGCATTGGTCTAATTTGCTTGCTTAAATGCCATAAGACTTTCATTATTTCTGGTGACCAGGTACAATTTACCTTCACCTTTCGACACCAGTGTCTTAATATCCCGGCCCTGTCCTCTCACCACAAAGCCGGATCGCTGAGCATCCATGGCTGTAAAGTTCAACTTGCTGTCCCCCATCAACACAACACCATAACCAGCATCATATCGACCAAATTCAGGCTGAACTGCATCCAAATTGCCCACAGCTATAATATCAGGGTTGCCATCGCTATCAAGATCCTCAACGCAAATCGAAAATATTGGAAACAATTGCGCGTCTGTCGGCAATGGATTTATAATAAGCTTACCATCTCCGTTGTTCTTTAAAAAGACAGACGCGAACATCTGAGCATCCTTCCGTACAAAGCGCTGCTGCACCGATGGGTCGATGATGTCGTCCAACTTTACATCCTTGAAGTTGCTGTATTTCAGAAATTGTCGCCGCATAGCAGGAATTTGTTTCACCAATTGGTCGCGGGAAATAAATGGATACCGTTTGCCCTGGTTATAGTAGGTGGAGATTTGATCCAGGCTATTGTTGTTATCGATGTCGCCGACAACAATGCTTACAGGTTCATCCGAAGAGGACTTCAATCGCGAGTTAAGGCCGAGATTGCCGACGACAAAATCAATATGTCCGTCAGCGTCAAAATCGTGGGATGTTATTGTATTCCACCATCCGCTCGTATTTAAAAGACCATAAGCCTCTGTTCTATCTTCAAAGAAGCCTGACGCATTTTGAAGCAGAACTGTGATCGGCATCCATTCACCGACTACAATCAGATCGGGGCGTTGGTTTCTATCAATGTCAGCCCAGACAGCATCAGTGACCATCCCCAGAGTTGTCTTAGCGCTGAGAATTTTTTCAGTGACATTTGCAAAAATTCCTTTGCCGTTGTTTTGCATAAGATAACTAGGGGGGTCAATGCCATATTTTCCGGGAACTACACGTCCGCCGATAAAAAGGTCAACATCTCCGTCGCTGTCCATATCAAACGGTTCGATGCAAGAGGCATTGACAAACAGGTCAGGAAGGTTTTGTAATGCCCTGGTAAAATTTCCATTGCCATCATTCAAATATAGTCGCGGCAAGAGATTCTTATTGTTTACACTAAATTCCTGTCCTCCCCCAACGACTAGCAGATCGATTGTTCCATTTCCGTCAACATCAGCAAATGCTGCGTCCACGTCCTCCGCCGCAGCGTCTGCCTCCAAGGCAGGTTGATGGGTCGGACTAAATTTTCCATCCATGTCTTGCAGAAAAATATTTCCTGGCTGGCCCGCAGCACCACAGACAAAAAAATCGTCGCGTTTGTCTCCGTTGACATCACCAACAGCAATTTTTGGTCCCTGAGTTGAAAGCATATGAGGAATTAATCGCTCGGTGCTGAATGCGGTGTAACTGTTTTCCCGATGCGTAAACGCTATATCTTTAAACTCCACAAGCAACGGCCTATTTTGCAAATCCTTGACAGTGGTAGTGGATTTTACAGCTTCCGATTGCTTTAACACTCTCATTCGGTTCAACTCGACCTTTTTTATGATTTGCATTCTTTTGTCCGGCCAGTGAACCGATATGGAGTCAGGGGTCAGCTCACCTAGACCAATGTGCATGACGTAATCCATAGAAGACAACCATCCTTTCGAAGGGATCTGCTCATACATCATTTTTTGATTTCCAGCGAAGACAATCACTTTCGTTCCAACGCCATAGCGATTCGCGCCTTCACCTTCAAACTTCAGCTTCACATAATTTGTACCTTCATGATTTAAATCATTTCGATATAGAAAAGCTTTTTGATTAATGTTGTTTATCACCAGATCGAGATCACCGTCGTTATCAAGGTCACCATAGGCAGCACCGTTTGAAAGGGTTTGTTCGTTGCCGATCCATTCGGCGGAAACATCGCGGAAATCCAGATCACCGTTATTTTGAAAGAAAAAATTTGGAACCTTGCCAGATGGCATCTGCTCAAACAATTGCTGATCGCTAAGATAAAGCTGTGCCGAATCGCGCGAAATGAAGTTTATATAGTCAAGATCATTCGGCCTGCCCACAATTCCATTTGAAATGAAAAGATCCTTAGTACCATCATTATCAAAATCTGCCAGCAAGGGTGCCCAGCTCCAGTCTGTGGCTTCGACGCCAGCGATAGGTGCAATGTCGCTAAACATCAAGTTGTTTTCTGCGTCAGTGCCTCTGTTCAACTGAAGTGCATTCCTTGAGAATTGATAATGATACCCATGCCTCAGTCTGAACTCGTAAATTTCGTAGGCATCCTCACCTGCTGTCGTCTTAATAATTGTCTCATCCTTTGGCAACATGTCGAGTGTGACAATGTCGGGCAAACCGTCGTTGTTGATGTCAGCGATATCGTTTCCCATTGAGAAGCGACTGGAGTGCGGAATAGATTTTTCAAGTTCTTGTTTGAATGTACCATTCTGCTGATTGATGTAGAGATAATCGTTTTCGTTGAAATCGTTTGACACATAAATGTCCAGGAAGCCGTCCAGATTTACATCTGAAATTCCAACTCCTAAACCATACGCAATCTGGCTGTTTAATATACCTGCTTGGATCGTGACATCCTTGTAATGAGCTTTCCCCCTTGGTATCAGTTCATTTTGGTAAAGTCTGTCACCAGCGAGAGAGTCACTTTGAAAACGCAGCGATGCATGCCCATAAGATCTTCTTGTGTGAACTGAATGATTGACGAGGTACATGTCAAGGTCTCCATCGTTGTCATAGTCAAAGAAGGAGGCATGCGTTGAAAATCCCTTAAACGTCAATCCATATTCCTCCGTCTTGTCGGAAAAAGTGAGATCGCCGTTATTAATCAACAGTTGATTGGTCCCATCGAATTTCTTATAATTGCCAACGCCGCAAATAAATATATCGAGGAAACCATCGCCGTTTACGTCTGCCATCGTTACACCAGTTTTCCAATTGCCGCGTCCACCAGCACTAGCCGTATTTGTAATGTCATGAAAGCGAAAATTTCCTTTGTTCAGATAGAGCTTATTCGACTGTTGATTTGAAGAGAAGTAAATATCGGTAAGCCCATCATTGTTTATATCTCCTAATGCCACCCCTCCGCCGTTATAAAAATACAGATATTCTATAATGTTGAAATC
>JAICGJ010000090.1 GCA_025923195.1 Chryseolinea sp.
GACAACCGGTTCTATGACTGGGGATTTCTTTCGATGTTTGGTCGGCTGAATTACAGTTTCCAGGATAAATACCTTATCGGAGCAACTGTCCGCCGTGACGGTTCATCAAAGCTTGCCAAAGAAAATCGATTCGGCGTCTTTCCCTCCGTATCAATCGGTTGGCGTCTTTCCAAGGAGGGATTCATGCGTAACCTCAGCTTTATTAACGACCTCAAGATCAGGGGAAGCTTTGGCTCGGTAGGAAATGTCAATGCATTGAGCAACTATGCGACGGTATCAGCGCTGGATTCTTATCCTTATGCAGCTGGTCAGCAAATCGTCCCCGGTTTTACGTATAGTGATGCAGTTAATACCGATATAACGTGGGAAACAACGGTAAAAAAGAATATCGGTTTAGATGCAACTATTCTAAATAATCACGTCTACACAAACGTTGATTTTTATGTTGAAGATACAGATGATATATTATTTCAACGTGCGATAGCACCCTCAACCGGTAAGGCGACAGATCCCTTTGTGAACGCGGGCAAAGTAAGAAACAAAGGTGTTGAACTGTTGGTCGGCTATGTGACCAGTGTGAAGGACTGGAGTTTTGATTTCAACTTCAATCTGGCCGCAAATAGAAATGAAGTGATTGACCTGGATGGAGCCGACCTAAGTACCAGTGGAATCGTGGAAGGCTATCCTGTCAGATCATACTTTGGTTATGCGACCAACGGCATTATCACAAGCCAGGAAGTGCTTAATGCCAATCCGCAAGGACCTTTGTTTGCAAACAAGGAACCGGGCGACGTGCTTATCGCTGACGTTAGCGGAAGAGAGGAAGGAAATCTGACACACGTTCCTGACGGACAAATTAATGCTGATGACCGGTGGATCATCGGAAGTGCGTACCCTAAAGCGGTTTATGGTTTTATGGGTAACGTCGGCTATAGAAATTTCACCTTGCAGATTCAATTGCAAGGTGTGACCGGTCTAGATCGCGACATCGGAACATCAAATGATTACGGTCTCTTCCATTATTATTTGCGTTGGGCGCTGAATCACGATGCCATGATTCTGGACCGCTGGCACGAAACCAAGAATCCTGATGGTTCGATGCCCAGAGTGGATGTCAGCGACAAAGGAAAGAATAAGGAACGTTCCGACTTCTGGCTGCGCGACGCGTCTTTTATGAGGATCAAGAACGTCAATCTGAACTACGATATTCCAAAAACCCTCTACAAAGATGTGGGAATCGCTGGCATGGGAGTCTACTTCAGCATCCAGAACTTATGGACGTTTACCAATTTCCCCGGACAGGAAGTGGACTCAACCGTTGATCCCATGACCGGGGTACCACAACCAAGAACATACACGCTTGGCTTGCGCGCTACCTTCTGACGTGTAAATCATTAATCCAAAACAAAATGAAAAGATATACTAAGCGAATAAATATTTTGGCACTGGCCCTGTCGTTGAGTGTGGCACTTTCGAACTGCAACGATTCGTTCCTGGATAAAAGTCCCCAAGATCAGCCCAATCCCGCTAACTTTTTTGTAAACGAAACGTCGGCACAAAATGCGAACAGTGCCATCTATAATTTTTGGCTACGCGACGCGCGCCTCCACGGCCGTGATCTGTGGATCATACTGGATGCCATGACCGACGATGCCAACTGGAGATCCAATCGGGCAGAGTCCATACAACAGGAGAAGTGGGATATTTATCCTACCCATATTCCTATGGTTAATTACTGGACGCAGGTATATAGAAGCATTAACGCTGCTAATTTTTCCATTGAAGGTATTCCTACTTCCACAGATGCCAGCTTTACCGAGGAAAAAAGAATTCAATACATAGCGGAGGCGCGCTTCATGCGCGGATTTGATTATCTTTTTCTGGCAACGCTTTATGGTGACATACCCCTCACGTTAGAGACGCTAAACAATTTTGACGAATATGATCGTCCCAAGGCGACGCAGTCGGAGGTATACGCTGCGGTTATTGACGATTTGACTTTTGCCAGGGACAATCTTCCCGCCTCCTGGCCGGCGTCTTACCAGGGCAGGCCCACTCGCGCTGCTGCCGCTGCGTACCTTGCACAATCCTATTTGTTTATGGCGGACTTCGCTAATGCCGAAACCGCGGCAAGGGAGGCCATTAGCATGGCGGAAGGCGATGGCTTTATGATGATCGATGATTATGAATCTGTCTTTAGGGAAGCAACAGAAGACAACGCAGAGACCATCTTTAAGTTCGAATTCGTAAAGAATTCACCTGACATGGGAACAAACACGACCGTGCAAATTAATGTCAACCCGTCTGAGAACGAATTTAAGAATATACTCGGTGACGCTTGGATGTATTCACTCCCACAGCGCTCGTTATACGACGAATACGAAGACGATGACCCGCGAAGGGGATACACGATTTATGCACCTGGAGACTTCTATGGGTTCTATCAAAGTGCCGAAAAAACGTTTACACTTCGTGATTACAATGAACTGGGCCAACTGGTGTCCTATCAAAGAACGATTAAGCCGGGTGACTCCGTCTTCTTTCAATACTACTGGTCGCAAACAGGGATGGGAACGAAAAAGATGTCGACAGACCTGAAGGATCTGACTAATGTAAGGTGGTCAGGGAAAGATATCCCATTAATGCGCATGGCAGAATTGTATTTGTTTCTGGCGGAGGCCTTAGCCGAGCAGGGCAAGGCGGAGGCCCTGGATTGGATCAATAAGGTACGTGCTCGACCGTCCGTGAATTTGCCGCCGCGTACGATTGGAGATGGTCGCATAGGCGACACCGACCTTGTTTCTATTTTGCGACACGAGCGCCGTGTTGAATTGGCTTTGGAATGCAAACGCTTGTTCGACGTCATGCGATGGAAAATCTTGGAAGATATATTTCAAGGCGAAAATGTGAAAAGGCATTTCTATTGGATGTATTTGAATGCGAATTCAGATCCGAAAGCATCGCCCTCGGTCATGTTTGATCAACCCGCGCTTCAAATTCCCAAACATTACAGGTTTCCGATTCCTCAGGAAGAACTGGACCTTAACTCAATGATTGACGAAAATAATCCAGGCTATTGACAAGGATCCTGAGAATTATTAAATATGGTTTAAGGAACCCTGCTGAATAATTCAGTGGGGTTTTTATTGAAATGAACCGAATGAGAAGCGCAACAAAGAGGCTAATTTGTCGACACAATTTCGGAAAGCGATAACGTGTTACTAATTTTTTTCCAAAATTAATAACTGAAGGTGAACGTCACACCCTCTATATGGCTTCTTGGTATAACGGCTTGTCTTTGGAGCATTATCTGCTGTTCGTCTGGAGAAAAAAGAAATCAGGATGATTTTGAAAGCGAGCTTGATCCAGGGGAGACGTTGGCAAAAAGATATTGTACATCATGTCACCTTTTTCCGGAGCCTGGTCTGCTGGATAAGAATACGTGGACTGAACATGCATTACCGGCGATGGCCCATCGCCTTGGCATTTACCCTGACCGTTCCAGGGAGAGTTTGCTGGAGAAAGGGATAGGGAGACGCATAGTTGAGCAAGCCAAGGTGTTTCCTGCAGTACCAACTATTTCGGACGGAGAGTGGGAATTGATCAAGGAATACTATAGAACTTGCGCTCCGAATGAGCTTGTCAATAGCGCCGATACCATTCCCGTTCAATATACTGCTCTCTTCCAGCCACAAGTGCCGGCGTTTAAGATTTCACACCCTGCTGTGTCAGCTTTCGCATACGATGCGAACAAACGACAATTGTTTGTCGCCGACTGTTCTCGGGAAAACCAGAGTTCAATTACCATTCTCGATGCTTTTTTCAATCCAATCACATCACTGGGACTACCACATCCCGTGTCAAATCTAAGCTTGCGTGATGATACGCTATACATTCTCTCCATGGGACATTTTGTTCCCTCTGATGAACCTGTCGGGCAATTGATAAGGGCCATCAAAAATTCAGAGGGAAATTACCAGGGTTATCAACGCTTAATAAAAAATCTTAAGCGCCCTGTCGATGTTGCCTATGGTGATTTGAACGATGATGAAATGGATGAAATTGTAGTCTGCGAATTTGGAAACCATACCGGTAGCGTTTCACTTTTTGCGAAAAATAGCAAAGGTTCTTTCGACAAGAAGACATTGTTGAATGCACCAGGCGCTGTAAAGGTCATGCTCGAGGATATTGATAATGACAATAGGAAAGACATTGTGGTGCTGATGTCGCAGGGAGATGAAGGAATTGACATTTATTTCAACCGGAAGGGGTTGGAATTTGAACGAAGGCGCGTGCTTCGATTTCCAGCGGTATACGGGTCGGTTTCATTCAGCCTTAGTGACATTAATAATGACGGATACAAGGATATAGTCTATGTCAACGGCGACAATGGGGATGCGTCGCGTATATTGAAACCTTACCATGGCATTCGGGTGTTTGTCAACAATCAAGGCTTTTCTTTTGTGGAGGCGTATTTCTATCCTTTACATGGAGCTTATCGTGCTTTGGTTGAGGATTTCGATAGGGATGGTGACATCGACATTGCAGCAATTTCCTTTTTTTTGGATTTTCTTCGCTACCCAGAAAAAGGATTTATTTATTTGGAGAATGGGTCCGCAACCGATAGGCTGGTCTTCTCACCGTCGGTTATCAAAGGTACTGCCGATGGAAGATGGATTACGATGATCGGCGGTGATTTTAACAGCGATGGCTATAAGGATATTATTCTTGGATCGTTTACAAGTATGCTTATTTCTGGCGACAGCCTGAATACGGCGCGCAATAAGTTAAGGGATAGCGCCCAGCCCCTGCTCCTATTGAGGAATACGTCAAGGAATTAATCTGTCAATGTAATTATTGCGCACGATTTTACGCGTATGACGCTAAAAAGTATATCCTCTTTGTTCCGGTCAAATATTTAAATCCTCGATCACAGGGAATCGAGCCTGATAAGTCGTAGTATAGAATAAACGTTGTTATCGCCGCGCTACCTCGAAGATTAAAATGTGAACGTTTTTTCTACCTCAACGAATTTTTTCCCCACCCTAAAGAACAGGTTAAATCAGATATTGCCTGGGGTTTAATTATAATGAGGTGACATGTAAAACGGTATTCAGGTGATCGTTAATTTGGTGTGCGGAAGACGCTCATCTGATTACCGATTACCGATTACCGTTTATCTGAATACCTGATTACCGTTTACCTCTTACCAATGCTGTAGTCTCATGAGAAAGAAAGTCAGTGGATGCTTTATACTCATATTTTTAGGAATTACCCTAGGATACGGTCAGCAGCCTTATAAGCAGCGTCTTTTAAATGGCTGGGAATTCTTAAAGGGTGACCTGGGCGGAATCTGGGAAGCGGTTAGATCCGCCGGAGAAGTTTCCGCCGATGATATTCTTAGATGGGAGAAAATCAAATTGCCACATTGCTTTAATGCTTCCGATGCCGTTGACCCTGATGTACCTTATTATCAGGGTCCAGGCTGGTATCGAACCCTCCTGCCAATTGAAAATCCATATCACCTCGGGCGAACGCTATTGCATTTTGAAGGCGCGGGCCAAAAAACGGAGGTTTATGTGTATACAACTAAGGTCGGTTCGCATGTAGGAGGGTATGATGAATGGACGGTTGATATTACGGAGGCGGTGAAAGAATTTAAAGAGTCTGAACATTTACGAACAAGATTTTTGGGAAAAGTGCCAGTGATCATCCGGTGCGATAACAGCCGTGATCTGCAGATGATTCCTTCCAGTCTTTCGGACTTTACCATCTATGGAGGACTCTACAGATACCTGAACCTGATTCACCTTCCTTCACTTTCAATTGACAGGTTGGAAATCGCACCCAAGTTCGGTAAAAACGAAGATGCCTCCATTCACGTGAAAGCTTTATTTTATAACCCTGATTCGGTGGCGAATGCCAATATTGAGATTCGGATAACGACGCCTGATGGGAAAACAATCGATCGACACAAATCGATACTCGTAAAACCAGGACGCTCACTCGAGTGGACTGCAGTCATTGCTAAACCTCTGCTATGGTCGCCAGCGCAACCCAGGCTCTACACGGTACACGTATTACTGAATTCGACGTCGGGACTTCACAAACTCTCGGAGAAGACCGGTATACGTCATTTTAATTTTGAAGAACAGGGACCTTTCTATCTCAATGGTGAACGCTTTCTGCTGAAGGGTACTCATCGGCATGAAGATCATGCCGGGGTAGGAAACGCGATGACTGAAGATATGATGAGGAAGGAAATGATCATGATTAAGGAGATGGGCGCCAATTTCATTCGTCTGGGACATTATCAGCAATCTCGTATCATTCTGGATTTGTGCGATAGCCTCGGGATATTGGTCTGGGAGGAGATACCCTGGTGCCGGGGTGGATTGGGAAATGAAGTATACAAAAAGCAGGCGCGCGATATGCTTACGAATATGATTCAGCAGCATTTTAATCATCCTTCTGTTATCATCTGGGGATTGGGTAACGAGAATGACTGGCCCGGAGATTTCCCCGAATTTGATCAAGAAAAGATCAGAGCGTTCATGCAGGAGCTAAATGCACTATCACATGCTCTCGATCCCTCACGAAAGACGGCTATTCGAAGATGCGATTTTTGCAAAGACCTTGTTGATGTTTATTCGCCGTCCATTTGGGCAGGATGGTACCGCGGGCGATACACTGAATATAAACAGGTTTCGGAAGAGGGATTTAAATCTGTGAAACATTTTTTACATGTAGAGTGGGGAGGTGATAATCATGCAGGAAGACACAGTGAAACGCCTGAAGCTATTTTATCCAAAGTTGATACCGGCGACGGCGCGGATGAGCGCAAAGGTGATGCATCCCTTACAGGAGGAAATATCCGCGTTTCGAAAGATGGTGATTGGAGTGAATCGTATATCTGCAATCTCATCGACTGGCACTTGAAAGAACAGGAAACCATGCCCTGGCTAACCGGTACGGCTTATTGGCCTTTCAAGGATTTTTCCACTCCTGGGCGTCCATTGAATCCTGTACCTTATGTAAACCAAAAAGGGGTTATAGAACGGGACTTTACTTTTAAATCTCCATACTATGTATTCCAATCGTACTGGGCTGCGAAGCCGATGGTCCATATTTATGGCCACACATGGCCAGTCCGTTGGGGGAATTCTGGCGAACCGCGCATGATCAAAGTATACTCTAATTGCGATGAGGTGGAATTGATTGTCAATGGAAAAAGTTATGGAGTAAAAAAACGGGACTCCCAGGATTTTCCTGCTGCAGGATTGCGATGGATGGTTGTGCTAAGCGAGGGTATCAATACCATCCGCGCCATCGGCAGAATGGGAAAAATCACTATAGAAGATCAAATTAAACAACGATACCAAACAGCAAAGTGGACTGACCCCGCCAAGCTCCTCCTGGAAGCTGTCGACGAAGAAAATGATTGTGTAACCGTGCAGGTAAGGATCCTGGACAGTGCAAATGTTCCATGTCTGGATGCCGCTAACTGGATATACTTTTCTATAGCAGGTGACGGCGACTTAATAGATAATCTGGGTACATCGACCGGGTCGCGAAAAGTTCAGGCGTATAACGGTCGTGCTAAGATTAAGGTGAGACGCAACGGCGGTAAGAATATCATTTGTGTCAAATCGCCTTCCCTTCCTACAGTTTTTCTATCGATTGACAAAAAAACAGAAACACCTTAATCTTCATGATAAGCTTCAGTAACTTCATTGTTATGACGCGAGCTCTCTTCATCGGTGTATGGTTGCTCTGGTCGCTGCAAACAATTGCACAACCTCACATGCGATCCCTGCCGGACATGAACTATGAAGCTCTGGTATCAAGAGCTTCTATTACATATGATAAGCCAGTAACTAAAAGCGAAGAAGGCTTGCCCATTGGCAACGGTCGGATGGGTAGCCTTGTTTGGACTAGCCCGTCAGCGATACGATTTCAGCTTAATCGCGTGGATGTATTTGCCAATAATGCTGCCTCAAACAATTTCTTTGAGCGCCACACCGACTATTGCAGTGGAATTGGGTTTGTTGACGTGGATTTCTTAAAGAACGATGTTTTTGACGAAGGAAATTTCCAGCAACACCTTTCATGTTATGATGGTCTGATGAAAGTGAAAGGCAAGGCAACAGATGTGGATATACTTGCCTGGAATGAGCAGGATGTGATGGCGATGCGGATCGAGCGTAATCAAGTCGCACCAAGCATGATTCACATTAATCTCCGAGCACTGCGTTCACCGGTTACCAGGCGAGGTAATCATCAGGCGATAACAAAATTAACAATCGTAGACAACAGGATAGTGCTTGTACAGGAATTTAAAGAGGATGAATACTATTGTTCTTCTTCTGTTGTAATTGATGTCATGGGTGGTGGGGCAGTTGCGTCTTTGGTGAATGAGACTACGTTGCGACTATCTGTTCCTTCCGACAGGAAAAGTCTTACAATTATGATGTCGAGTTCGGCAAGCTTCGATCCAAAACATGATATTATTGCGGCGTCAATTGGCAAGCTTGAGCTTGCAAAGTCCAAAGGTTTTGATGGTTTATACCAGTCGAACAAAGCATGGTGGAAAGATTTCTGGGAAAGAGCATTTGTTCAGCTCCGGAGTGGTGATGGTAAGGCGGATCTCATAGAGAAAAATTATACCTATTATTTGTATGTTATGGCATCCAGCTCGCGGGGTACCTATCCGCCAAAATTCAATGGCATGATCTGGACAACTGGTGGTGACGAACGCAAGTGGGGAAATTTGTATTGGGGCGCTAATCAAAGCTGTCTTTATAATGCCTTATTTCCTGCGAACAGAGATGAGTTACTGAGCCCCATGTTCAACATGTACTCAGCCATGCGCAAATCGTGTGAAGTTGCTGCGCGACAGCAGTGGGGGAGCAAAGGCATTTTTATTCCTGAGACAGTGGCATTTGATGGCCTTCCCATTCTACCTGACGATATCGCCGCTGAAATGCAGGAACTATACTTATTAAAGAAGCCGTGGCATGAAAGGTCGCAGAAATTTATGGATTACGCTTTTACCAAAATGCCGTTTCAAAGCCGGTGGAACTGGAAAAAAGATGAAGGTTGGAAAGACGGCCGCTGGCATACAAGTGACAAGGGTGCCGGACCATTTGGCCACACAACGCACATTTTTTCAAGAGGTGCAAAAATCGCCTATCAGTATTGGTTGAGATACGAATATACCCGGGATAGCGCATGGCTGCGCAATGAGGCTTACCCGATGTTAAAAGGCGTGGCGGAATTCTACAGGAACTTTCCAAATGTGAAAAAGGAAGCCGATGGGACTTACCACATTTATCATGTGAATGACAATGAGTCTGTGCTAGGTGGTCACAATACAGCGGAAGAGATAAGCAGTATGAGAGGTATCTTTCCTGTCGCGATAAAAGCGGCTGAAATACTGGGCATTGATAGCGATCTCCGCAAGCTATGGAAGGATGTTCTCAAGAACCTTTCCCCATTGCCGTTGCGCTCCGAATACACGAAGAGGCCTCCGGCGCCACCTGACGTCTGGGCGCGCTCTTTGCCTCCCGTTATTCAGGGTGACGGGGGCCGGCTGCCAGATCCAAATACGTTGCCCGCATGGTTCTTTGATTTATGTACGTTGGAATCTGATATAATCACCACTAAAGTGGCCAATGCGACTTATGATGCTTATTTCCCTGATGGCATAGACGATAGCACAAGTGTGAATGTGCTTTCAAAATTACCGGCTGCTGGATCCTTGCTGGGACGACCGGAATCGACCGAATATTTAATACCAAATCAGATTGAAACATCGGAAATCCAAGTTATGCCAAACCGCATGGATATGCGTGAAGGTTTTCAGGCCATCAGCATACAAAGACTTGGACGTGCTGCAGAAGCGTTGCATTATGGGTTATGTCAAAGCGTGCCGCCTTACCCTGGTGCACAGCCGGTCATTAGAATCTTTCCGGCCTGGCCAAAAAAATGGGATGCGCGATTTAAGTTGCTTTGCCGCGGAGGTTTTCTGGTTTCGTCATCTATGAGAAATGGGCAAGTTGATTTTGTTGAGATCACATCACAAGGGGGAAGTGTTTGCCGAATCAGAAGTCCCTGGCCAGGGAGTGATGTGGTCGTGTACAGGAATAACAAGAGGTGGAGAAATTCAAAAGATGATCTGTTGGTTTTCAACACCGAGATCGGGGATCGCATTGTTCTTGAGTTGCAGTAATAGGAATTTTTACTTGTCTAACCTTTCAGCCTGATCATTATGGCAAGGAGCAATGAGAATTGGGTGACTGACCTTGAACAATTGACAAATTTTACACGCCTATGTGTAACGAAGTTTTGATGAAACGAAAATTTATTTTTTTTGTATTGCTGCTATCGGTGCAAACTCTAAATGGTCAGCCTTCAGACCGTGATGAACAACTTCAGATGTGGTACGCTGAACCAGCTTCAGCCTGGGAGGAAGCGTTGCCGCTGGGAAACGGGAAGACGGGCGCAATGGTATTCGGGGGCGTCGTAAAAGAACGGTTTCAATTAAACGACAATACCCTTTGGTCCGGATATCCGCAACCAGGTAATAATCCCGACGGTATAAAATATTTACCATTGGTGAGGGAAGCTGTTGAAGAAGGTGATTACTCGTTGGCGGCTAAATACTGGAAGAAAATGCAGGGCCCATACTCAGCCCGTTACCTGCATATGGCCAATTTATTTCTGGATTTTAAGTTAAAGGGTACCAACCTTTCTAAATACAGGAGAACGCTGGATTTGAATACTGCGATCGCTTCGGTTGGCTATAACGTCAATGGGATACGCTTTCATCGGGAAGCGTTCATCAGTTATCCGGACAAAGTGATGGTAGTACGAATCACAGCCTCCAGAAAAAGAAGTATAAATCTGGATACGTGGTTAGACAGTAAGTTGATGCATACATCATCTGCGAAATTAGGTGATGGTCTTGTACTCAAGGGTAAGGCGCCTATGCATGTAGCCAACCGTGACTCCGAGCCATTGCAGATCGTTTATGATGAACACGAAAATGGTGAAGGAATGAGATTTGAAATACACGTCAACCTGAAGGTAGAAGGCGGGACTGTCAACAAAACCGACACGTCACTGCAGGTTTCAAATGCCGATGCCGTAACCCTGTTTCTTACAGAAGACACGAGCTTTAATGGTTTTAATAAGTCTCCAGGTCTGGAGGGAAAAGATCCTGCCATCGGGGCTTTGACGAATCTTCGGACGGCAATGCAGAAAACTTATGCAGAACTTCGGTCTTCACACGTCGCAGATTATCAGCAACTATTTCATCGCGTCACGTTGGATCTGGGCAAAGATCCCGCGGTTGTAAAATTTCCAATAGACCAGCGGATGCGCCGTCTCAATCAAGGCGCGATTGATCATCACCTTCAAACCTTATACTATCAGTTTGGACGCTATTTGCTGATTGCTTGCTCTCGCCCAGGGTCTCCTCCCGCGAACTTGCAGGGAATGTGGAATGATCATATTCAACCTCCATGGGGTAGCAACTATACGACTAACATTAATACAGAAATGAACTACTGGCATGCCGAGACTTCGAACTTAAGTGAATGCCACGAACCATTGCTGGATTTCATTGCTGCACTAGCCGTGAACGGAAGAGAGACTGCAAAAATAAACTATGGCATAGATCAGGGCTGGTGCTCGCATCACAATTCGGACATCTGGGCCAAGAGTTCACCGCCCGGCGGTTATGAGTGGGATCCGCGAAGCCAGGCTCGGTGGGCATGTTGGCCCATGAGCGGCGCCTGGTTCAGCCTGCACCTCTGGCAACACTATCAGTTTACGGGTGACAAAGAATTTTTGAGGTCCAAGGCGTGGCCATTGATGCGAGGCGCTGCACAGTTTATGTTGGCGTGGTTGATCAAAGGACCGGATAATTACCTGGTTACTAATCCATCAACATCACCAGAAAATATTTTCAAACTTAACGGAAAAGAACATCACATCAGCATGGCTTCCACGATGGATATGGCTATTATCCGTGAGTTGTTTTATGCGTGTATCCACGCAGTTGAACTAATGGGTACTGATAAAGAATTTAAGGAGCAACTGAAGTCGGCGTTGGATCAATTGTATCCTTACCACATCGGAAAGTACGGTCAGTTGCAGGAGTGGTTCAAGGATTGGGATGATCCGGAAGATAAGCATAGGCATTTGTCACATTTATTTGGTTTGCATCCTGGCGGTCACATTACACCACAATCGACACCGGAGCTTGCGGCGGCAGCGAAGCAATCCCTTATTCATCGAGGAGATTTGAGCACGGGATGGTCGATGGCCTGGAAGATCAACTGGTGGGCCAGGCTTGGAGATGGTAATCATGCATACAAGATTTTAAAAGACGGACTTACGTACATTAATCCACGCGACGCAAGGGAAACAATGAGTGGCGGCGGGACCTACCCCAATCTTTTTGACGCTCATCCCCCGTTCCAAATCGATGGTAACTTCGGCGCAACAGCTGGTATTACTGAACTGTTGGTACAGAGTCACGCAGGAGAAATTTACTTGCTTCCGGCGTTGCCCGACGAATGGCCCGATGGATCTGTTTCAGGGATCAAAACAAGGGGAGGATTTGAAGTGAGTATGAAATGGCGCAAGGGGAAATTAGTAGGTGCCTCCGTCATTTCGGGTCTTGGAGGAAATTGTCGACTGAGGACCACGGTGCCCGTGAAAATTCAGGAAGTTACTTACCACGAAGCTCAGGGGGATAATCGCAATAAACTTATGATGCAAATTGAAGCACCGCACTATAAGAAAAATAAAAACGTGGTGCTGGCAGCGGTATCCTCTGCTCGCGGTTATGTGATCGACTTTGAAACTATTAAAGATAAAACGTATACCATAATTCCCGAATAATTTGACAAATACTAAAAGAACACCAAGATGAAGATCAGATCGATATTTGTACAGTTGAAGTTGCTGGTTCTGTTGACCGCCTGTTTATCTTTTGCCGAAAAGGTCGTTGCTCAGGAATGGAATCTGGTCTCCCCGGATAAAAAGATAAACATCCGGATCTCTAATCGACAAAGCATGTCCTATATTGTGATGTACAATGGCGATACCGTTATAAATGATTCTCCTCTCGGAATTCATCTGGATGATCAGCGATTCGACGAACAGTTAAAATGGACTGACCTGCAGCAAATCACTGTGAAAGAGGAATACATGTTGTTGGTTGGGAAACGTTTGAAAGCAAAAAATACTGCCAATGAATTAAGACTTGAATTTGAAAATAGCAGTGGAGGTAGGGTGATGGTTATCTTCAGAGCGTACAACGATGGAATAGCATTCCGCTATTATTTTCCAACCTCCGACGGAAGTCTTCACAAGGTCGTTCGTGAGTCAACAGGTTTTGCTGTTTCAAAGACGGCCAAGGCATGGATACAACCGTATGACCTTAATGTCAGGATGAAACCCTGCTACGAAACTTATTATGAAGATGCGATCACACCAGGTAGCGCTTCTCCTAATCAGGCTGGGTGGGCGTTTCCGGCGTTGTTTGCTGTTGGTGATGTTTGGATGCTGGTAAGTGAGGCGGGTCTTGATGAGACGTACTGTGCCACGCATCTTGAAGACAAGGGCGGAAATGGCGTGTATACTATCCGTTTTCCGGAAAAGGAGGAAGTTACCAGTAAATCGGATCCGGAGCCCGTCTCTACCTTCCCATGGGCGACACCTTGGCGACTGGCAATCATTGTCCCTTCGCTGAATGCGCTGTATCATACCACCCTTATTACAGATCTGAATCCGCCGTCTAAGATAAAAGACACTTCCTGGATCAAGCCTGGACGCGCGAGTTGGAGCTGGTGGTCAAAAGGTAGCACGACCCGCGAGTTCAATGTCCAGAAGGATTACATCGATTTTAATGCTGCGATGGGGTGGGAGTACGTTCTCATCGATGCGGGGTGGCCGCAAATGCAAGGCGGAAAAGTGGAGGATCTTGTAGCGTATGCTACGTCAAAAGGTGTTGGAATTTTTTTGTGGTATCATTCAGGTATGGGTCGTGAACAAGACACCGTGAGCATGAGCAACCTGATGGCGTTTCCGGAATCAAGAAGAAATGAGATGGCAAAGATACGGGGCTGGGGCGTTAAAGGAATAAAAGTGGATTTTTTTGATAGCGACAAGCAACCGGTGATTAAGCGATACTTTGATATCATGAAGGATGCTGCCGATCATAAACTGATGGTAAATTTTCACGGCTCTACGCTTCCTCGTGGATGGGAGCGCACCTATCCTCATTTAGTTTCGATGGAATCAGTTAAGGGTGCCGAAGGGTATGGCCGGCAGGAGTTTTGTGATAGGGCCCCGGTCCATAATACAATTTTGCCATTTACTCGCAATATTGTGGGCTCCATGGACTATACTCCTGTTACCTTTACAAATAAGCGGGAGGCGATACGTCAAACGACCGTTGGTCATGAGCTTGCCCTATCCGTTGTTTTTGAATCTGGGGTATCACACTTTGCAGATCAAATGAATTCGTATAAAGCACTTCCCGCAGGCCCTAAAAAGTTTCTGATGAATGTTCCTGTGGCGTGGGATGAGACCCAATATTTGACTGGCCTTCCCGGAAAATTTGTAGTTCTGGCGAGGCGAAAAGGAGCGCAATGGTATATTGGCGCCATCAATGGCCAGAATTCGGAGCAGGAGGCTGTATTTGATCTACCTTTTATCAGGAAGAAAACTTCATTAGAAATCATTACCGACGGTGATCAACCGGGAAAGTTCGTGACGAGCTCATTGGATACCGACGGGAAAGATTTTAAAATAAAAATCGCAGCTAGGAGCGGTTTTGTGGCGATTGTGAAATAATGACAGTTCAATGTTAATGTTACTGAAATTCTTGTCGTTTAACTTTTGCAAATTGGCAATGCCTCGTCGTTTCATATGGATCACGTTGATATGCACATCTCAGCTTGCTTGCTTTGCACAACCCGACTTTAGGAAGGAGATCTTACTGACGCTGCGTTCACAAGTAATGAATGAAGCAGAGTGGGCCATGCATCAGTTGCCGGTAACCGTGACTTCTTATGTATGCGAACGTAGTGCTGGCGGGATACACGACTTCTATTCGGAAGGTGATTACTGGTGGCCGGATTCCCTTGATGCGGAGGGTCCTTATGTACAACGTGACGGCCAGACTAACCCAAATAACTTTGTTGCGCACCGCCTGGCCATGATCCGCCTGAGCAAGATCATTGGGGCATTGGCCTCAGCGTATTGCGTCACGAAGAATAACAAATACGCGCGGGTCGCCATTCCCCATTTAAAGGCCTGGTTTGCTGATACGGCCACTATGATGACTCCATCGCTGTTGTATGCGCAGGCTATCAAAGGAAGGGTGACAGGCAGAGGCATTGGAATTATTGATACGATACACCTGATAGAAGTGGCGCAGGGAATCCGGGTTTTGGAGGCTTCGAAGGAATTCGATGAAATTCTTCTTGCTTTAATCAAAGCTTGGTTTTCAAGGTATCTTGATTGGTTGACAACACACGCCTACGGCATAGACGAAATGAATGCCAAAAATAATCACGGTACCTGCTGGGTTATGCAGGTTGCTTCATTTGCGAAACTTGTCGGAGATGAAAGGCTAGTTGAGTTCTGCAAAGATCGTTTTAAGAATGTATTGATGAAAGAACAGATGGCTGAAGATGGAAGTTTTCCCCGGGAGTTGAACCGAACAAAACCATTCGGGTACTCACTTTTTAATCTTGACGCCATGGCAACTATTTGTCAGATCCTCTCCGATAAAAAGGATAACTTATGGGACTTTCAGGCAGACGGTAATCGTAATATAAGGAAAGGAATAGAATTCATATATCCTTACGTAAAAGATAAAACCCAATGGCCATACCGGAAAGACGTTATGTATTGGGAGAACTGGCCCGTAGCCCATCCGTTCTTGATATTCGGTGCGCTCGCGTACCGGAATAATGAATGGTTTACCACCTGGAAGCAACTCGACCACGCTCCTCAAACTGAAGAGATAGTTCGCAACCTTCCTGTAAGGCATCCACTTATTTGGTTGGAGGAAAAGTAAGAATACACTTACAGTTTAACTTCTTCAGTACCTGATTTACAAGGATGTCCTCATCTTATTTTTTCGGATGTTGCCAGTCGCGCCAGGGGGAATGCCTGCTGCTGCAACGATCGGTTCCAACACCCGGTTTCCTTGGGTGCATGTTCCCAAAAGAATACACAATATTAAATTGTACCTTTTTAATTCTGCCGTGGAGGATAAAGGAATTGTTTTTGTAAAGAACAATCAAAATTTCCTATTATTGATCTTTACTTCTTCACGTGATAATCGACATCTCCGGATTTATTGTTTGTGCTGCATTGATAACATTGAGTGGAACTCAACTTTCAAAGCAGGGAAATCGGTTGGCTGAACTCACCGGACTGAGTAAAGCGTGGATTGGACTAATTTTGATGGCAACGGTTACCTCATTGCCGGAACTCGTGACAGGTATCAGTTCAGTGGTCGTCGTCAAAGCTCCTGACTTAGCGGTGGGAAATGTAGTTGGAAGTTGCACTTTTAACTTATTGATTCTGTCTCTTCTTGATTTGATGTTGAAGAAACCGATCACCTCGCTTGTAAAATCGAGCCATATTGTGGCGGGATCATTTAGTATTATTTTATTGGCGTGTGTTGTGGTTGCAATTCTGTTAGCGCCTGAAACTCCTTCGCTATTGTGGTTTAGTCCATTCAGTCTCTTGCTCTTGATCATTTACGTAGCTGCCATGCGGGAGATATTCTTGTATGAAAAAACGATCAAAGTATCGGATAGTGGACAAAATATTTCTGGTGCGCGAAATGAAAATGGTTTAAAGCGCGTATTGTCAATCTATAGTATTCATGCGCTCATCGTGACACTGGCTGCGCTTTTCCTTCCTTACTTTGGAGAAAGGATAGCAGATGAGACTGGCCTTAGTGATTCGTTTTTCGGAACTGTTTTCTTAGCCATTACAACCTCATTACCTGAGCTTGTTGTCTCCGTTTCTGCTTTGAGAATGGGTGCTTTAGATATGGCAGCGGGTAATTTGTTGGGAAGCAATGTTTTTAATATCGCTATCTTATCGTTGCTTGATCTTTTTTACATTGAAGGTCCCTTATATTCGAAAATTTCGGGAACACATGCGCTTTCTCTCCTGGCATCAATTGTCATGACAGCGGTTGTAGCAATTGGTCTGGTAACGCGTCCCGAAAAGAAGACTTGGCGTCTTGGAATGGATACGTCGATTATTGCAGTAATATATGTGTTACTGCTATTTATGTTAAATTAAACGACATCCACTGATAACGGCATCTCTATCGGCCACTTGGATGAAAGATCTTAAGACACATCTGAGCCAGAATATTCAGATTCGTATCCAGTAACCAAATCACTTTTGAGATTATTTTCATTCTACAAAATTTTCCAGGACTGTACCACCAAACATATTTATCAGATTCTGTGCGCTTGCACCAGGGAAGATATCATTCAAGGATATCGATTCGTTGCTCTTGAAACCGAATTTTCCGAAGCGAAAAGTCCGGCTCACAACAATGATGGAAATGCCTATTTTAGTGGATGCTGAAGTAACGGTTCACAATCTGGATTAAATGATTGTATTCCCCACGGATTTAGGCACCAGTTGTGGTCGTGGTTTTGCTTTAGAATTGTGAATTGCGGAGAAAATGGTGCACAAAAAGCGTAACGACAGCTGATGATCATTTACAAAATAGTAGATTGACACAATTTAGACTAATGTGGATGTAATAAGGACAATATCAGTTTCAAAATCCTTTAACGCAACCCTGGCGCTGGATAACCTTTCACTTCAGGTAAACCAAGGTGAGATTTACGGCTTCATCGGTTTAAACGGTGCTGGTAAAACGACACTAATAAGGATTTTGTTGGGGATGATATCACCTAGCAGCGGCGAAGTCAGGATCTTTGGAAAGGTAGTTGGATCAGATTTTAACCATTGGAATGATATCGGCTATTTAGTGGAAATGCCATATTCGTACCCTAACCTTTCAGTTACTGAAAATTTAAGAGTAATTTATCACTTGCGCCAGCTGAAAAATCCAATGCTGATTCAAACGATTATAGAACGGCTTAAGCTGAACCGGTATGCTCACACCAAATCAAGAAACCTCTCGCTTGGAAATCAGCAACGATTAGGTCTCGCTAAAGCATTGATGCATCAACCCAAACTTATCATTTTAGACGAACCCATTAATGGCTTGGATCCGGAAGGAATTGTGGAAGTGAGAGAGTTGCTCAAGGAACTTGTGCATCATGGCTCCACCGTTTTTTTATCAAGCCATATTCTTGGCGAAATTTCTAAAATCGCTAATCGTATTGCCATCATTGACCATGGAAGACTGATAAAACAATTGACTGCTGACGAACTCACCGATCAATTGATTAAAAGCGTTTTAATTAGGACGAACGACACGCAGCAGGCCATGCAATATTTAATTGGTGAAAATTATCAAGCAGCTGTAAAGGCGGATGATGAAATTGAAATAAAGGATAGAAGGGCTGTCCTAAATCCGGAGCACATTTCGAAGTCCCTTGTCGAAAAGGGTATCTCACTCCGACAGCTTTATGTCTATACGGAAGATTTAGAGATGTTCTTTCTAAGGACGATCAGAACTTAATAAACTATGACGGGACAACTCGCGGCGTTAAAAGCAGAACTTATCAAAAACAAATATGCAAACATCATTTGGATAACATTCATTGCCTTCGGTTTAGCTCCCTTGATGGGCGGTGTGTTCTTAGTTATACTGCGCAACCCGGATTCTATGGCAGGACCACTACATTCCAAATCTCTGGCGATGAATTTTTCGGCCGACTGGAAATCCTATATTGGAATTTTAACGCAGGCTGTCGGCGTCGGCGGTGTATTAGTATTTGGTTTTGTAGCCAGTTGGATATTTGGCAGGGAGTATTCCGAGGGTACGGCCAAGGATTTGTTAGCCTTGCCTACTTCACGCGCGGCTATTATTAACGCTAAATTTTTGGTATATGCAGTCTGGAGTTTTGCGCTAGTAATCTCAAATCTATTAATCGGATTATTAGTAGGCGCCTTGCTTCAAATTTCCAACTCGCCAATTCCGACGCTTGAGTCATATCTTTCGGATTATTTTCTTACTGCTGTCCTTACAGTCCTTCTTGGAACACCGATCGCATTTTTTGCAATTTGGGGACAAGGTTATTTGGCTCCCTTAGGGTTTGTCGCCTTGGCTTTGGTTTTTTCACAAGTAATAGCCGCTGCAGGATATGGGTATTATTTCCCATGGTCAGTACCAGGTCTTTTTAGCGGTGCTGGAGGTGAATACAAAGCCCAACTTAATTCCATGAGCTATTTTATTGTGGTACTCACGAGTGTAACAGGTTACATTGCAACGGTACTATACTGGAAATACGCCGATCAAACCAAATAAATGGCTAACTTTCGTTTAGGACATTCATTTCATAAAGTCGGACGCAGTTGAACGCGCGGTAGTTCCCCGTTCATCTCACCTGGGTGATAAATTATCATAAATGTAGCGTAAATCCGCTGCGGGCAAGTGCGACAAGAAAAGGTATACTCAGTATTAATAACATGATAGGCAGCAATAGAAATTGCCTTATGAAGTGATCGCAGATCAAAATCTTTGTTGCTTTAATTTGTTGCATTCCCCATAGACCTCTTGGGAAGCTTGCCATACTGAATGTTCTTTTGCACGAACACGGGCCTGAATGGCAAAATTGCAGAGTAAGTGAAAACTGGAAGTTCATCTCACATCCTTCGCACCGTAAAATAATGTGATTGCCTTACACGAAACAGACATCTTTATAATATCCTTATACTTTGAGCCCCTATTTTGACAAAATCTTTATAACGTATATCCTACTTTTGACCCGGAATCGTATAAAAGTTGAACCGACTTCTATTTCATAATCATAGCACCAGACGGCAATTTGTTTTAAGCATTGCGCTAGTTATGGCTGTATCGGTGGTCGGATTATTTATCCATAATTTGATTGGTTACCGTGTAGTGGCGTTCATGCTGTTGGTAACGGTATCCATATTGGCCATGTTCTTGGACATTGTACCTGTATTGACGGCCGCAATCCTGAGCGCGTTGATCTGGGACTTGTTCTTCATACCTCCCAGATTTACCCTTACGGTAGGCACCGCGGAAGATCGCCTCTTACTTCTCATGTATTTCATTATTGCTATGATCAATGCCGTGCTCACGAATAAAATCCGGCAGATAGAAAAAGAGGCCAAAGCAAAAGATGAAAAAGAGAAATCGGTAAAATTTTACACGACTCTATTTAATTCCTTATCGCACGAACTTAGAACGCCTATTACTACTATTATAGGTTCCGTCGATAATCTTCAAACAAATTCGGAGAGGCTTTCGGAAAAGGATAAGGCTGATCTCTTATCCGAAATTTCCGTCGCATCATTCAGGCTTAATCAACAAGTTGAGAATTTGCTTAACATGTCCCGGCTTGAAGCCGGTGTTCTGAGCCTAAAAAAGGATTGGTGCGACATAAATGATTTGATCTATAAGACACTTCAAAGACTCGAATCAAATTTGCAGAAGTACAAGCTGGCGGTGCATGTGCCTGAAAACCTGCCACTATTCAAACTTGACTTCGGATTGATGGAGCAGGTAATCTATAACCTAATTATTAACGTAACGCAGCATACGCCGCAAGATACCCTGATTACCATACAAGCTGATTGCATTAAGGACCGGCTTGTTATGATGATTGCGGACAACGGATACGGTTTCCCTGAAAAGGAAATCGATAAGGCCTTCGACAAGTTTTATAGGATCAAAGGGTCGCTTCCTGGCGGAACTGGCTTGGGCCTCTCAATAGTGAAAGGGTTGGTTGAAGCACATAGTGGTTCTATTAAACTTGAGAACCTTCCCGTGCGCGGATCAAAATTCACCATAGAGATTTTAACGGAAAAGTCTTATGTAAAACCGTCTTAAAGATGAATAACGCTTCCGTTCTTATAATTGATGATGAAAGCCAAATCAGGAGGCTCCTTGCACTAACCTTGCATTCAAATGGATATAAAATATTCGAAGCTGCAACCGGTAAAGAGGGATTAACATCTGTCGCCAGTCACCCTCCCGATCTTGTCTTGCTTGATCTAGGCTTACCAGACGAAAACGGCCATGAAGTTCTGAGGCATCTCCGGGAATGGTATACCAACCCAATTATTATCATTTCTGTACAAAGCGGTGAAGAAGATATCGTAAGAGCTTTGGACAATGGGGCTAATGATTATTTAGTAAAACCGTTCCGCACGGGAGAGCTATTGGCCCGCATCCGCTCTGCATTGCGGAAAGCTTCCAGCGAACCGAATGTCCCAACGGCAAGTTTTCAAGATCTGACTATTGATTTTGTTAACCGGATCGTTAGGAAGAAGAACGCTATTATTAAACTTACCGCGACAGAATATTCCTTACTTGCCCTATTTGCCCGAAATGAAGGCAAAGTCTTAACGCATCAGTATTTGCTCAATCAGGTGTGGGGACCTTCGCATGAGAACCAATCGCAATATCTACGAGTCTTTATAGCTCAACTCAGAAAAAAAGTAGAGAACAATCCAAATCGACCTGAGCACATCATAACGGAGTCGGGTGTCGGGTACAGATTTATAGGTAAGGCGATTGATGAATAATTCGAATTTAGAAAGATGTCTTTAGAAGCAAGCAAACATGCTCCTCCCTTTTCTCCAAAGGGAATACTTGTATCGTTAGGAATTATCTATGGTGATATTGGAACCTCGCCTCTCTATGTAATGACAGCCATCGTAGGCGACCGCGAGATCAGTAAAGACCTGATTTTTGGTGGGTTGTCCTGCGTGTTCTGGACGTTGATATTAATCACGACTATTAAATATATCTACTTGGCGTTAAACGCTGATAACAAAGGTGAAGGTGGAATTTTCGCCTTGTATGCCCTTGTAAGAAGGTATAAGGCCGGCTGGGTGGTATACCCTGCAGTTATCGGATGTGCAACGCTTTTGGCCGACGGCTTTTTGACGCCAGCGATTAGTATTTCCTCTGCCGTTGAAGGACTGCGTTTTATCAATCCGGAGATTCCGACGATAACAATAGTGATATCGATAATGATAGCCCTTTTTGTATTTCAACAATTTGGCACCGGTGTGGTCGGTGGAACATTTGGCCCTGTGATGGCGATCTGGTTTATTACGATCGGTGGAGTTGGACTATACCAATTGATGCAAAACCCATCCGTAATGTTAGCCTTGAACCCTATTTATGCAGTGAAGCTGTTGACGCAATATCCCGGTGGATTTTGGATATTAGGCGCAGTATTTCTCGCTACTACGGGAGCGGAGGCTTTGTATTCGGATCTGGGCCACGTAGGAAAAGAAAATGTCAGGGTAGGGTGGTCGTTGGTAATAATTTGTTTGCTTCTTAACTATTTCGGTCAGGGTGCCTGGTTGATGAACTTAGAAGGGCAATTGCTGGGAGGTCAAAGACCTTTTTATGCGACTATGCCTTCATGGATGCTCTTGTTTGGAATCGGTATAGCGACGTTTGCTGCAATTATTGCAAGTCAGGCCCTGATCTCAGGAACGTTTACGCTAGTGAACGAAGCGATGAAGTTAAAGTTATGGCCTATGACCCGCGTACGTTACCCAAGCGAATTGCGTGGACAAATTTATATACCTGCTATCAATTGGATTCTGTTGGCAGGCTGTATACTTGTTGTATTGGTTTTTCGCGAGTCGTCAGCAATGGAGGGTGCCTATGGTCTTGCGATCGCTGTGAATATGTTAATGACAACTGCATTGCTTGTGTTCTATTTTTCAACTGTAAAAAAATCCAAATACCGTTCAGCTCTGATCGCAATTGTATTCTTTTCGTTGGAAGGAATGTTTCTTGTCTCCAATCTGGACAAGTTCCAGCATGGGGGGTGGTTCACTTTCTTAATCGCCATGATTTTTTTCGTGTTAATGTTTGTTTTGCTGAAAGCCAGGAAATTGAGACAAAGGCATACTGAATTTGTTGATCTACGCCACTACGAAACAATGCTGAAAGACCTTCAGGAAGATAATAGTATCCCTAAAGAGTGTACAAACCTGGTGTACCTTGCGGTGGCGGACAGCAGGAGATATATTGACTCGAATATCATTTATTCTATTTTTAAGAAGAGACCAAAACGCGCCGACGTTTATTGGTTCATTCATGTGGAGACGGTTGATAGTCCCTTTACAAGCAAATACTCAGTTAATACCATTATTCCTAAAAGATGTTTCTTTATTACGGTGAAACTCGGATTCAAGACACCTCACCGGATCAATAGTATTTTTAACAAGATCGTACATGAGATGGCGGACTCCGGTGAAATTGATTTGACCAGTCCATATCCATCGCTTCACAAATACAGCATGATGTCAGATTTTAAGTTTGTTATTATACACTCCTGGGCATCAGCTGATAGTGAAATCTCAAGCTTTGAACGATTAATAATTTCGGGCTACAGAGTAATTAAATCAATTAGCTTGTCAACAGAGGAATTGTACGGACTGGAGGCTGCGAATGTTGAAGTTGAAAAGGTACCGATTATGGTTGGACCAGCTGCAAAAGTTCGGATCAAGCGCGAAAGAGACTAATAAAAATTGAATGGAACAGTCAACGTAACCACCGCTGACGTTATTGCAAGCAATGGCGTGGTGCATGTTGTGGATGCGGTGTTAGTACCACCCTCTATCGTACCAATCGTAGGAACAATTGTTGCACCGGCTTATTTTAATAAAGATTTCACAA
>JAICGJ010000091.1 GCA_025923195.1 Chryseolinea sp.
AATCTTTTAGTTACGTGATAATATAATACTCACACACACTCAACACTGTCGTATAAAAAAAACGAATGGAATTTAACAAGTATAGCAAGACCGTTACACAAGACCCAACGTTACCAGCTGCGCAGGCGATGCTGTATGCGATTGGGTTAACGGAAAAGGATTTGGAAAAAGCGCAGATTGGAATAGTAAGCACAGGATTCGATGGTAACCCGTGTAACATGCACCTGAATACGCTGGCACAAGCAGTGAAGACAGGAGTGTGGGAAAATGATTTAGTGGGCTTGATATTTAACACCATTGGTGTTAGCGATGGTATCAGCAACGGCACCGAAGGAATGCGTTATTCGCTCGTAAGCCGTGAGATTATCGCGGATTCAATCGAAGCGGTATGCGGCGCCCAATATTACGACGGTCTGATAGCCGTTGTGGGATGCGACAAAAATATGCCGGGTGCATTGATTGCCATGGGTCGCCTAAATCGCCCCTCGATTATGGTCTACGGCGGTACAATAGCCGGAGGGAATTGGAAAGGACAGCAACTCAATATCATCTCGGCTTTTGAAGCGCTGGGCCAAAAGATGGCCGGAGCCATTACCCCCGAAGACTTTAAGGGGATCGTTCAAAATTCCTGCCCCGGAGCGGGTGCATGTGGCGGTATGTATACTGCCAACACCATGTCGTCGGCGATTGAAGCGCTGGGGATGTCGTTGCCGTACTCTTCTTCCAATCCTGCGCTAAGCAAGGAAAAGCAAGACGAGTGCAAAGCTGCCGGCAAGGCTATCAAACGGTTGCTCGAACTGGACTTAAAGCCGCGCGACATCATGACCCGGAAGGCATTCGAGAATGCTATTTCAACGGTAATGATACTGGGAGGATCAACCAACGCCGTTCTCCACCTCATCGCTATGGCAAAGGCTGTAGGCGTTAAACTCTCTCAGGAAGATTTCCAACACCTGTCAGACAAGACACCATTGCTTGCTGACCTGAAACCGAGTGGAAAATACTTGATGGAAGATCTTCATAAAATCGGAGGTGTTCCTGCAGTATTAAAATATATGTTGAAGAAAGGGTATCTCCATGGCGACTGTGTCACTGTGACAGGCAAGACGATCGAGGAAAATTTGAAGGATGTTCCTGTACTTGAATTTGAAAAGCAAGATGTCATTTATCCTGTAGAAAAGCCGATCAAACAGACCGGTCATCTGCAGATCATGTATGGTAATCTTGCTCCAAAAGGGTCGGTCGCCAAGATCACGGGCAAGGAAGGTGAATTATTTAAGGGAACCGCTCGGGTATTCAATGGTGAATTTGAGCTGGTGGATGGAATCAAAGAAGGCAAAGTAAAAGCTGGCGATGTTGTAGTGATCCGTTATGTTGGACCGAAAGGAGCACCAGGTATGCCTGAAATGCTTAAGCCCACGTCGGCAATTATGGGCGTTGGCCTTGGCAAAAGTGTCGCCCTCATTACGGATGGTAGATTCTCAGGCGGATCTCACGGCTTTGTCATTGGTCATATAACACCTGAAGCTTATGAAGGTGGTTTGATCGGATTGGTGGAAGACAATGACCCGATAGAAATAGATGTCAAAAACCATACGATTAATCTTATGGTTGATGAAGCAACCATTGCAAAACGTAGGGGAGCCTGGGTAACCCCCAAGTTGAACGCCAGGAATGGAATTTTGTTGAAGTATGCAAAACAAGTTAAAACTGCTGCCGATGGATGCGTTACTGATGAAGACTAAGACTGCAACAGAACCCGCACAAACGGAGCAGTCCAAACAAAAAATATCCGGATCGGAAATTGTACTCCGGAGCCTGGTTGAAGAACAAGTAGATAAAATATTCGGTTACCCGGGAGGGGCCATCATGCCGATCTATGATGCGCTTTACCATTATGCCGACAGACTAACCCACATCCTCGTGCGTCATGAGCAGGGAGCAATCCACGCGGCTCAGGGATTTGCCCGCGTAACGGGGCGGGTAGGCGTTGTTTTTGCTACTTCTGGCCCAGGCGCCACAAATTTGGTGACCGGACTAGCTGATGCCTTGATTGACTCCACACCGTTGGTTTGCATCACGGGGCAGGTATTCGCGCACCTGTTAGGGACTGATGCTTTCCAGGAAACTGACGTGATCAATACAACGATCCCGGTCACAAAATGGAACATACAGGTCACAGAAGCGAAGGACATCGCACCTGCAATCGCGAAAGCATTTTACATTGCGGGGACAGGCCGCCCTGGCCCTGTGTTAGTAGATATTACCAAGAATGCGCAAAACGAAATCATTGAAGCACCGGAATATCGCAAGTGTGAATCCATCAGAACGTATAAGCCGAAACCACCGCTTCAGGCTGACCAGGTCGAGGCTGCTGCGCAATTGATCAACGAAGCAAAAAGACCTTATATCCTCGCGGGCCAGGGCGTACTTCTTTCCGATGCAACCCAAGAGCTGATTGCGTTTGCTGAAAAGACTGGGATTCCTGTTGCGTCGACCTTGCTTGGTTTAGGTGCTATCCCAACGAACCATCCCAACTATGTTGGTTTCCTGGGAATGCATGGAAACTACGGTCCCAATATCAATACGAACCAATGTGATTTAATCATTGCCATTGGTATGCGCTTCGACGACCGCGTTACGGGCAATGTCAACAAGTACGCGAAGCAAGCAAAGGTTGTTCACATTGAACTAGATAAGGCTGAGATAAACAAGATTGTTAAGGCAGATGTGGCAGTTCACGCCGATGCGAAAGAGGCACTGCAGGCGCTGATCAATAAATGCAATAAGAACAATCATAAGGAATGGATTGATACCTTCACGAAGCTCAATGAAATTGAGTATGAAAAGGTCATCAAAGAGGAATTTAATCCCACGACACCGTCTGGAATTTTAACGATGGGTGAAGTGATCAATCACCTTTCCATCCTGACCAACGGCGAAGCTATTGTTGTGACCGATGTAGGTCAACATCAAATGAGCACATCAAGATATTATAAATATAAGACTCCGCGCACCAACGTAACGTCTGGCGGCGCCGGTACCATGGGGTTTGCATTGCCGGCAGCCATTGGGGCTAAACTCGGAGTGCCTGGAAAAGAAGTTGTTGCCGTTATTGGAGACGGTGGTTACCAAATGACAGTACAGGAACTAGGGACCATCATGCAGTACAAAATTCCCGTCAAGATACTGGTGTTGAATAACAATTTTCTGGGTATGGTACGTCAGTGGCAGCAACTTTTCCATGAGAAGAGGTACTCGTTCACCGAAATGGCCAATCCCGACTTTATAAAATTGGCGGAAGCTTATAATATTCCTGCTCGCAAACTCGAAAAGAGGGAAGACGTGCAGGATGCTATTCAGGAAATGCTGGATGCAAAAACACCGTACTTTCTCGAGGCGGTAGTAGGCAAAGAAGATTGTGTATTTCCAATGGTCCCCGCAGGAGCAGGCGTCGCGGAAGTACTATTGGAAGCACCCAAAGTTAAATAGGCTTTGATCAGAGATTTTAATATAAAAGACATGAAGCAGAATTTCACACTTCAGATTACTTCAGACAATAATTTTTCAATTCTCAACCGGATTGTCAATGTGCTGAACCGTCGAAGAGTTCGCATCAAAAAATTAATAGCCCATGAGAATGAGGACGACTTCCTTAAAGGCGGAGCCATTTTGTTGGTGTATACAACGCCCGACCTGATGGAAAAAATCAAGCATCAGCTTGAGAAGCTCATCGAAGTGGAACACGCCAATTATTATGCTGGGAGCGAACTCTACTTTGAACTCAGCAGCCAGAACAATAAACAGGTAGCATAGAATCTTAACTCGAAAAAAACTAAAAAACTAAACATATTATGGCAAAGATCAATTTTGGAGGGACTATTGAAGAGGTAGTCACACGCGAAGAATTCCCGATGGAAAAAGCACTCGACATTTTAAAAGATGAAGTGATTGCCATTATTGGGTACGGCGTTCAAGGACCCGCCCAGGGGTTAAATCTGCGTGATAATGGCTTTAAAGTAATTGTCGGTCAACGAAAAAACTCCAAAACATGGGACAAGGCTGTAGAGCACGGATGGGTTCCCGGCGAAACTTTATTTGATATTGAAGAAGCAGCGAAACGCGGAACCATACTTCAGTTCCTACTTTCTGATGCAGGTCAGATTGCTTTGTGGCCTACCATCAAGCCGTACTTAACCAAGGGGAAGACTTTATATTTCTCGCACGGTTTTGGCATAACCTTTAAAGAACAAACAGGAATCATCCCTCCTCCGGATGTTGACGTAATATTGGCAGCACCAAAAGGATCAGGCACTTCGGTGCGCAGACTATTTCTGCAGGGCAAGGGAATCAATTCAAGCTACGCTGTTTTCCAGGACGCCTCAGGGAATGCAAAGCAAAAAGCAATAGCCCTTGGAATCGGTCTGGGATCTGGTTACCTGTTTGAAACTGATTTCAAGAAAGAAGTCTACTCTGATTTGACTGGCGAACGCGGAACACTTATGGGCGCAATCGCAGGGATCTTTGAAGCGCAGTATGAAGTGCTTCGCGCCAATGGACATTCACCTTCTGAAGCATTCAATGAGACTGTTGAAGAACTTACGCAAAGTCTGATGCCCCTCGTAGCAGAAAACGGTATGGATTGGATGTACGCCAACTGTTCGACTACTGCTCAGCGAGGCGCTTTGGATTGGAAAAAGAAGTTCAAAGCAGCCACACTGCCTGTTTTCCAGGAACTCTATAAAAGTGTTGCATCAGGTCAGGAGGCAAAAAGAACTATCGAAACCTGTAGCAAGCCCGATTACCGAGAAAAGCTGGCGGAAGAGCTAAAGGAAGTTCGTGAAAGCGAACTCTGGCAAGCCGGTGCAGCAGTGCGCAAGCTTAGACCGGAGAAGGCTACTGTAGAAGCAAGTATGATCAATTAATCCCTCCGTGACTCTGCGTCTCTGTGGTTTAAGTTTTTTACCACAGAGACACAAAGTCACAGAGTGGACACAATATCGAATTTGCAGTAAGAAATACTGAAGGAAAACCAAAAATGGCTACCACCACTCAAAAATATAAACTCGATGTCGACGCAGCAGCTGATGTTTTGCGGTCTGTTGCACTAAAAACGCCGTTGCAATTTCACCGGAAATTGTCTGAGAAATTTCAGGCGGAGATTTATTTGAAACGCGAGGATCTGCAGGTTGTGCGCTCGTACAAGATCAGAGGCGCTTATAATCTCATTCAAAGCTTAAACGAGGATCAACGCAAGCGCGGAGTGGTGTGTGCCAGCGCAGGCAATCACGCACAGGGAGTAGCCTTCGCGTGCAAGCATCTCAATATCCGCGGGGTGATCTATATGCCGGCTATCACGCCTAAGCAAAAGATCAACCAGGTAAAGATGTTCGGTGGAAACAATATAGAGATCGTTCTGATAGGCGACACGTTCGATGAGTGCCAGGCTCATGCGCTGGAATTCACCCAACTCAACGACATGGTATTTATTCCTCCATTTGATCACCTAAAAGTTATCGAAGGCCAGGGAACGGTTGGAAAAGAGATCCTCGATGAGTTATCAAACATCGATTATATATTCATTCCCGTTGGAGGTGGCGGATTATGCGCCGGCACCGGGCAGTACTTCAAGCTGTTTTCACCACAGACAAAGGTTGTTGGTGTGGAACCACAGGGCGCACCTTCCATGAAGGAAGCCCTAAAGGCAGGGAAGCCAGTTGTGCTTGACAAGATCCAACGTTTTATTGATGGCGCTGCCGTAAAAAAAGTTGGCGATATAACTTTTGAGTTATGTAAAGAAGTTCTTTCTGACATGTTATTGGTTCCCGAAGGCAAAGCAAGCTCTACGATTTTGCAGCTTTACAACGAGGACGCTATTGTAGCTGAACCCGCTGGAGCTCTGGCAATCGCGGCACTTGATCAGTACACTGAACAAATCAGGGGAAAGAAGGTAGTTTGCATCCTCAGTGGCGGCAACAATGATATTGATAGGATGCAGGAGATCAAGGAGCGCTCATTGCTCTACGAAGGTCTGAAACATTACTTTATTGTGCGCTTTGCGCAACGCCCTGGAGCATTAAAGGAATTTGTCAATCATATTTTGGGGCCAAACGATGACATTGTTCGGTTTGAGTTCATCCAAAAAAATAATAAAGAAAGCGGTCCTGCGCTCATTGGTATTGAAGTCAAATCTAAAGATGACTTTAACGCTCTGATTACACGCATGGACAGCCATTCGCTGAACTATACCCTGGTAAATCAGAACGAGAATCTATTTGAATATCTCGTGTAAAATGGAGATGACTGTCAGCTGTCTGCTGTCAGCTGTGCGCTTCTAGAGTTCGTAGTTCGGATTTTGCCAACCCATGGGAATATCCGCTTCGTAATGATCTGCGGTCTTGATCCTCATCTCCAATCGCCCTTCGATCAGAAATCCAACGGATTGGTACAGCGCAATTGCTTTTTCGTTGCTTTCGCGCGCAATCAGTTCTACCCTTCCGATATCAGGACGATTCCTAACGATCTCATCAAGGAATATCATGAGTATGGTTCTTCCAATTTTTCGGCCTTGAAAGTCAGGGTGAACAACAATAGTCACGTCGCCCAATACGTGATCAAAAACCTGAATACCCGGTTTGTATCCATGGATTTCGGCGACGAGCTCGCTAGCATCGTCCGGATTTTCTCCAACGATGATCAGGCCTGTCTCCAGGCTTTTCTCCAGGAAACCCCGGATGTATTCAGAGGTTATTTCGTTTTCAAGTCTGGCAATGCCGCCCTCATTAGCAGCGACAGTTTTATATAATTTTACAAGTGGATCCAGATCTTCAAGGGTCGCTGTTCGATAGCGCATTGATCGTGCATTAGTTTACCTAAAAACGCTTGGGGGAAAAAAAGGATTCTATTAAAATTTTTCGCCACTAAGTCGCCAAAACACAAAGGTAGACAAAGTGTCTTCGTGAATCTTGGTGTCTTCGTGACTTTGTGGCTATTTGAAACAGAATCAGATTTTCGCAGACCATGCCTAACCCTTATTCGTGTCTTAATATTGACGAAGGATTGACGTTGACCGTGCGCATAATTACAAAGATGATGGACAAGAAAGCAAATATTTCGCAGAGAACGAACGCAGCTACAAATGACGAAAAAGAAAGGTCGATATGATAAGCAAACTGTTGCAGCCATTGATTTACAATGAGGTATGCCGGGTAGACGGCCACAATATTTCCTACCACAGCCATCATTATATATTCGCGCGATAAAATGTTTACAAGCGAAAGGTGCGATGCACCAAATACTTTCCTTACGCCTACTTCCTTGGTCCGCTGGGTTACAAAGAATGAAACGATACCAAACAGTCCCAAGCCTGCGATGATGAGCGCCAGGGCTGTAAACGACGAGATAACCATTCCTGTAGATCGTTCTGTCTTGTACATAGCATCGTAGGAGGTATCCAGAAACTGATAGCTGAATGGAAATGACGTTACCCGCTCCCATGCTTCCTGCACTTGCTCAACGGTGGCTCTTAGATTTGTTCCATCTATTCTAACGCACAGGCTGGAGTACATTGGGGGAAAGATGTGCATCATCAGGGGTTCAACAGACGCGTGAACTGAAGCAAAATTGAAATCCTTTACTACGCCGATCACTTTGCCAACCTTAGGCACTTCAGTGAAAGTATACTCCAAGGCGCTTCCTACCGGATCGTTGAGTTTGAATTCACGTACAGCGGCTTCATTCAGGATAAAGGCCCCAGCGGAATCTGAAACGCTATTCGTTATAAAATCTCTGCCATCAATTAGTTTTAATCCCAGGCTTCTAATATAATCGGCATCGACACTCATTACGCGGATCGAACGAGATCCATCCGTAGATCCATCTTCACCAACTGTCCCTGCGAGCTGAGGCACTCTCACAGGAAGGATTACCACCCGCTTTCCAGGAACGACTGACGTCGCCGCGCAGGATTCGACACCTGGCACTCTGCTGATTTCATTTTTCAAAATATCAGACTGTCTTCTGGCGTCTCCAGAAAGCGGAAGTGTCACGACGTTATTCTTGTTGAACCCAACATTCCGGCTATCGATATAATCTAACTGACGTTGTATTGTTAAGGCGCTAACAATCATGAACGCCGAGATGGTAAATTGAGAAACAATAAGTCCTTTCCGAAAATAAAGCGAGAGCTTACTTGTGGACTTTCCTCCGATGCCAGACTTCAACGCACTCACTGGATCAAAGGATGACAAAATGGTGGCCGGGTAAAGCCCCGATAAAAATCCTAATACCAGCCAGGCTCCGAGCAGAAGAGAAATAAATTCACCATCAAGCAAGAGGGCTGTCTCGAGTTCTTTGCCTGTGAACGTATTGAAGTTCGGCAAAAGAATTATGACGATCAGGACAGCCAGAATAAATGCTACTAATGTGAACGAATAGGATTCAATAATAAAGTTCGCAAAAAGTTTCCGTCGTGACGCGCCAATGGTCTTTCTGATAGCCACCTCCTTTGACCTTTTTATGGCGATAGCATTGGATAAGTTGATATAGTTTATAGTGGCAATGACAATAAGGAAAACGCCAACGCCTATAAAAATGTAAACCAGCTGTAGTTGGCCGTTGGGCTCAAATTCCTTTTCTGCATGACTTTGCAAATGGATGTCCTGTATAGGCATTGCCAAAAGTGTTACGGCGGGCCCGGTCGCCGCGGTGGGTTGGCCTTTTTCATTGACATATCCGTATCGATTATACCAATCCTTTAAATGTTTGACCTGGAATTCGGCTGGCGAAGTCGAATTTTTTAATCGGATATATGAATAGACTGACCAGGCGCCGCGGGCCTGGTCAATATCCCTCCACCAGGCTTTCAATGGGAAGACAACCTTAAAGTGAAAGTGGCTTGATTTTGGAATATCTTCTATTACCCCGTTCACGGTAAGATCTCCAAAATCCGATGTTAGAATTTCACCAATCGGATCGTTATCGCCAAAAAATTTCCTTGACACCTCTCTCGTAATGACAATTCCATCGGGAGTATTAAGCGCCGTATGACGATCTCCATAAATAAATTCAAATGGGAACACCTGAAAGAACGTGGAGTCCACGGCCAGGAATCCGTCCTGGGCAAATCTTTCAGTTTCTGTTTTCAGCGAAAATTCATTTTCCACTTTAATTGTTCGGGAGGCAACTTCAATCTCTGGAAAATGGGAAGCCATCAGGGGAATCATAAATCCCTCGGACGTTGCCCAGGCATCGGTGCCGTCATCTGCTGCAATAGAGAACTGGATACGGCACACCTGCGCATAGCCAGGAAGGAATTTGTCGTAATTGAATTCATCGCGAACGAAGAGCAGGATAAACGTACTCACGGTCAGCCCTAGCGTAAGGCCAAACAGGTTGATTAGCATGTAGGTCCTGTTCTTCAGCAGATTTCTCCACGCTGATTTCATTTTTGGAATGAATTACTTAACCTCTAATGTAGAAAATAATTTGAAGGCAGGATATATCTATCAATGGATTTCGCATTGGCTGGCATACCAAGGCATAAAAATTTTGTATAGTGGTTCTGCCTTCTACGTCGGTCGGGGTAGTGACAAATCTTTATTAGACTTTCCTACTATCTTGCTGGGTCAAGAGTGAGACATAGGAAGCACGGAGTAACGGCAATGATTACTGCAGGCTCACATTCATAATGAACTTGATCTGATTTTCAGCGATAGATGGCGGTGTCAAACGTAGAAGACTATCCCGAAGCTTGATTAGGATGGGATTTTCCCATTGGGCGATCCGGCCAAGTCGCCACGAGCCATTTACGATGGTGGTAGTTCGCTTAATCCGTTTTCGCTCGAATAATTGAAAGACCTCTTCAACGGATTGGCTAGACTCAATTGTATTCGCCAAAATGACGGCGTCTTCAATAGCCAGACAAGCACCTTGGCCCATATTGGGTGTCGTGGCATGCGCTGCATCTCCGATTAAGACAATGCGACCAAAAGCAAACTTCTTAAGTGGTTTGATGTCAATGATGTCGTTCCAAATCAGCTGACGATCCTCAGTGTATTTCAAGATTTCCGGAATGGGGCCATGGAACCTGCCAAAGTGCGCCAGCAGCTTTTTTGTGCCATATGCTTTCATCGCAGGATCGTTCTCTTTTGCGTTCAGGCACGCGAACCAGTATAGCCGGCCTTGATTCAGTGGTGCAATACCAAAACGGCTGCCACGGCCCCAAGTTTCCGACGTCTCGTGCATATCGACAGCAAATGGCGTATCGTCAATCACAGCACGCCAGCAAGTGTATCCCGAATATCGCGGATGTCTTTCAGGCAAGAATTTTTTTCGGATCAAAGAATGAATGCCGTCACAGGCAATCGCGTAATCAGCCTCATGCGTTGTACCATCCTGAAAAATAATCCTTACGCCAACGGAGTTTTGAAGAATGTCGACGCACACCCGTCCTAAATGCAATGTGTCCTTTGATAAATTTTCCAGGAGGACATCGTGCAGGTCAGCACGATGAATGGTGAAATTATTTACTGTACGGTATTTCTCACTTATTTTTTCTGAGTCGGTTTCCGCCAAGATCTTCCCGGAGCGATCTTTAATCCTAACTTTCTTGAGAATTGAACCGGCCAGGAGGACACTATCGCTGATACCGATTTCCACAAATCCTTTTACTGCGTTTGCCGCCAACGCTAACCCTGCACCTAGGGGCTTAACGTCAAGTGCCTTCTCAAATACTTTAACCTGTACCCTTTTCTCTGCATGGCGATAGCTAACGTAAGCCCGCCAATTCCTGCGCCTATAATGGCAAAGCGCTCTGATCTACCCATTGAAGTTTGAAGAGATATCGCTTATTTTTTTGCGCGCGCCTTTGAAGCCGCTCTTCGTAAATAAGCCTGTTAAGATTCAACTGGGCAACGTAAAATTGTTTCAGGTAATTATTGGTAGATGTCATTACGTGCAATTGATTATTCATAACACAAACATTTATTTGATATGACAATTTAAGGATCAATGACCCCTATGCTTCCCCTATTTATTCGTTAACGATCCCGCGTGCCACTCATCCAAAAAAATCAGGACCGCGTTGTAAAGTATCTCAGCCAGGTTGTCGTTGATATGGCTCTAAGTTTATGTCTGGTAAAAAAATATCAACTATTAAAGTTGGTACTAATACGTACAAATTCCAAACCAGGTTTGATTTACGATCGACAAATTTCAAGATTCGGCCGTTTTTTGGCGATGAAGGGGGGTATTTCACCTTTAATTCGATTTACGCACACGTTTTCGACCCAGTCAGCCTTTCAGGTACACACCCTTTACTCTGCACTCAACGCATCGCCACAAAATGAAAATGCCCCATATCTTCGTGGGGCATTTTGCGCGACAAGTAGTTCGAACGAAACTACACTATAAATTTGGCTGCGGCGTCGTTCTGAGGTACGGTTTGATCCTTGTGTGTCCCTTTGGGAACTTTGCCGGTACATCTTCATCCTTGACAGCGGCAGTGATAATCACATCTTCTCCATGTTTCCAATTCGCGGGAGTTGCCACGCTATACTTAGCAGTTAGTTGTAAGCTGTCAATGACCCGGAGGATTTCATCGAAATTTCTACCTGTTGATGCAGGGTAAGTTATCGTCAACTTCACTTTTTTATCAGGACCGATTACGAAGACCGAACGCACAGTAAACTTGTCTGTCACGTTGGGATGAACCATACCATATAGATTTGAGATTTTGAAATCAGGATCAGCGATCAATGGATAATTGACCGCAGTATTTTGGGTCTCGTTGATGTCGCCGATCCATTTTGTATGCGCGTCCAACGGATCGGCGCTGATCGCCATCACTTTGACGTCACGCTTGTCAAACTCCGAACGCAGTTTTGCTACCGCGCCGAGTTCCGTAGTACATACGGGAGTAAAATCAGCTGGGTGGGAAAATAAAACACCCCAACTGTTACCCAACCATTCATGAAAATTGATCGTGCCTTCTGTTGTTTGTGCCGTGAAGTCAGGAGCCACATCGCCTAATCTGAGTGACATATTATAAAGGTTTTAAGTGAAACAAATTATTGATAAAAATAAATAACTCTGCTATTAATGAACATCCCGGTATTAATGTATTTAGCCTAACGGGATTTTAACATTTTTAGTTTGGCTTCTTGCTCCAGAAGACTTTCCAGGGTGTCTGCCTTTAACATCTCCACTGTTGCGTTCCTAATGGCAAGGAACGCATAACGTACCGTGCAGGTTTCCTCATCCTCACACTCGGAACATCGTTCATAAAACTTATACGTTGCACAAGGGACTGCAGCGATGGCTCCATCGAAAAGCCTCACCACTTCTGCTAAGTTAACCTCTGGCGTCTTTCTTCTCAAGAAATATCCACCGCCTTTTCCCTGCTTGCTGCCCAGTATACCTGCGCGCTTGAGTTCCAATAGAATAGCCTCCAGAAATTTTTTAGGTATGTTGCAGGCCGAGGCGATGTCGGTTGTGAGAAATTTCTCCTCCGGGCTTTTTCCCATATGGACCAACGCATGTATGGCATACTTGCACCTTTTTGAAAGCATAGAGGTTCAATTTAGGCATTTAGTAAATAACAAAACACGAGAGGATCGACGTCTTCTGCGGCGCCCTGGCTCCCGTAGTTCGTCAGGAGCATTTTCTTGCTTCCTGCGTCTAAGAGACCTTCAGCCATTGCTCGGTAATATTAATAGGCTTTGCTGTCAACCGCTATCGCAAAATACAATAACCGCTGAACCTGCGGAACGAAAGACGCGCAGTCGACGCAGAGCAGATACTAGGTTCTCCTCGCGGTCTCCGCGCATTTTCTCCGTGCCCTCCGCGCTTAAAAAAACTTAAACGTAACCGCGTTCAGCCTGGGTGCTGCTTGTTACTGTCATCCACTCCCGCAAAATACAATAACCGCTGAACCCGCAGAGGGAAATACGCAGTGGGCGCAGAGGAGATAGTAGGTCCTCTTCTGCGATCTCCACGTCTAGTTCTCCGTGCCCTCTGCGCTTGAAAAAATTCAAACGTAACCGCGTTTAACCTGAATGCTGGTGTTCTGTCATCCGCTCCTGCAAAATACAATAACCGCTAGCCCGCGGAACGAAAGACGCGCAGTGGGCGAGAGGAGATACTAGGTCCTCTTCTGCGGTCTCCGCTCACATTTTTTCCCTGCCCGCAGCGCTTAAAAAAAGAACTTTCAGGCCCGCGAGCAAATGGAGAAAACGCGGAACCACTGTCTATAAATACCCCAGAAGGCGCATGCCGTTAGAAAATAACAATTAGATTCGCAGATAAATTACCAGGTGCTCATCCATAGAGCTGGGGATTCGAGCGCCAAGGTGGTGGGTCTATCAAGTAAGAATTGCCGAGATAGCTCAGCGGTAGAGCAGCTGTTTCGTAAACAGCAGGTCGTGGGTTCAAATCCCATTCTCGGCTCATTAACTATCAGATTTGTTCCGAGAAGCCTTCAACCACCGTGTTTAAAGACCATTGACCCACCGTCAAGGTAGGCGTGGTATGTCAACTCCCCAAAAATACATGTTCTTAGCTCAACCGATAACCAATCGGATATGCGCCATTATTAGAAAAAAGAAGAATTCTGTAAAACAATACGCCCGTTTCAGTGTCATATGAGTCTTAATTACTCATTAACCTAAACGTATCGTTATGAAAAAACTACAAATGGCAGGTCCTGTTGGGTTGTTATTAATCGCGATGGCCTGCGAAAAGGAAATGGACGTACAGTACCTTCAGCCTGTTGATGATTCCCCTATTTTTATGCACTTGCCCGTTCAGGATCAATCCAATGGTAGAAGAGCGACTACAAGGTACGCTGTGTTTTCCGCTCAGTACGTTACCAGCGGCGAGTCAGGACAAATTGGTAGAACCGTCTATTTTAAAGACGTAGGCAGTCAGCAGTTAACGGAAGATTTCGTACCGGGGCTCAGCCTCGATGGAACAGACAACGTATCGTATTACATCGATGAGACTCGGCCTTCTGAGGAACTCTCCGCTTCCATAAGTTCTGCAGCCATTAGTCGCGCCATGCAAACATGGGATGGGGTCAGCTGCTCAGATTTGGGAATGTATAGAATTCCATCCCAGCCGGGAATAGCTACCGGTTTTGTCAGTGAATTATTAGGTTTTGGAGGAAGCCTCGATTATGTAGCCGATGTGATCCATGCTGGGTGGTTGCCGGGAGCCTTTTTTGATTTGATAGGTCCCAGTGGTAGCACTTACATTTTGGGGGTCACCTTTACAATTATTTTCACGGACGACGATGGCAATCCCGTCGACGTGGATAACAATAACAAACTGGATGTTGCCTGGCGAGAAATATATTATAACGACGCTTTTGTCTGGGCAGATGGAGCGCATTATGACGTAGAAACTATCGCGCTTCACGAAGCCGGTCACGGATTGAGCCAGGGTCACTTTGGACAGGCGTTCAGCACCGATAGCAATGACAAACTACACTTTGCCCCTCGCGCTGTCATGAATGCTGCATACTCCGGCATCCAGACGGAGATCAATGAATCCGACATCGGAGGCCATTGCAGTAGCTGGGCCAGCTGGCCAAGCAATTAAAGCATCTTAGAAAGATTGTAAGGTTGAATCGGAAACTAACGGATCCAAAGTTCAGTCTTACAATCCTTTTTATTGAAAATCCTTCACGCGAAACAGAACGCTTGAGTATTCACAAATGATTTCTGTTTTGAAGAAACAAATATATCAGTGTCTGTTTTCTCCAATAGGTACGTTAGTAGATGTGCGGGATTGAGGCTCTCAAGAATTAAGATTAAGTGCCATGAAAAATATTACCTATCTGATTGGCGCGGGCGCGAGTTTCGGCACGTTACCTCTTGTCAGTAATCTTCCTGCTGAGTTGCTTGACTTTGCGGATTCCATACCCAAAATGTCCGAAACAGAACCTCCTGACCAAATCGAAAAAAAATTACAGGAAGACTTTCACTGGTTAGGCAACGAAGCAAAAAAACAGGCCAGCATCGACACCTTAGCTAGACAATTTTCACTTAATGGTCAAAGAAATAATTTAAATAAGCTGAAGAATATCTTAACCATATTCTTTTATTATAAGCAGGTATGCAACTATCCGAATAAGCGCTATGATCTATTTTTTTCGACCTTGTTAGATGAAAATTTAAAGATGCCCGAAAATATAAAGGTTATAAGCTGGAACTATGATTTGCAATTTGAGCTGACATATAACAATTACACTTGTTATAATGATGTGCAAAAAAACCAAGAACAGCTATGCATAATTAATAAGGGTAACAATTCAAGTCTAGACAATAAGAGATTTAAGCTTTATAAGATAAATGGAACTGCGCAATTTGTAGCAGGAAATCAGATTTTGAAATTTGGTTACTACTATCGGGACAAGGAGAGTATGTCGTACACAGACTTCAAAAAAGATTTAGCCAAATTATATGCTGACGTTACTCAAAATGAATTGACAAAATCATCTTTATCATTTGCCTGGGAAACGGAAAAATTTGACCAATCTTTCCAAGAAATTATAAAAGATACAGACGTTCTTATTGTCATCGGCTATTCGTTTCCCTACTTCAATAGAAAGATTGATAACCATTTGTTGGTTAACATGGATAAACTTGAAAAGATCTATATACAAGACACTTACTATGACATTATAAAAGCAAAAGTGGCGGATATAAGAATGGACATGACAGGTAAGATATTTGGCACACCGTCACTAAGCGAGTTTTATATACCTCATGATTGGTTTAATCCACTAATATTGGACGATAAAATTGTTGAAAGTCGGTAAGAGCCATCCGGTTCTCGTCCTCTTCCATCGATACCCCAGCCCTCTGGTCAGGATTAATTTTTCAAATGGCATCAAGATTGATGGCCTATTAAGAAGCTTTTCATTGATATAGTTTATTTTCTTGATTCAGGAGATTTATCCTGTGCCGAGATTCGCCGTCAAAGAACTAATACATTGACGCCAAGAATAAAGCGTCGAAAAGTTGCAACGCCTGATGCCGAATTTCCAACCAAGCCGATCATTTTATCCGAGAAACATTTATTAAGGGTTTATGTAGCCTTTTACTTTGAATTATTTAACTTGAATTCGTTATCCGTTTTTCAATAGCCGTATTTTCCACCCCACACACTAATTGATCCGGTATAGAATGACGCGTTTGAGCTTTTTGGAAAAAGCTTTTTGATGTTCCTTTTCAGTCATTCAAACGGATCTCCTTGCACGCCTTCAATTCAAACTGTTACATAAAAATTTCTAAACTAACAATTAACTTATGGCAACAACTACACAAACTGCTTCGGATGTTTTGGATGAAATCAGAAGCGCCAATCAAAATTTTGAGAAAAAATTTGCAGACGGAGATGCTCAAGGAATGGCTTCACTGTATACTGGCGACGGCATGCTCCTTCCCCCGGGCGCCGGATTACAAAAAGGTAAAATTGCAATCCAGAATTTCTGGCAAATGGTAATGGACATGGGAATTAAGACGGCGCGTTTAGAAACGTTAGAAGCTGAACAGGAAGGTGAAACAGCAATAGAAATGGGGCAGTACGAATTAGGCGGCGCAGACGGTCAGCGTGTGGATCAGGGAAAATATATTGTGATCTGGAAGAGGGAAGAAGGAGAATGGAAGCTCCACAAAGACATTTGGAATACTAGCCTAAGCTCGTAGGCTTTGGAATTTTGAGAAAAAATAATAGCCGCTTCACCAATGGAGCGGCTTTTACATTTAGGTACGTCCGATTTGTAATGACTTGGCAATGAAGGGTTATGACCTTACGGCTGGTCGCCCGAATCTGGGCAGGCCGATTTGTATAAAGACTTTGTTAAATGTTTAAAACGTTGCTACTTTTGTCGCCCTCAACACCCACACCTCACACAATTGTTGATGCCCAGGTGGTGAAATTGGTAGACACGCTACTTTGAGGTGGTAGTGCCTTAACCGGTGTGCTGGTTCGAGTCCAGTCCTGGGCACGTTTAAAGTTTAAAGTTTCAGGTTTCAAGTTTAAGGTTTAGGGTTTAGGGCCTGTAAAAATACCAGGTTCACAATTAGGGTTGCTTCAACTTTAAACCTGAAACTTTACTCGCCGAAGTGGTGAAATTGGTAGACACGCACGTTTCAGGGGCGTGTGGCGCAAGCTGTGCGGGTTCGAGTCCCGCCTTCGGCACTGTTTTTTCGATAGCTCATCTCCCCTGACTATTGCTTCTTTTTCAGCCGTTTCACTTCAGTCTGAAGAGATAAAACGGTGTGGGCCAAATGGTCAAGGGAGAGAGGTCCGGACTGGATATCCGGAAATTGATTTGAGAAAAATGCCTTGGCACTCCAGAGCTCCAGCACATCGCCTGCATCAATTGAATATGGTTCATATTCACGGTTGTCAGAGACGAGCAGCAACTTTCCATCCGGCTCGATAAAATTAAAAACACGCTTGAAGACAATGCCATCCTGCTTGGTTATTAGGATATATAGCCGCCCATTTTTGATAGCGCCAATATTCTCGACATATTCTCCGAAAATAATACTTCCCGGCTGCACAGGTAGCATAGAATCGCCCTGAATCTCAAAAGCGCGATAGGTCTTGTTCTTCGGAAGGACAGGCATACTAATTTTGGGCAGATCCTTCACAAACTCTGTATCCTGGTATCCTGACAGGTATCCTGCTGACGCCTTGTGCGAGACCAGCTCGACATTCTCCTTATTGTTGCTGTCAACCGTAATTGCGAGTACTTCTCTTTTTCCGGTCGATGATGCTCTCCTGTCTTTCTCTGACATGCGGCTTAGATCCTGTTTGACGAGATCATCGAGGTTTACATTAAAGATTTTGATGATATCCAGCAATGACGCCAGCGGCGGGGTTGCGCGCTCTTCTTCGTAGGCTCCGATGGCGGCCTGTTTCAGGCCCAACTTCTCGGCTAACTGTTTTTGTGTCAGTCCTTGCTGAACGCGTAGGAATTTCAAGTTCTTATTTACAATTGCCATAGATTAGTTTGAAGTTACAGGTTTGATGTTTGAGGTTGCGAACGGGATAAAAGGTTTGTGAAACTCCCAGGCTAAAGTTAGTTTGAAAGGGATAATAAGGGAACGTGCCATACACTTTTCTAAGTTTGTATCGCTTAACACTATTGAATATTAACCGAGTCCTCCCCTTACCTATTGGGTAAGAGGCGGAAACGGGTTCGCTATGGCATTAGCGCCTCAAAACTAAAAAAATTAGTTTAAATTCGCAACACTCGACTAATATTTTTAGTTATTTAGCATCGTGGAAAGGAACATTATACACCTTGATCTCGATGCGTTTTTTGTTGCTGTCGAATGTCAGCGCAATCCTTTCTTGAAGGGAAAACCGCTGATTGTGGGGGGAAGCAGTCGCCGGGGGGTCGTTGCAGCCTGTAGCTACGAGACGCGAAAGTTTGGAGTTCATTCAGCAATGCCGATATACCTTGCCCTTCAGCTCTGTCCGGATGCCATTATCATTTCCGGGGACGTAGAGGCCTATACCCTAGCCTCCCACCTGGTGACGGACATTATTGCTGACGCTGCTCCGCTATTTGAAAAGTCATCTATTGATGAATTTTACATCGACGCCAGCGGGATGGACCGGTATTTCGGAGCCTTTAAATGGGCGATCGAGCTGCGTAAAAAGATCGTGAAAGAAAGCAATTTGCCCATCTCTTTAGGCATGTCGGTAAATAAGCTGGTATCAAAAGTGGCTACGGGCGAATTTAAACCCAACGCCGAGCAACATATCGAAGCCGGCACGGAAAAAGAATTCCTGGCGCCGCTGTCAGTGGACAAAATCCCCATGATTGGAAAACAGACCTCATCATTTCTGTACGACATGGGGGTGCGTACAGTTGCCACGTTGCGTGAAATGCCACTCAAATTCCTGATTAGCGCCTTCGGAAAAAATGGTATTAGTCTATGGAACAAGGCCAACGGTATTGATGACTCTGCGGTAGTACCCTACGTAGAGCAAAAATCAATATCGACAGAATGCACGTTCGAGGAAGACACGATCGATGTGAAGCGGCTAAAGTCGATCCTGATAGCCATGGTGGAAAAGGTTGCCTTCCAACTGCGCGAACAGCAAAAACTTGCCTCATGCCTGACGGTCAAGATCCGTTATTCAAACTTTGATACTGAGACGAAGCAAATGCAAATCCCTTACACTTCTTCGGATCATGTGCTGCTTCGACTAGTGACCGAGCTGTTTGACAAGCTCTATAACAGGAGAATGCTGATCCGGCTTGTGGGCGTCCGCCTTAGCGGCTTGGTGCATGGGAGCCATCAGATCAGTTTGTTTGACGACACAGCGGAAACGATCAGTCTCTATCAGGCCATTGACCATATCAAACATAAACATGGTGTGGAAAAGTTAACGCGTGCAACTACCCTTGGCGTTAACCGTCGGGTAAGAATGGAGATGAACATGTTCAAAGGGAATCTGCGGTAGGAAAAAAAAGAGTAAAAAACTACGATATGAATCGATTGATAAACAACCCAGTTCAGGAATTATTTTTCCTTATCTCGCCACCGCCTCATATCATGAGCGATGTATCTGTGTTGAAGGATGATATTCAATTTTTGATCGGTCATGAATTTGATGACCGTTATTCGAAAGGGTATATCTCACTTTTTCAGTATAATGATGAACACATCGACGATATTATTCAACACGTAGCAACGAAGGCCGCACACTTTAAGCCTTTCAATGTCTTCATCAAAAATCTGAATGTGTTTCACTACGGTGCAACGCGAACGATTTACCTTGACATTGTCAACAAATATCCCATCCGTGATATTTTCGAAAGGCTAGTAAAGGAGGATATTCACTATACACCTCATATTTCCATCGCAAAGAATATCGCTACCGAGGATTTTTTGAAGTCCTGGGCTTATCTAAAGGACTTGTCTTATAGTCAGCATTTTCTTTGTGATCGAATCACGGTTCTAGCAAGAGAGGAAAAGAGATGGGTACACTTCCGAGATATCATGTTTGGAGGTATCTGAGGTAACCCATTCCGGTTAACATTTGATTCACGTCGGTCACAACTCCAGGACGCGTGAAAGATTATCGAACGCCATAATGATCCCTAATGTACCTGAATTGTCACACAGGATTTAGTTTCAAATATGGGACACTGCCTATAGAGACTCTCTTTAACGAAGCTCAGCGATGTGGTGTGCATAAGCTGGTACTTACTGAAATCAACAACACAGCATCCTACATGGAAATGCTGCGGATATGTTATAAGAACCGTGAGCACAAAGATGGCCTGACAAAATTTGGGAAGAAACCCTATCATCTTGATCTCGCTGTCGGTATTGAATTCAGAAAGGCTGATGAGTTGCTGTACATTGTTATAGCCAAAAACAACGCGGGGTTTGAGTCTATCAACAGATTCCTGTCGCGAAGAAACCGCGAAGATAAAACCCTTTCAAACCGTGCACCTGAATTCCACCAGGCATTCACAATTTATCCCTTTGGAAAAATTGAGCCTGAAGCCTTGCGTCCGAACGAATACATCGGCGTAAGCGGACATGACCTCAACTTATTTTCGATCGATCGTTCGAAGGACGATTATCTCGATAAATTTTTGATCTTGCATCCCGTGACATTTCTTCCGCCTGAGCGAAAAAATGGCAAGCTTGTTTACAAAGATCATAACGTTCACCGGTTACTGCGATGTATCGCCCACAATACTTTGCTTAGCAAGCTTGCTGAACATCAGCAAGCAAGGAAGGAAGAATTTATGCTGCCGGGGCCGGAAATTAAAAAGCGGTTCGCGCGCTATCCGGAACTGATTGCCAACACAGAAAATTTACTTCAGCAATGTTCCATCCAGTGCGACCAAAATGACGACAAAAACAAAAAATTTTTTACCGGCACAAGGCAGGGTGACCTCGAACTCCTGCGAAGGGAAACTATTAAAGGATTTAAATTTAGATATGGTGACGACAAAGAAATATGGAATGATCGCATTGAAAAAGAGTTGGCCATTATTGCAAACAAAAATTTCACGGCATATTACCTCATTACCTATGATATTATCAATTATGCAAAGGAAAATGGGTTCGAGTTTGTAGGACGTGGAAGCGGCGCAAACAGCACGGTCGCATACTGCCTTGGCATCACCAACGTTGATCCCATCGAACTGGATTTGTATTTCGAGCGGTTCCTGAACGAAGAACGCACGTCACCCCCGGACTTTGACATTGATTTTTCATGGGACAATCGCGACGCGATCTACGAATATATCTTTAAAAAATATGGTGAAAATCACGTTTGTCTTCTGGGCACTCATGTAACCTATCAGGGTCGTTCTGTGCTTCGGGAGCTGGGAAAAGTATTCGGTTTACCTAAAGATGAAATCGACGACTTGGTTGAAAGCCGGAAGGAAAGAATTGATCGCGACCATATCTGGAAAATGATCCATACGTATGCCGCATACATTGTTGAAAAAGAATTGCCGTCATACATTTCCATACACGCTGGGGGCGTACTCATCACAGAAAAACCGATCTATTCGTATACGGCAACTGACTTACCTCCGAAGGGTCTTCCGGTCTCTCATTTCGAAATGCACAACGCTGAAGATTTTGGAATTTACAAGTTTGATATATTAAGTCAGCGTGGATTGGGACATATCAAGCAAACTGTAAAATTGGTAAAACGAAACCGGGGCATCGATGTCGACATCAACCGATTCAAAGATTTTAAAAATGATGAGCGAATAAAGGATCTAATGCGCAACAGCAAAGCCATGGGATGTTTTTATGTGGAGTCACCCGCGATGCGAATGTTGCTGGGAAAATTGCGTTGTGACAATTACCTCACATTGGTAGCTGCCAGCTCAATCATCAGGCCAGGGGTTGCAAGTTCCGGGATGATGAAAGCATATATTGAACGTTTTCATGCAGTACAAAACGGCGGTTCATATGAGGCTATCCATCCGCTGATGGATCAGCTGATGAAGGAAACATACGGCGTGATGGTCTATCAGGAAGATGTCATTCGCGTTGCCCATTATTTCGGGGGACTTACGCTGACGGAAGCCGACGTCTTGCGCCGGGCGATGTCGGGGAAGTATCGTTCACGGGAGGAGTTTCATCGGGTACGGAACCAATTCTTTTACAATTGCACTCAGAAAGGGTACGATCCTAAAGTCATCGATCGTGTCTGGTATGAAATCGAAAGTTTTTCAGGATACTCCTTTGCAAAAGGTCACTCGGCCAGCTATGCCGTTGAGAGTTACCAAAGCCTTTTCCTGAAGGCTCATTACCCCCTGGAATTTATGGTTGGAGTTATTAACAACTTTGGAGGATTTTATAAGACAGAATTTTATTTTCACGAAGCTCGCATGAGCGGTGCTCAAATTGAGGCTCCATGCATAAATCTTAGTGAGTATTCAACCACTATTTATGATAGGACAATTTACATAGGATTTGTTCACCTGAAAAGTCTGGAGGCTAAAGTAGCGAAGGAAATTTGCGCCGATCGCGAAATAAATGGCCCTTATAAAAGTCTGGATAATTTTTTACGGCGCATCCCGCTTGGCCTTGAACAAATCAGGATTCTTATTCGAATTGGTGCACTTAGGTTTACAGGAAAATCGAAACAACAACTTCTCTGGAGCTCAATGTTATTCTTTAGCAATGCCAAATCTCGGAATAAGACAACGGTAGACCTATTTAACACCGAACCCAAAGAATATCCCTTGCCCGTGCTGGAACGCAGTGCCTTGGAGGATGCATATGACGAAATGGAATTGCTTGGCTTTCCCCTCGGCAATCCGTTCAAGCTGATTTCTGATCAGGAGTTGGGAGATGCGATCGCAGCGGAACTTCCTCAAAAACTAAATTCCTGGGTTCACATTATCGGATACTGTGTGACTACTAAAGACACCAGTACCGTGAAGGGTGAGTTGATGCATTTCGGCACTTTTTACGACCGACATGGAGAGGTATTCGACACTGTTCATTTTCCTGATATTGCACGCAAATACCCATTCCGTGGCAGGGGCTTTTATGATATTAAAGGAAGAGTAGTCGAGGATTTTGGCGTCTTTACAATCGAGGTTTCCTCCATGACCAAACTTTCCATGCTTCACAAGCGCCCGGAAAACGCAATGCTTGAAACTCCCGTGTGAAACATTATTCCGAAGTGCCCTTTAATAGCGGGACGCGAGTCAATATTCCATTAAAATCTCCGGCATTCAGGGTATGCATATTGGTGATGATATGCAATTTGTTCTCTTCAGGATGAGGCTGTATATCGATCGAACTTTCTTTGAGATCAAGGGGCGTTCCATTAAAGCTAGCAGACACTAGCTGATTCTCTGACTCGTTACCTGGAAAATGATAACTATATTCTGCCGTTTTTTTGGTAATGACCAATTGCAACGACTCACCGTTCTCACATGTGAACGAGATCGTATACAAACTCTCCTCGGCTTGCCTAAGTGAGCCCTCGTTGACTATATAAATTATCTTGGGTCCGCCGTCGTATTGTTCAATGGAACCTTGCGCAAATGCCACTGTGCTCTCATCTGAAAAATCAACTCCCCACAGTGGCGATTTCGCTATTTTCTCCTCAGTACTGCATTGAAAAAGAATAACTGACAGACTGATCAAAAGCACAATTTTCGTTTTCATAGCCGATCAATTTTATTTGTAAAGGGACGACTTTTTTAACTGTGATACGAGTTGATCTCGTCATAAATGCAATATGATCGATGACTGTCGGCACAGTAATTCAAAAAAAAATCCTTAAAAAAAGCGCTGTTTTTGGTTGAAAAAAGGCCACCATTCGGTCGAAGTAC
>JAICGJ010000092.1 GCA_025923195.1 Chryseolinea sp.
AAGCTTTACTTGTTTTGTCTGAAACCTAGACCCTTAAATTTTTTGAAGTTCCCTTTTTTCAAAGTAAATCTTCGTGGTAAAACAACATCGCTGTCATTCTACCGGTCCGCTATCAATTATCATCCATTCAATGAACGTGTTAACTATGCACAAATGTGATAGTTACCTGTGATTACTTGCCTTTGCCTCGGGCAATACACTTAATCATCTTGCTTTAGTTTATCAAAACCCTTCCGGTTTGATAATGCACATTTTCCATTTTGGGAGTGCAAAGGTAATCGATTTGAAGTCACTTCCCAATAACTTAATTAAATCTTTTTGAACCAGATTTTACCCGGCTAGTAAAAAGTAAAATCATCGCGCAAAGGTTCCGCTGAATAAAAAAATTTTTTAAACAAAATTTCAAAAAAATCTTTCACAGTTTCCAACAGAAACTACCAAAGGATCTGGCTAAAATTTTGGCCTCTTGAACAAGGGAACGGTGCTGCAGGGTTCCCCGAACATAAGACTGTTCGCATAAGGCAATAACTTGTTAACAACGTGCACATAAATCGCAACAGGCACTTCCACCTTGCTGCATCCTTTAATAACTACCTTAGCATCCTTGAAAGATGACCACTCTATTTTACTTAACGTCTCTCTGTAAATGTCAATTTCCAACTCCAACAACGATCCAAAGAAAACCCTGCGGGCATAAGGCTTCAGCGCAATTGCCAGCAGCATATAAGCCCAGGTAGGCACGATTGCATCGGTGCTGCACGTTATCGCCACCGATTTGTTTTCATACCTGGACCAATTATGATTCTTTATAAAATCCCTGAAATCCTTCTCTCGCAAAACCAGTCCTTCATACAACTGTTCCTTGATATCCAGTAAAATCCTCTCTCCTGGTTCAAAGTACTTCTCAAGATCAAAAGTAACAAGCGAGCTGCTAGCGACTTTATTAACTATTTGTTCGTCCCCTTCCATGGATATGAAAACAAAAATATCATTTGAATACGTTCAAACCTCAATTGGCTTTTTGATAAAGAACTCCTTTAGGTACAATGGCACAAATTGAGAAAGGTTTTCCACCTTGCCCTCCCGGAGTCTTGAATTCGCCAATTCCCCCATGCGCGAGGCGAGGGGACTAATGTTGTCCAAGAATTTTGCGTTCTTGTGCTCAATGACCCCCTTGCATTTCATGGCTCCGTTTCCAAAAAAAATCACGGGCTTTTCGTCAAGGTAGCTATCAAAACTCCTTTCATCAATAATCTTCGCCTGCACAGCCTCCTTCTCCTTCAGATTATCATCAAAAATCTGACAATAGACTTCCATCCGGCGTGCATCGATCATTGGACACAGGAACGCGTCTTCTGTGGTGGAAATACTAACCATTGTTGCCATTAATTGTAAGGTGGGCACGGCAATTAAAGGAACATCGAGTGCGTGACAGAAGCCTTTCGCCAACGATGTGCCAATACGCAAGCCAGTATATGATCCCGGTCCACTTGACACTGCGACTGCATTAATCTGGCATGGAAGTAGATCGGCCAAGACAATTGCTTGTTTCACAAGCAACCCCAACTTGGAGGCGTGGGAATATTCCTGGTGAATCTCGAGTGATGCCAGCAGTGATTTATCGTTATGTATAGCGACGGAGCATACTGAAGTAGACGTCTCAATACTTAAAATATTTGGCATCCGAATTAATTAACAGAGAGCAATTTATTGTAGGTTAACGAGTCGCTCAGAACCTTGCGCGCTTCAATTATTGCGTTATCGTTTTTCAGAAATATTTCTGCCTGGCCTTTATACAGATCATAATGAAAACCAATTTGTTCACTCAGAATTTCTATTATTTCCGCTTTATAGGTCTTAACCTCGGCTGACTCACCTGTTTTTAGTCTGGTCCTCAGCCCTTCAAGTTCGTTGCCGATTTGCTCGTAGTACCGGTCCTTCTTTGCTGCTTCAACTAATTTATCTACGTCATCCTCCAAAGGACCTGAATACGAGAACTTCTGACTCTTAACGTACGACACGAAATTTTCAAAATCTCTTTCTGAAATTTGAAATGACTTTAAGTCGGGTTTCACCGGATGCTCACCGCAATACTTCGAAGCGAACTCAAAAATTAAGCCGGCGTTAATCAACGCGGAGGTAATCGACCCTACATATTCTTCCTCTACTTTTATATCGGGATCCAATCCGCCTCCATCGTAAACTTTTCTACCACCCTTGGTCTTGAATTCCACCTTCACTGAATCAGCGTAACGTTCTACAGTTCCATCGTTCTTCCGGTGTGTATAGTCCATTGCCTGAATGCAACGTCCACTTGGAATATAATATTTCGCAGTAGTTACCTTCAACTGCGCGTTATAGGCAAGTGGCCTTGTGGTCTGGACGAGACCCTTTCCAAATGTCCGCTGTCCAACGAGAACTGCCCGATCATAGTCCTGCAACGCACCGGCTACAATTTCGGATGCAGACGCACTCCCTTCTCCTACGAGCACTACGATATCTATTTCTTTGTCAATTGCCTGATTGAGCGTCTTGTACCTTTTGTTCCATTCTTCAACTTTACCTTTTGTTGACACTACTTCCAGGCCCTTATCAATGAACAAGCTCACAATATTCACGGCCTCATGAAGCAGCCCTCCAGGGTTGTTACGCAGGTCTAAAATTAATTTCCTTGCACCCCTCTTTTTCAGGTCTAACACTGCTTGTGAAACTTCGCGCGCAGCACCAGGGGTAAAATCATCCAACCTAATGTATCCCATTTCAGGTTCAATAATATCATAATAGGAAAGGTTCGTGATGTTTATTTTCTCACGCGTCAGTTTGTGCGTAACGGTTTCAGATTTGCCAGATCGCTTTACCTTTAATTCTAAAGTAGTTCGGGGGAGGCCCTTTAGCAAAGTACTTATTTCTACTGGCGTCTTCCCCTGTACATTTTTTCCGTCGATGGCAATTATCTCGTCTCCCACCCTAATTCCGGACTTAAATGCAGGAAAGTTCTGATAAGGGTGCGTGACTACAATTTTTTTGTTGACAACACCAATGAGAGCGCCAATACCTCCATACTGACCTGTAGTCGTGATCTGAAAAGATTCTAATTCGTCTTCAGGAATGTAGTCGGTGTAGGGGTCAAGCGACTCGAGCATGCCCTCGATGCCATGTCGGATAAGCTTCTGCGGTTCAACTTCATCGACATAATAGGCATTAACCTCTTTGAAGAGGGTGGCAAAAATATCAAGGCTTTTGGCAATGTCGAAATACTCCTCCGCAGGTTTCCTGAAAGCGAAGGCTGCAATAGACAGCAAGAGTATAGCAGCCAGCCATTTAATTCCTCTCCACATAATCCAACCGTTTGAACGTTCTTACAAGTCTTTCCTTAATTTGCGCCGAGGGCAAGATCTCTTTAATACTGTAAATATACGCAATGAGCAACTTGTTTCGATTGGCCAACAGTTTCTTATTTAACCGGTACGACTCGCGGATTCTCCTTTTAATAAGATTGCGGTCGACAGCTCTTCTAAAATTTTTTTTGGACACGGATATGAGCACCTGATGAACGGGAAACCCGGGATCCGGATTTTGCATAAAATATACCTTGAAAGGGTACAAATAAAAAGAGGAACCCTTGTCGAAGAGTTCCTGTATTACTTTTTCTTTCGAGAGTCTTTCCTCCCTTTTGAACGTAAATCTCCCCATGGTTGAAATTAATGAATCTCCGCCGGGGGTTCCAAAGGGCCCGTATGGGGATTATTTATGCTTTACGGTCTTTTCGCTTGACACAGTCAATTTCTTACGACCATTTTTCCGGCGATTGGCGAGCACTCTGCGACCGTTCGCGGTAGCCATTCTTTCACGAAATCCGTGTTTATTCTTTCTTTTTCTGCGGGAAGGCTGAAATGTACGTTTCATCTCGTTCTATTTAAAGGGGTGCAAAGATGACCAGGAATTTTTGGATTTACAAGCCAGCACACCTGTTTTGTGACCTCCAGCGTCAACCTAATGCCTGCTCAATGCGCCCAATACCTTTTTTACCTGCAGGGTCTCAAGTCTTGGACCGAATTGAGTGACAACCTTTGAAGCAGCCAACGAAGCCAGCTTCCCAGCCTCGGCAAAGCTGTGTTCATGGGTTATTCCATATATGAACGCGCCTGAGAACATATCGCCCGCACCGTTCGTGTCGATCGCCTCGACTTTGTAAGGTTCTATATTGATGAACGTATCACCATCATAAATAAGTGCACCGTTTGCGCCGAGTGTTATTACAAACTTTTTGGCCACTTGCCTCAGTTTCTGACGCGCCTCACTTATGGACGACGTGCCAGTAAAAATCAGTGCTTCCTCATCATTGCAAAAAAGCAAATCCACGCTGGCGCCTACAATTTCTTCCATTTGATTGGAGAAATACTTTACCATGCTTGGATCTGAAAACGTAAGCGCAACGTCCACTTTAGCATGTTCTGCAATTTTTTTGGCTTCCTTCATTGCCTCAAGCCCCTTGGGACTGGCAACTAAGTAGCCCTCCAGATATATTAAGGTTGAACTTTTTATCGCTTGCTCGTCGAGATGGCGGGTGGATAAAAACGAGCTGACGCCCAAAAATGTATTTAAGGTGCGACCGGCATCTGGAGAAGTCATGACAAGGCACCTACCTGTATGGCCTTCCGGGCAATCCTCGAATTTAAGATTCGTATCTACGCCATTCCATTTCAGGTCATCCAGAAAAAATTTTCCAAAATCGTCGTGTGCGACCAGTAACGAATAAAAGCTCTTTCCCCCAAACTGATTTACAGCCACAACCGTATTGGCGGCAGAGCCTCCACCTGTCATTTTACTACTCTTCATATCGATTGCAGACATCAATTCCAGTTGACGCTTTTCATCGACCAGTGTCATTACGCCTTTCTCTACGTTATTCTTAGCAAAGAAGTCATGGTCAACCTCTGTGACGATATCAACAATAGCGTTGCCAATGCCATATACATCGTATTTCTTCATCCGAAAAATTTTGCAATGATACGATAAGATCATAGGAGTTGAATATCATAGCGTTCTTTTTTTAAATCGATGCAAGTGGAAGCTAAGGCCGCTGAATATTCAAAGTCATCTTGTATTTTCTCGCCCGGTCGGGATAGTCGGTTATGAATCCGTCGACTCCCATGCCCTTGAGTGAAAGCATATCCGAGACTTCGTTTACTGTCCAGGGAATTACACGGATCCTTTGTGAATGGAGATACTTGACTTTATCTTTTGAAAGCAGGGAGTAATGAGGACTATATACCGAGGGCTTAAATCCTAAGGCGCTAAGGTTGCTGTCAATCGATTTCGTATTCTCTACCAGGGCTGCAAGTCTCATGTGCGGATACTTCTTATGCCAGTATTTCAGGACTCTGAAATCAAAGGATTGAATTACAACCCTGTCCAAAGGAATATATTCATCCAGAAGATTGTACACAAGATCTGAGAACTCTTCAACGGGCGGATGAAATTTTTTATCTCCTTCGACGGCGCTCTTAATCTCTACATTGTAGTCTACTTCATACGTGGCATAGCTCTTTATATGATATTCGACGGCAGCAATTACCTCGCTTAATAATGGCTTAGAAATCGGCTCCTTCTTCTGATGTGGGAAATTCTTATTTCCAAGCGACCCGCAGTCAAATTGCTTTAACTGCTCATAGGTCAGCTGATAAATATTTATTTTTTTTTCCTGACTAGGTTTAAGCGGGTTGCCAGAGGAATCCAGGCAAATCGCCGTCGATATCCAGGGCTCATGCGAGACGACCACGTGTTTATCTTTCGTAATAACCACGTCCAACTCTATTGTGGTGACCCCAGAGTCGATAGCTAGCAAAAATCCAGGAATGCTGTTTTCAGGCATCAGCCCTCTTGCCCCACGATGACCCTGAACGTCGAACTTTGGAATGTATTGCGGAAAAGCGCTGGTTGATATTGCAAATATTACCGCTGTGACTAGTAGTCGAAAAGTCATGGAACAAAGATAGTCTCATCATGGTCACCCAACAAACATCGAATAGCTCAATTTTGTGAAGCTATGTACACGTGTAGCACGAATCAAGGATATCCGAATTATGTTAAGGTCAGAAACTCTATGTAGTCAAAGCGAAAGTAAAAGTCATCACCCCATGGGTATGCGCCTATCAAAATTCGTGTGCAAGGAGAGGATCATTCGACTCACATCCGTGGGTAATACAGGATTCGAACCTGTGACCCCTACCCTGTCAAGGTAGTGCTCTAAACCAGCTGAGCTAATTACCCGTTTGAAGTCTAGTGAGTGACCCCGGAGAGATTCGAACTCTCGACCCATTGATTAAGAGTCAATTGCTCTACCAGCTGAGCTACGGAGTCATTTTTAAGGATGCAAAGTAAACATTTGAGGTCCACGTGTACAAATCTATTTTCAAGTGTTTCCAGGTACAAAGTCCCGTGAACTGAAGACGCAATCGAAAATATGGCACAATTGCTCATAAATTCTTACTTTTCAACTCCTAGATGCGATACTAAGCGATCTCAGAAACTGTCGCCTGTTGCAATGGACGGGGTTCGCATTCGAGGTTGATTTGTATGCGTTTGAAATTTGTGGATCATTGTAGGTTTAGCAATGCATTCTCCTGAATATTGGATTAATAAGCTGAGTTTAAAGTCTCACCCCGAGGGAGGTTACTACCGGGAAACGTACAGATCGACGGAACAGATACAGGTCTGCGGCCTGCCATTGCGATTTACATCACCTCGAAGCTTCTCGACAGCGATCTATTTCCTCTTGCATTCGCATGATAAGTCCTTGTTTCATCGCATCAAGTCAGATGAACTTTGGCATTTTCACTGCGGAGGCCCGCTGGATATCTTTGTATTGAAGAAAACTGAGCTCTGTGTGTTTAGACTTGGGAATCACCTGGAGCTTGGTGAGTCGTTGCAGGTAACAGTACCGGCGAATTGCTGGTTCGCGGCAAAAGTTGTTGAGCCCAACACCTATTCATTATCAAGTTGTACGGTTGCGCCGGGTTTTGACTTTCAGGATTTTCAAATTGCCGAGCGTCAGAAGTTGATGGAGGAATTTCCCGATCATAGCCAGATTATAGCAGAACTCACCAGGTAGGTCACTCACCAACAATTAACTTTTTCACGATCCTGCTGCCATTCACTTTCACAATCACATAGTGAAGCCCTTTGCTTCCATCTCGAACGTAAAGAGGTAATTGATGTTTCCCTTGAGGAAGAGTGTTAGTAGAAGTATAAATTTCTTGAGATAGTACATTGACAAGTTGCATCGACACGTCTGATTGTTGTTTGACAATTAGTTCTACCATACAATATTCGTCTCCAGACGGGTTTGGATAGATGACAACCTCGCAATCATTAATGAAAGTATTTTCAGTACCGACTACGTTGGCAAATTTCGCAATCAAAGTCAGGTCGCCGGCTGGTGTCGGAATGGTTTGTGTCATTTCGCCATCGTTAGACCAGGATTCGAATTGAAATTCAACGTCCTCATTAATCTGCGGTGTACTGACACTAAAGGTTCGCTTCATTCCCACCACGCTTATGATTTCAGTCGGTGTTGCGACAGATTGCCCGTCAACAACAACTTCCAATCCGGCCGGGTCCGTCGCAAGAGATATTGTCGATTTTTCAGGGAAAATCTCGACTTCATCCTTCCCGATAAGTCCCTTCGAGTCCGTAACCGTTAACGTAATCTTATACCAAACGTTGGGCGAAGTTTCACCTTGGTCGGGTACCGAAAATGACCCGGCAGTCACGGCGTCAACCGGAGGTTGATCATGATGATGTGTATCATGATGAAAATCTATTTGCCAGCTGTAAACTTCCGGCGGAAGTTCTCCATCTTCTTCATCATTTCCGGTTCCCGAAAATTGAATGTCTGCACCTGCAACATAAGTTGAACCCTCTAACGGGACAACTATTTCAGCTGTGGGCGGCGTATTTTCAATAACGATAAGAGAGGCAGAATTACTGGTTACGGCCCCCGCAGCATTCGTAACAGCAACCATGTAAACGCCCGCATCCGCCGGAGTCGCTCCATTGATAGTAAGTTCTGGACTTATGGCTCCCTCAATATCCGCGGAATTTTTCTGCCATTGGAATTGCATGGGTGTACTGCCCAGTGAACTCACGCTGAAAATCGCATCCTGTCCCTCTGCAATCGTCAAGGATTGAGGATGTTCTGTGATATACGGGGTGGTTGTTTTATTATAAATGATCTTGAAAAGAGCGCCGGCACTCCTGCTGAGATAATATAAATTACCATCGTTCCCGACAGTCAATGACAAGCAGCTGGCGGAAAGTGCGGTCGCAAAAGAGGACCTGACGGCGGTTGGTCCGGTCAAATCCAGGGTGTTTATCCATCTGTTGCAATAGTCCTGAAAAAAGTATCGGCCCCAGTAGGCCGCCGGATAATTTGTTACGGAAGGATTAAAAAAAATACCGCCCGCAATCGCGCACCCTTTGCCATCACCTCCACCGTGGCTGTATGCGTAAATCGGATTGGTAAGATTAGGGTATGATGAAGCGTTAAAAGTACCCTCGGTAGTGGGCCACCCAAAATTGCGTCCGGCCGCACTTGCATCGTTGATTTCTTCCCACGTAACCTGGCCCACGTCATTTACCAATATTTGGCCCGTCTGCGGATGAATAGAAAACGTATATGGATTGCGAAGCCCATAGGACCAAATTCTCCTGCGTTGCTCACTCCCCGTCGTAAATGGGTTGCCTTCAGGGACGCTTCCATCTTTATTTATACGCAGAAGTTTTCCGTGATAGGTATCCAGGTTTTGCGCATAGGAGGAGTTGGCGTTTTCACCAACTGCAACGTAGAGCTTCCCATCTTTTCCAAAGCTCATCGCACCCCCGTTATGATTGGTTGCATTGCTAAGCGGATCCAATTCCAGTACCACGAATTCACTTCCAGTTTGAACGACATCGCCGTTGGCCGTAAACCTGCTCACCCGGTTGTGAGGCGGAGAACCGGGAACTGTATAATACAAATAAACATAATGATTGCTTGTGAATTCGGGATCCAACGTGATGCCTATCAGTCCCCTCTCGCCTGACGAACTCACGCTCAGCTGAACAAAGGGCGTAGGTAACAAGGCGCCATTTTTTATGACCCGAAGTCTGCCACCTTGCTCCGCGACAAAAATGCGTCCATCAGGCGCAAAGGCCATAACCGTCGGATTAGCAATGCCGTTCGCTACAAGTACCTGTGCAAAGTCAGCGGGATAAATCTGCGCAGTTAAGGAGACGTTAAGCAGGCAGCAGAATGTTAATAGAATAGCATTCCGGTATAATTTCCACATATCATAATTTGCAAAAAAAATCAATCAGAATCCATTCTATCTTTAATATTCCAGGACGATGGTTTTTACATCCGGAATATATAGATTGAAGAACCCTTTTCCTCCGTTAACGTTGGATGGATAATTAACGGGTTCGCTCAAATATTCGACAAAGCTGAACCTGTTTTCTAGGCGCAGATCTATAAAATCGTAGTAATTTTTGCTAATATTTGATAATGAGATTGCGATAGTATCACCAGGAATGAAGTCCCTTGGAAAAACGCGAAACGTTTCCTGGAATTCCTTTCCATTGAAATCATGATCGTCTACAAGGCGGGTAAAGGCCCGGGGATTTAACAGGTTGTCTACAAGTTCATGTCGTTGTATTTGCTGGACATTTAGCATATACCAATTCTTTTCTGCTGTATCCTTCAAACGATAGGTGATCTGCGCGAGGGTATCGTCATAGCCATTGAAAATTAATTCAGCTTTAATGTCGTCAAAGCTGACCAGAGGTTTTACAGTCGTGGTTGCGCTAACTTCCCCTAATGAAGAACTGACGACGTGCAATGTATATTCTCTACCTTCCTCAAAAGGAATTATTAGTCCTCCATACAATCCATTATCCAGGCCTTCAAGTTCATATATACCTTCTTGCCCTTCGATGGTAACAACCGCATCAACGATAGCAATTTGCTTCAATAGGGCCTCGGGGTCGCTTTCATCGCTGGCATCTAGAGCACCGAATGTTTTGGTCAGAAGCACAATTAAGGATTGATCCGGAATGATCTGGGTTGATACAACAATTTGTGGTTTTACAACGGGTATTCCGTCAACATCAAGAGGGTCAGGCAAGCAACTGCAAACCATGAATGTCAACATCAATGCGCTATAGCGTATCTTTAAATGTCGCAACGAAAGCAACCTCACCCACATAGTGTCACCACTAAAATTTAAATCCATAACTTAAGAAAGGAATTAGACCAAATAATCCAGGTTGTGTGTAACGAAGCGACCCATCCGATTCATCCTGCTCAATATTAATTCCTATAGGATTTGCGCGGTTATATACATTGTACACCCCGGCAAACCATTGCCATCGAAATTTCCGGGATGGCTTGCTCTTGAATTTCAACCCGATATCAAGTCGGTGCGAAGGCGCCAGCCTGACTTGATTGATACCCGAATAAACAGGAATGAGATCCGCACCGGTAAGGGTAGGCGCAAACAAAACGTACTGTCCAATCACCGGCGTAAACCTTGATCCAGAAATGAACTCCCACACAATCGATAGCGCCCATCTCCTGTTAAAGGCATACTGGGCGACAATAGCGCCATTGTGACGCCGGTCATATCGTGATGGAAACCATTTGCCGCCATTAATGACGTCAAACTGTCTATGCGACCAAGCAAGGGTGTAACTCAACCACCCTGTAAGCTTGCCTGAATTTTTTTTCAGCAAGAATTCAAGGCCATAGGCTCTTCCCAACCCTTGTATGAGTTTTGATTCGAAATCGGTGTTAAGGAACAAATTGGTACCCTCCTCATAACCTATTAACTGATGCATTGTCTTAAAGTATCCTTCGATGCTCACGAAAATATCGTCTTCCCTTAATGTACTCTGCCACGCGAGGGCTAACTGATGGGAGGTCTGCGGTCGAATACTGTCTGTTACCGGATACCATATATCAGTTGGAGAAGATACCGCTGAATTCGATATGCGGTGCATGTACTGGACCATGCGCGAATAGCTAAACTTCAATGCTTGATACTGGTTCAACGAATAACGCACCGAGATTCTTGGTTCGGGGAAGAAATAGTGTCTATTGACAACCACTGCTGATGACATTCGCAAGCCGGAATTAATTTGGATGCGCTTTAAGGGTGACCACTCGTATTGCAAGTGAACAGCAAATTCATCTGCAATGCGTCCCCTGGTGGAACTGCTTTTCAAAAGTTCGCTAATTGTCCCAACCGTATTCACCACATTGGGGCTCACATGATGGCGAGTCCAATCTAAGCCTGTTCTGAGTGTACCGTTTCCTATTGAATCCTTTTCCAACAAAATACGAGCACCATAGTCCTCAATATCGGATACTGCTATAAGCTCATTTTCCTCAAATGCATTGCGGATGTTGTACCTGAATTTCGTACGGGTCAAAGACAGGGTGCCGTACCAGTTATTGTTCAGGTAACGCGACCAACGGAGTGACTGGCTGCTATTGCCGGAGGCATACGTGGTAACAAATCCGTCGCCATCGCCGTCGCGGTCGCGAAAAAGATCTAGCAAATCATCGCCGCTATAGTGGCTCAATTGGAGGTCATCGCGATCTGTAGGCTTCAATAAGATCTTACCATTGAAATCATAAAAGAAATACGGCAGCTCTTCTCCGATAGTACGTATCACCTGGTCGACGTAAGTGCGTCGCCCCGCCAGCCAGAAGCTGGCCTTTCCTTTTACTACAGGCTGTTCTATGTAAACACGTGAAGCAATCAGTCCGATGTCTCCGGATACCGTCATGCGGTCAGGTATCATTGATTTTGTTCTGACATTCAGTATTGAAGACAGCCTTCCACCAAATTGGGCTGGAAACCCCCCGTTAATAGCTTCCACTTCGTCCAACACGTCAGCATTAAACACAGATAAAAATCCAAAGAGGTGGCTTGTATTGTAAATAGGCGCATCATCGAGAAGCACTAGATTTTGATCCGCTGCCCCTCCGCGAACAAAAAGATCGCTGCTGCCTTCAATTCCACGAACTGTTCCTGGAAGCAGTTGCAAAGTTTTGATTACGTCAGCCTCACCTCCAAGCACTGGGATCGAATTGATGTCTTCTTGGGTAAGGACATGCCTGCTGGTCTGGTTGCTCTCGAAAATTTCCTGATGTATGTCGCGCGAACTTGAAATTACAACCTCTTGCAACTGACTTACCTTGGATCTTAACCGGATGCTGATAACGGTATCACTTTTCAGGCTGATCGCTTGACTGAACATTTCAAAGCCCACATACGATGCCTGCAGCTGTTTTTCACCTCTCTTAACCCGAACAAGAAATTTTCCTTCCTTATCGGTAATGCTGAATGTTGAATCCGGGAGTACGATGACGTGAGCCTGAGACAAGTTCTGCCCCTTCTCATCTTGAACAAAACCGTTTAATGCAACGTCCTGGGCTGATGTAACGCCATAAATCAAAACCAGCAATGAGAGTAATAACTTGACCACAGCAGACTAGTGCAATTCAAATCTTTCAACAGCATTTATTATTCTTAAGGTTTAGCAAGGAGTATCTGTTTATCCCCGTCAATCACCGCACGCTATCATCTCGCAAATCCCAATACCTTGACTATAGATGTCAGACATATCTTTAAAACTGCGCCATTTTAATAGCAGATATTAATCAAAAATTCTGTTCATTACAAACTCCTGTTGAAGAAACCTTTCTCGGGGCTCAAACTCCCGAACCTTCAGCTTTTCAGGAAGTGTGTCCGGGTTGCCCGGATAGCCAACAGCCATAAAAACGCCTACCTCATACGTTGCTATCGGTACATGAATGTGTTTAACTGTCTTTGCGTGGTCAAATCCAGCCATTTGCCTGACTTGTAGTCCCATTTCAACGGCCTGCAGCGTCAAGAATGAATTTGCACCCCCCAGGTCGTACATGGCATGGACATTGGCCCCCGGGTATTTCGAGAAGTTCTTCCGAGCCAAGCTTAAGATCAAGAGAGGCGCATCCTTTGCCCATAATTTGTTTCCGGCATTGAGGCAATCGAATAATTTTGTCCAAAGTGCTACTTGATCGTGTGTTGCGTAAATATATAGCCAAGGTTGTTCGTTTGTACTCGAAGGAGCCCAGCGGGTAGCTTCAAACAATGAATAGATCCTGCCTGGCTCAATGGGCTGCTTTGAGAATGCTCGCGAACTTCTCCTGTTTTTGATTAGTTCAAGGATTGGATGCTCGATTTGATTTGACTTTTGCATTATTTCGGTTCACATTGAGATTGGGTGAACACTGGCGAGGCATAGAAAATACCCGATAAACGACGCTGCATTAACCTCTTAACCTATCAAGCATGTTGTTTAGTTCCACCACCTCAGGTTTTGGAATCGTTATTAGTTTTTCCAACCATTGATCACGTCCTTCATCAATTTTCCTAAGCACTTCCAAACCAGCATCTGTTACGGAAATGTCCAGTTGCCTGCGATTAGTTTTACATACCTCCCGTTTAACCAAACCTTTGTGTCTCAGTTTTTCCACTAAGCGCGTCGCATTGCTATTCCTGTCTATCATCCTGGAAGTAATGTCCGCCAGCATCATCGGTTTGGGATGACTCCCGCGAAGAATTCGGAGTACGTTATACTGTTGGGGTGTCAATCCAAAAGGTTTAAGCCGTGCAGCGTTTAAATTCGCGAGCCAGCTTCCTGTGAACAAAATATTAACCACCATCTTCTCGTATTCATTCGCAAATTTTTCCTGTTTAAGGTCTTGTTCTAATCCCATAGATAAAAGTACACGCAATTATTATTTGCACAATATTAATACGGCATTTTTAAAATTTTCCGAGCTTAGTGCAGCGTATTGTAACATTCTTTTGGCGTAAAATATTAGAGCATGATACAGTTCTCAACGACTATTCTTCAATTTGAAAAGAAAGGGGAAAAGACCGGATGGTCTTATATCGAAATCACTGCTGCTCAGGCCCAACAACTAAAACGGGGTTACAAGGTGTCATTTAGAGTAACCGGGAAATTGGACAATTACAGCTTTGAAAAAATGGCTTTGCTTCCCATGGGCGAGGGCGATTTTATTCTACCTATCAATGGCAAAATCCGCAAGGCGATCGGCAAACGGCGCGGAGATACTATTAGCGTCGTTATGCAGGCTGATAAACGCGAACCAGCCATGTCCAAAGATTTAATGAAGTGCCTGAGAGATGATCAAGACGCGCGATCGTTCTTCAATTCTTTGCCAAAGTCACATCAGCGTTACTTTAGCAATTGGATTGACAGCGCAAAAACAACACAAACGAGAACAAAAAGAATTGCTATGGCAATAATTGCATTAAGCAAGAAGCAGGGGTTTGGTGAAATGCTGCGCGCGAACAAAAACAATGCATATCAGGTATAAAATGACATACAGTTCATGAGAATCTTTGAAAATCAGGTGGCCGTCGTAACGGGTGCAGGTCAGGGAATAGGTCTTGAAATTTGCAGGCAGCTCGTGAAACAGGGTGCAAAAGTAGTAATAAATGATATTGACAAATCATTGGCGGCGAAGGCGGCAAAAGGTATTACCCACGACAATAACATCTGTATTCCTATTTCAGGCGATGCTGCGGACGTGAGTTTTATTCAGCGATTGGTATCCGACTGCATAAGTCGCTTTGGTAAGCTTGATATTGCTATTGCAAATGCGGGTATCACTTCGTTCGGAGATTTTTTTGAATACAGGCCTGATGATTTTAACAGGGTCATGAGTTTGAATCTTGGAGGAAGTTTTTTTCTTGCACAAGCCGCCTCGATTCAAATGAAAAAAGCAAAAACTCCGGGACGGATACTGCTGATGTCGTCGGTCACTGGACACCAGGCTCACAAGAACCTGGCAGCTTACGGAATGTCCAAGGCTGCTCTTGAGATGTTAGCAAAAACTTTGGTGGTTGAACTTTCGCCCTATCATATCACAATTAATGCAATTGCTCCAGGCGCTACGTTAACTGAACGAACAGCCAGTGATCCTGATTATGCGGCCACGTGGTCCCGAATAACTCCAACAGGAAGACCAGCAACAGTAAATGACATTGCACAGGCAGCACTTTTTTTGGTGTCCCCTCATGCGGGACACATCACGGGGCAGACGTTAGTAGTTGACGGCGGCTGGACAAGTACCAGTCCGTCACCATATTAAACTATTCAGCAAAATCATATAAAAGTCTGATAATGTCCTGTTGATTTAGTACAGAGTATTGAGCAACGGAATGGCCAGGACCGACCTTGATAGTAAGGGCTCTGTCAGCTAAGGATCTGAACATGTCCTCATCGGTTTTATCGTCGCCAACAACTAAAACAAAATCACTGTTCGTTTCGTCGATTATTTTTCTTGCTGCCACGCCTTTGTCAATTCCCGCAACCCGGATTTCGATGACTTTGTTTCCATCGATCACCTGCAGTTGACCATTTCTAACTAAGTGAAAGAGACTATCAAGCAGTTCCCGTGAACGCGTAAATCCCAGCTCTGGCTCTACATTTCGGTAATGCCAGGCCAGTGTATGATTTTTTTCTTCGATGAAGGAGCGGGGACTGCGTTTCACAAACATTTCCAGCGTGGGCCTCAGCACCCGTTTCCAGCTTTGATCTATATCCTTTTCCTGAGTCCATTCTTGTTGCACGCGTTTGATAGCAGCGCCGTGTTCAGCAACAAGGTTTACAGGAACATCCTGGAACCACTCTTCCAAAATCGTGGCGTCGCGTCCACTTATAATTGTAAGGTTGGTTTTAGAGTCAGAACCAAGGGACGCAAGAAGTTTCAGCAAGTTCTTATCCGGCATCGCTTCTCTTGGATGACGTGCAAATGGTACTAATGTACCATCATAGTCCAGCAACAAATTTCGACTCTGCGCCCGTCTGAAATTTTGAATGATCTCTCTGCGTATGGAGGAGGTAACATATTTCCTCTGCTCAGAAGCTTGTTGTGTCTTGACTTCCGTAAGCTGATGCAAAAAATCGTGAACCCAACTTGCGACATCGTAGGTCGATAACCTTTTTTGCATCAAAGCCAACCTGTGTAGCTGTTCGGATAGCGGCATCGTTAGTGCCTGTTGCAACGCAGCGGCGACCTCCTGTGCATCCAAAGGATTTACCTGTAAAGCCTCACCGAGCTCGTTCGCCGCGCCCGCAAGTTCACTCAATATCAAAACGCCGCGTTGTGTCGAACAAGCCACATATTCCTTGGCAACCAGATTCATTCCGTCGCGTAAGGGTGTAATAAGTGCGACATCAGCACACTGATACAATGCACAAAGCTCATCGAAATCGATCTGGCTGTACCTGTAGATAATCGGCTGCCACGAGAGCGTCGAGTATTTGCCGTTCAGACGGCCAACCTCCTCTTCGATCAGCTTCCTTCGCTCATTATACTTGGAAATGATCTGGCGAGAGGGTACAACCACTAGTACGAAAACCACTTTTTCCAACCACTCGGGATGCAACCGTAAGAAGAGCTCGTACCCAACCAGCCTATGCGTTACACCTTTGGTGTAGTCCAGCCTGTCGACCGAAAAAATGATTTTTTTATCCGGAAGATTCTTGGTTATAGACTCTTTCGCTTCGATGACCGCCTTCCGTTCGGATGCTTGATTAAATCTGGCAAAGTCAACTCCTATGGGAAACAGATCCGCTTTTACAAGCCGGTTTTCGAAGGCAATAACACGGTACTGATGATCATAGCCCAGCACCATTCTGACCGATTTCAAAAAATGTTGAACGTATTCGTGAGTATGAAAGCCGATTAGGTCGGCACCCAGGAGACCTCGGATAATTTTTTCCTTCCATGGACGATGAAGCAATCTGAAAATCTCAAAAGACGGGAATGGAATGTGCAGGAAGAAACCTATTGATACATCTGGTATTTTCTCCCGCACGAGGCCTGGTACCAGGAACAATTGGTAATCGTGGATCCAGATGGTATCGCCTGGTCGGATGATCTTTAATAACCGCTCTGCAAACAGCTGGTTAGCTTGCTCATATTTCTCGAACGAGTCTTGATCATAGATCACATAGGAGGGAAAATAGTGAAATAACGGCCAGATTGTGGCATTACAAAAGCCGTTGTAATACTTATTATAAATCTTCGGTTCAATAAATAAAGGTTCAATTTTGAAATCGCAGTTATGTTGGTCTAACATTAACCAACGTTTTTCGGAAAAATCAGCTGCACCTACCCAAATTTTCTCCTGAAACGCGTCGGTAACGGATTCCTGGTCAAAATAACTTTTCAGCGCGGTGACTAAGCCGCCATCACTTTGCTTGACAATTACTTTTCCGTTTTTCTTCGCAAGTTGAATCGGTAACCGATTAGAAACGAGTATTAACCGTGATATCGATGGTTCGCTCACTTTCTTTGAAGGAATGTCCTGATTCATGGTACTATATTAGACAATAGATGTCTATAAATTGTTCATTTTAAAACCTTTGCATGCGAGATGAAAGACCCCCATGTGAAACATGCATGCTCGGTTTAAATTCAATATGCTTCGAATTCAGGCTTAAGGGTCGGTTTACGAAGCCAATCTATTCCAAGAACTCCCGAAATTCGAGGCTTGGAAATTCACGGGTGATGGGACTTTTGAGCTTGTGAAATGAGTGTGAGCAAAAAAAGAGGCCACAGTAGGGCTCAAATGTGGGAGCTGAGGGGTTCGAACCCCCGACCCTCTGCTTGTAAGGCAGATGCTCTGAACCAGCTGAGCTAAGCTCCCAATGTTAAACATGATTACCCCATTGCGAAATGGGATTGCAAATGTAAAAGAGATTTTACTTTATGCAAAACTTTAACCGCATTGAAACCAGGATATTCTGACTCGCCGGTAATCTCCCGATATGATCTGCGCCCAGACTTCCAATCCACCAAGGCGCATGAAAACTAATTTTTGCCTTAGGCGATTGCCTTGTATTTTGCACGGTGTAAATGATCAATATCACCTGCAAAAGTTCTATGCCCACGCCTCCTAAGACCCCAAGAGAACAAGGTTACTATTTCCCGGCTGAGTTTGCCAAGCATGAGGCGACATGGCTTAGCTGGCCTCATAAGGAGGCTTCGTGGCCTGGTAAGATTAACGCGATTTACCCAGTGTATGCGCAATTTGTGAAGTTGCTGGCAGAAGGTGAGAAGGTAAGAATCAATGTCGTCGATGAACCAATGAAGGATAAGGCTCTTCGTTATTTACGCGAAGCGACCTCAAACCTTGATGAAATAGAATTTTTTATTCATCCGACCAATGATGCCTGGTGCCGCGATCATGGCCCTGCGTTCGTCATCAATCAAGAGGCCAGTCCGAAAAAAATCATCATTGACTGGGGATACAACGCATGGGGTGGGAAATATCCGCCATTCGATCTTGATGACAATATCCCAACGTTGATCGGCAAACATTATAATATCCCAGTGATCTATCCGGGGATTGTAATGGAAGGCGGTTCGGTTGACTTTAACGGACTGGGTACGGTTCTAACGACTACCTCATGCCTGCTCAATGAAAATCGAAATCCACACCTGAATCAAATGCAGATTGAAAAATACCTCTACGATTATTATGGGACAACTAACATTCTATGGCTCGGAGACGGCATAGTGGGGGACGATACCGACGGCCATATCGACGACTTAACCCGATTCGTAAATGAAACTACTGTCGTTACTGTAGTTGAGGAAAACAAGCGTGATGAAAACTATTCAATTCTTCGGGAAATCCGAAAGTCGTTAAGCAAGTTCCGGCTGGAGAACGGACGACCTTTGAATATCGTCGAACTTCCGATGCCATCCCCAGTCATCTATGAAGACATGAGACTCCCTGCATCGTATGCCAATTTTTATATTGGCAATAAATACGTAATTGTGCCCACCTTCCGTGACAAGAATGATGATCGTGCAATGCAAATTCTCCAATCATGCTTTTCCGATCGTAAGGTCATCGGTCTGGATTCCGTAGATATCATTTGGGGGCTTGGGTCGTTCCACTGCCTGAGCCAGCAGGAGCCATCCGTCTAGAACTTATGAACCTTGAGCGGTGTGGCACAATATTTCAAAGGCATATCCTGCGGGTTGATATCATCTATTCGAGGGATGGGTTCATAGAAACAAAGTCCTACCGGAATGCAGGAAGGGCTACACGTTGCAAGGAATTTATCATAGAAACCTTTTCCATACCCAACCCTATGCCCGTATTGATCTGCAATCAACATGGGTACCAATACCATGTCTATATCAGGAGTTAAAGTTGCCGCTCCATATTCAGGTTCAGGTATACCCCAAGCGTTGGGTTTCAGTTGTACTGGACCCTCAAAATAAAAATTATTGATCTCTATGGTATGCAGGTTTATTTTAGGGACAGATATGCGTATGTGCTTGAATTCCTTTTGTATTCTATTAATGATCATCCACGTATCGGGCTCCTTAGTATTTTGCATCGGAATGAATGAATGCAACACGCTGATCTCATCCAAGGCTATTTGCGTGAAAAAATTTTCGCAGATATCTCTATTGAATTGTTCAAAATCTTTATCACTCAGAGAAAGGCGCTCGTTAAGATAAAATTTTCTCAATTCGACTTTTGTCATATTTCAAAGATAGCAGCGGCACATCTTTCCGCAAAAAAGCCAATGTACCCTCACATGAGAGAGCTTAATGGGTATATCTGAGAATGTTGAACTGAAAATCAAACGGATCGAAATTGTCTAAAAGCTTTTTAATGAAGTGCGGGTCCTGCTGATAAAAAGTCAGAAAATTTTCGGACCGTTCCTGCAACCCTTCCCCCGGAAACAACGCATCCTTTACATATTCAATTTGACGGAATTTGTCATCGTGCAATCGCTTTTCGGCGCGAATTAAGTTTCGCTCGATTTTTTCCAGGCTGTTAAGCGCTCGTTGCCCTTCTGCCGCCACAAAGGGAGCTAAGGATTTATCGAGAGAGGACGCCCGCTCGCGAAGCTGATCAAAGATTTTGCCGATTTCGGCCCGTTCGCTTCCTACTGTTAAGTTGCGGGCTGCATGCTTCAATACCCAATGGTTGAAAAGATAATTCTTCTCCTCAAATAAATCCTTTAACTCCAACCCTGTTTTGGAAAACTTCCGGTTAACCTCATGGTCCATAATCATTCCAAAATTTCTAGGCATCAGGATAGGAAACGAAACTCCGGCCCTATTGAATACTCCGTTTAGCTGCAACCAGTAAATTACTTCCGCTGGACCCCCAACATAGGCGAGATTTGGTAAGATCGTTTCCTGATACAGGGGACGCAAGATGACATTGGGGCTAAGCTTTTCAGGCCGCTCTTCAACAAGCTTTTTCATTCCATCGGCAGAAAATGACACGTTCGTATCTACCACCCTGAATTCGTCTCCATGCTTTTCAATCCTGTTTCTCACGCCGCTATCCAGAAAGAAAAAATTTATTTCACGACAAAAGACCTGCACCTTATACCCTAATTCCTCCAGACCGCTGTTTGTCGCATCGACGATACCCTTGTTCGGTTGTTCAAAAATATCTTTCAGCATCGCGCTGCGAAACAACATTTTGAGGGCATGAGCGTCACCATCCAGAACTACGAGGCCCTGATCGCCAAATAATTCATTTATATAGTACCTAACGGCATGGCTAAGTGTTGATGATTTGGAATATGCATCCTCAAAAATTTTAACATCCCCTGGAACTTCGCCTGCCAACGTATCGAGACCCTTTGTGTTGAACCGTCCAACTGCGCCGCTTTGGGAGGTTTCCCAGACATATTTTTTACCGTAAAGCCTGAAGTACTTTATTTCCTCATAGTCATGGTCCTCAGACGCCATCCAAAAAACAGGCACAAAGTCATATTCAGGGTATTGCGTCTTTAATTGTTTGCAGGCGTTGATCACCGTGATGATCTTGTAAATGAAATACAGCGGTCCGGTAAAAATATTGAGCTGATGTCCCGTGGTAACAGTAAACGTTTTTTCATTCTTCAGTAGAAGAATATTATTCGTTACATGGCTTGAAGCTGTGATACTGTTATATTGTTCCTGCAATACGTCCACCAGTACAGCGCGGTGTGGCGACCGATACGACTCCGACTTCTCTTCAATCTGGCCTGCAAAATTTTCAGGCGAGGGATACCTGTTATAATAAGGCTTTAATGATTCTTTCGGCTCAATATAATCAAGGAAGAAGCGGCTGAAGGCGTGTGTATCAGCCAAAGAGACTTTATTAAGCTGCATGGTAAAAACAGAAGTTGGTGGTGCCTTTTAAGACCATAAACCGAATAACGGCAAATTATATTTTAAGTTTGGGATTTTACTTGAGCGTTGCGTACCAGCTTGCCCGACAAATCAAATTCCGAAGAGTCTGTAATTTTCACATTCACAAAGTCGCCTATGCGCAAGTACTCATTCGTCTCAATAACGACTTCATTATCCACCTCCGGTGAATCTGCTTCGGTTCTGCCAATATAATTGCCTCCTTCTTTGCGGTCGACCATTACCTTAAATGTATTTCCGATCTTTTGTCTGTTCAGCTCCAATGAAATTCTTTCCTGAAGTTCCATTAGTGTCTCCATGCGTTGTTGCTTAACGTCGTCTGGAACATCGTTAGCCATGGAGTACGAATGAGTATTATCCTCATGTGAATACGTAAACACTCCCAGGCGGTCAAACCGGGATCGCTCGACGAAATCTAATAACTCTTGAAAGTCTTGTTCAGTTTCACCAGGATGACCGGTAATCATTGTAGTACGAATGGCAATTCCAGGTACTTTTGCCCGGATAATCCTTAACAGGTCTTCAGTCTTCTCGCGCGTAATGCCCCGACGCATCAGCTGCAGCATCTTGGTGGAAGCATGTTGAAGAGGTATATCAAGATAGTTGCAAATATTTGGTCGCTCCGCCATGGCGTTTAAGACATCTGTAGGGAAGCCTGCCGGAAAGGCATAGTGCAACCGTATCCACTCAATGCCGGCGACGTCGGACAGCCTCAGTAGAAGTTCGGCGAGATTTCTTTTTTTGTAGAGATCAAGCCCATAGTATGTGGAATCCTGGGCGATCAGCAGTAACTCCTTGGTCCCTTGCCTGGCAAGATTCTTCGCCTCCAAAACAAGCTCCTCCATGGGCCGCGATATATGGCCTCCCCTCATCAAGGGTATGGCACAGAAGGAACAGGGTCTGTCGCACCCTTCGGAAATTTTCAGATAAGCGTAATGTGCTGGATTTGTGAGGATTCGTTCTCCTACCAACTCGTGGCGGTAGTTTGCATTGAACACTTTCAGTAGGCGGGACAAATCACGCGTACCAAACCATGCGTCGACGTTAGGAATCTCTTTTTCGAGATCATCCTTGTAACGTTGCGATAGACAGCCTGTAACATATACTTTGTCAACGATGCCCTCCTCCTTGGCATCAACATATCGCAAGATTGTGTCGATTGATTCCTGTTTAGCGTTTTCTACAAAACCGCAAGTATTGATCACAACTACCCGAGCGTCATCGGTTTTCGACTCGTGAACAGCATCGATACCATTGCCTCGAAGCTGCGTAAGCAGCACTTCTGAATCCACCAGATTCTTCGAACATCCCAGTGTGACGATGTTCACCCTCCGTTTTGCGTTTCCCTTTGTCTTCAAACTCTGATTTTTAAGAGTGCAAAAATACTAAAAATAAACGGTCACAGAATTTGGCCTTTTGAGCGTTAACTTATCTTTACAGCCGCAATTACACACTATGAAATTTAATGCAATACGCTGTTTACAATGCGATGATCGAACCATGTAACCCCCTTATTCAGGCCAAAGCGTATTTATTCCAGCAAAATTCGGCTGAACCGACAGAAATCATTTTACACAAATGAAAAAACTAAGCTGGTTATTGACTTTTTTGATTATCGCGGTATCATGCCTGGACGAGCCAGACTGTTATCAATTGCACAACGACATCCTTGGGATAACCTTTCGGGTTATGGGCACGGGGAAGGGCGATACCGTCTACCTAAGAAATTTTCCAATGGTTGGCGAAGATGCTCGCCTTATATCCTTTGATACTGTACTCAATTATTTTTTGGAGTCGGGCCGGCTCGATTTTGAGGGCGACGGTACATCTAACTTCTTAACATTCGGCTACAATGTAAAGAATCAATTCATTTCTGAAGAGTGCGGATCCAGTTTTGTGCTTTCAGACCTAACAGTATTGGAACACAACTTTGATTCCGTACGAGTTATAAACTCTAGTCCTACAAAGGCCGGCGGAACTAATATTGAGATTTATCGATGCCCGGAGACAGATACACTGACCATTGACTTTAATCAATTGTTTGCTACCACCAATGGGGTAACAATTACCAACCCGCGCAGCGATCATATCAGCCATGATTTTAATTTAATCACTAACCCGGAAGATTCTGTTTTCTCGGGTCGCGCTGCAACTGTAAAACTACCGGTTAGCCTGATAGAAAATCAAACTGTTTTTATATTCACTACTGATCTATCTACCGACACGCTGCAGGTGACGTATGATCGCGTAACCGAGGAACGTTATCCACCATGCGGCACCCAAACATTTATTACAGATATCACCATTGGAGAGCATACTTTTGATTCAATGAGCTATGCGCTTAACGACGATGACGAACC
>JAICGJ010000093.1 GCA_025923195.1 Chryseolinea sp.
CAGGAGAAGATATTTATCTGCTGGAGTTCTTCAAGCCACTGATTGACATTCATGCGGTGGATATAATCCACCCGGATTTAGCTTCATCGGGTGGGCTTCTGGAAACAAAGAGAATTGGAGATTACGCCGAAGAAAAAGGGATTGCAATGGCGATGCATCAGGCAGGAACGCCTGTCTCTTTTATGGCTAACGTACATTGTGCTGCGGCCACACAAAACTTCCTGGCGCTGGAACACCACTCCGTTGATTTGCCTTGGTGGGAAGGACTTGTGAAGACTACCGACGGCAGAAAACTGATCGACAAAGGATATGCTCCAGTTCCCCTCAGCGCGCCTGGCCTCGGAATTGAACTCGTAGAGGAAGAAGTCAAGAAACATTTGCACGAGAAAGACAAAACATTCTTCGCCCCTACCAAGGAATGGGATGAGAAACGCTCTCACGACAGAACGTACAGCTAAATCAGTACTATATCATCTCTTCTCCAGGGTAATTAGTTACCCTGGGCAAGAGATGTTATCCTTAAAAATTCCTTATACCTTTCAGCCAGCGTATCCAACGCTAAGGCTAAGCCTGAAATGCCGCTCCATTCATACCGAAACTTGACTTGTGACGTACAAACTCACTGAAATCTATCTTTTTTATCCTGAATGAAAACTGATGACTATCATATTGTCGTATGATCGAACTCATTGGTTTCGGCTATACAAATAGCCAGCTTTGGTTGTAACTAGTAACACCAAAATTTAATAATATGAAAAGTCTAAAGTTGATCCTCGGAATGTTGTTTGCTGGGGTAGCTTTTTTGGCAGCTACCATACAGACTTTCGCTCAGAAAGTGCTCCCTGAAATCACGATAACGGCTCCCAATTACAAATATCTTGACGCCGTTAGCCCTGAAGAGGCAGCGCCACCGGTAAACATGGTTGAACAGTATGCTGCGACCTATGATATTAAAGGTGCTGAATTTTATGAAGATGAGTATGACAACTATGTTGTCTCTTTCTTTATCCCGGAGGGAAAAATTCTGGCCGCTTATAATAAAGAAGGCAAATTGTTGCGAACCGCTGAAAAATTCAAAAATGTTGCAGTCCCCATGGAGATCCTGCAGGAAGTGACAAAAAAATTTCCCAAGTGGTCTGTTTCCAAAGATGTATACCGGGTAAATTATTACGATGAGAAGGGCCATGCTACCCAGAAGTTATACAAGCTCTTATTGCAAGATGGCAACAAGAAAATGAGGATAAAAGTAAATGATAAAGGAGAGATCCTATAAAAAAAGGGAATGGAAAAGGGAATAAAAAGGGCTGCCTGAAAAGCAGCCCTTTTTTTTCCTCTCGCCCTAAGATACTTAACTGGCCTCAAAAATTGTAGGCATTTACAGCACTACTATTAGATCATTCGTCTTCTATGACCGTTGCAGGCAATTACGCGAATGCTTTTTTATATGGTTGATGCGTCAAAAAACCTGGCCCCTGCATCAGCAAAAATCCAGGAGAGGATTAGAGCCATTACAATACCTGAGCTTTATCCTTCCAACAATACCGAACCAATAGCCTTTGTCTGCTCTTAACCTTTGATGCTTATTATTACCCCAGTATTTCATCTTCCTTCAAAATTTAGGTACTTTTCATAAAAATGAAGAGTTTATAACAAACCCTATTTCAAAGACCGCTTATTATACCCTGGGTGTCAGGGCATGGGATGCAGCACTCCCAAATCCGGCATGTGGAGATTCTTTTGCCAGACTTTTTATGAACGAAGACGCTCAAAAAATATGGCAAATATTCAAAGATGACTTAAAACCTAATGCCAGCAATGCCTCAAGACACGCGATCATTGACCGTCAATTAAGTGAGGCGCTTGGCACCTCGCCTGATTCACTTGTCGTGATTGTTGGGGCGGGCTTTGATACACGAGCTTTTCGCATAAAAGGCGGAAGGTGGATCGAAGTAGATGAACCTGCGATTATAGATTACAAAGCAAGCACGCTGCCAGCTTCGAAAGCTCTTAACCCTTTAAATAGAATACCCATTCAATTTGCGACCGAATCATTAATGGAAAAATTGACCCCCTTTGCCACACAAAGTACGACCCATATTGTTGTTGAGGGGGTGTTTATGTATATAAACGACGACGAGCGTACAAGTCTAATATCAACGCTGCAGAAAATATTCCCAAACCACATCGTGTACTGCGACCTTATGCGTCGATCATTTTTTGAAAGCTACGGCAAAAAAATACATGATAAAATTGTTTCGCTGGGGACTACTTTTAAAGCCATGAAAGAACATCCGGAAGACATCTTTTTAGACAACGGCTACAAAGTTTTGTCATGTATATCAATTCCGCTTCACGCTGCGCGCCACGGTAATCTGGGTATTCCGTTTTTTGTTGTCCGCTATTTCCTCAAAACGCTGAGGAACGGCTATAACAACTGGAGATTTGAGTTCAAAAAGTGAGATTAATTTTTTTGAATTAGAAGATTGAGCGTCCTTTATAGCGCCTCTCAATCGTCAATCTATAATCTGCAATCTAAAATTCTCACTTGCTTACCTTAACGTTCGCATCTGTAAACTTCAGACCAATATTTGTAACTTTTAAGGTAAATCACCGACACATACTGCGACAATATCGCGGTTTGTTAGAAAGTTTGTTTACTGCATTGATACCGACGAATTTAAATGAGCTCCATGAAAAATTACTTCATTGTCCTATCCATTATAATTTCCTGTGCGGGATGCGCTCAGGAGACGCCTGACAAACAGATGGACGACCTTATTTCTGGCATGATTAAAACAGGAAGCGCAGGAGTTACGGTTGCAGTGGAAAAAGATGGTAAGATTCTCTTTTCTAAAGGTTATGGGTCTGCTAATCCTGAGTACGATATTCCTAACACGTCGAAAACAATTTTTCACGTTGCGTCAGTTTCAAAACAATTCACAGCTTTTGCTATCGCTTTGCTAGCCGATCAGGGCAAGATCTCCCTTGATGATGATATCCGTAAATATTTACCTGAACTCCATGATTTCGGTCAGAGAATCACGATCAAACAACTTGTACATCATACCAGCGGATTGCGTGACCAATGGAATTTGCTTGCCCTTGCTGGCTGGCGCCTGGATGACGTGATTACCAGAAACCAGGTGTTACGACTTATCAGTCACCAGAATGAGCTGAACTTCAATCCTGGTGACGAGATGTCGTATTGCAATACGGGGTATACTCTGATGGGCGAAATCGTCAGTCGTGTATCAGGAAAGAGTTTTGCGGAATGGTGCAAAGATAATATTTTCGAGCCCCTGGATATGAACAATACAATGTTCTATGACGATCATGAAAAGATTGTCAAAAACCGGGCGTACTCGTTCAACGATTCACCAGAAGGTTTGAAGAAGAGTGTGCTTAGTTACGCCAATGCAGGCGCAACAAGCCTTTTCACAACGGCAGAAGACCTTACGAAATGGTCAAATAATTTTTATACGATGAAAGTCGGTAACGAGGCGGTTATGAAGCAAATGGAAGAACGTGCAGTTTTGAACAAGGGTGATACTCTCTCCTATGCTTTCGGTCAGGACATTTCCAAATACAAAGGCTTAAATGCAATTGCCCACTCGGGCGGTGATGCAGGCTACAGAAGTTTTCTGCTGCGGTTCCCAGAGCACAAATTCTCAATTGTTGTGCTGAGTAACCTAGGATCTTTTAATCCAGCGGGATTAGCGTACAAGATCGCCGATATCTACCTGAAAGAGTATCTAAAAGACGACAACAAAAAATCAGTGGAAAAACCATCAGAAGCAAGTCGAATTGAGGTTGGTGAATCGTTGCTGAAATCCTATGAAGGACAATATCAGTTGAGCCCAGAAATGATCGTTGCGATAAAACTCGAAAAAGGAAAATTGATGGCGCATGCCAGCGGTCAATCTCCCGTAGCATTGGTAGCAAGTTCCGACTCAGAATTTCTTATCGAGGGGACCGACATGAAAATAGCTTTCAACAAAGCAGTTGGTGATAGTGTAAACCAATTTACATTTTACCAAGGCGGCCAAACGATGACAGCTCCGAGGATAATGCCTTTCGATCCTAAATCGATAGATCTCAAGGCTTATACTGGGGCATATTATAGTCCTGAGCTTCAGACCAGTTACAATCTGGAATTAAAGGGAGACACCTTAATAGCTAATCACATTCGCCATGAACCTTGTGTGATGACACCTATTACCGGAGATGTGTTTGCCACGGATGCCTGGTTTATGAGCAAGATCGAGTTTATAAGAAATAATAAATTGGAAATCACTGGATTTAAAGCTTCGAGTGGTCGCGTAAGAAATGTCAAGTTTGAAAAAAGAGCAATGTAGATTCCAAGGCTGCTGTCGCTCTCTACACTTTATTGAAGTTTATCCAAAGAATTGACCAATCTGTCTTTCACTAATTGAAGGTATACGGGATCAAGCAGGAAGAATGCGATCTTCACTTTCTTCTCCGCCGGAATAAATTGAATGGCAATCGGTTTCGAGGCTACGCACCAGGGTGACTGAGCCAAGATTTGCTTGAGCCTCCGCTCCACCTTTCCAGGATTATCCAGTTTTTCTACTTCCAACTCAACGGTCGTTTCTCCGGGTGTGGTGTGCCGCGGCGATTGCAGAGAGAGACTCCGGGTTACAATTAAGGAATATGGAACCCGCACATACTGGCCACCATCCGTTTCCATGGTTAGTTGGGAAAGCCCTAATTTCCTGACACTTCCGTGGATAGCTTCACAAGCGAGTACCTGCCCCTTAACGGGGTTGTGACGAACGCGGAATATAAATCCGGCCACGATATCTTTCAGGTAAAACCACGTTACCATAAGCGTAAAAAGAATAGCAAGAACCATTACCAGGTAAGGGTAGTAAAAGCGGGTAGATAAGAATATCCTGGCCGCCCAGAAAACGATCGTCGTCCACAATATAAGTTCCAGGATGTTCAGCGCAGGCGAAACTTTTTGAACGATTCTGTTGCGGACTCCAAGAAGTCTTGCCGCTCTAAAAAATGCTAACATCAGCGCCACAGCGATGACAAGGTAAAAGGTGTTCATCATACCCACTCCTTTTCTTTGCAATAGTTAACCAATAATAACTCCATGTTCGAGTTCAGATTATAAATGGAAGTGGTGTACTCCGTAATCAGCTGCAGCCGTTGCATAACCCCTGTTATTTCCATGATCTGTTGGCGGTCCATTTGCAAGCAACGTTCCAATTTATCGACACTCATACGGTTGTGTATAAGCAGCTGAAAACAAATATGTCCCCACACTTCAGGCATTTCTTTCAGTGCGCTGCCATCAAGGTACAATGGTCTTTTCCATGTAATCACCTTATCAGAATAATCATGGATGCCAGTTAACCAGGCATTCATGGCTACGCCAGGGTTTCCATTGGAATACGTAAATAACTTGTTGAACACCCGCGCAATTTTAATTTGATTTGTTAGTCCTTCCATATGCGAAATAAAATCCAACGAAAGACCACTCGAATTATGCCTGGTCAGTATTAGTTGTTTTAACTCAAAGGAATTGAATGGAACACAGCGTGCGATTCCGGCACAATGAACATCCAACGGTTCGGCTGTGTTGATGATAGAATAGGAAAAAGGTGTGGTGTTGACAACGAAAAGGCACCTATTTGAGAAAGTTTCGACCATCCATTTAATATGACGAATAACATCCAGTCCATGAGGTTCCGATCGTTCCCACCATAATTCAAGATCATGCAGAATAATCATACTGTTTTGCGGCATCATACTGAACATAAGCTCAGAATCGCCTTGAAGGCCAGTAGCTTTTCGAAGCACTTCTTCAAAGACTAGAATGTCAACGGAGCCATCTTCCGGAGGGAATACATGATAGGCGGTATGCACTTCAGATTTTGTAAGGGCAAAGTGTTTGCATATGGCAGATTTACCTGCATTGGGTTCACTCAAGACTAAAATCATTCCACGGCCATTAGCGCGGTAACGTCTATAAATTTCCTCTAACTTGCTTTCTTCTACCGGTCTAGATACCCAAAAGTTATCACCTATGCTGGAACGCCTATTAAATAACGAAACATAATAGTGCGGTAGTTTCTGTATTATATCGGGCCTGGGCGTTACACGTATCACTTGTTCAAAAATTCGTTCATTGACGCTCAAAGACTGGACATCTGACGACAGTTGCCGTGCCAATAGAATTCCCTTTGTTCGAGAGTAGAGGACAACAACAAACGCCTTGTTAATCATATTGGCTAGCGCATACAATCTTTCACTTAATTTACTTCGAAGTTGTCGGGTTTTTTGCAGCCGTACAAGTTGTGAAAAATCACCTTCCATGTCGCCCAACTCATGAATGTTGAGTGAACTTTTCAATCGGCTCCTATGCTCTTCAATTTCTTTCGCTATTGATTTTGCGATTTGAGTCAACTTTTCAGATTCTTCGTGCAGAGAATGAATTGCAGTTTTCATTTCCTCCTCCTGGCGGATGATAGCTTCTTCGTTTTTAAGATTGAACAAATTGAATACAGCAAGCTTGGCCCGATCGGCAATTATGAAATTTATAGCTTTCACTTCTTTTAAAACAGCGTCAAGTTTTATTTCAAATGGTGCCGATAAAACAGTCTCAGCAAGGTGTATTACCATAGCTCTTAGCGGCAGCGTTAATACTTTTTCTTCTTTTTTGTATAGAACACTGACCGCAATTTTTTCCGTAATATCTGCCGTCAGCAGCAGTAGTTTTTCAGACATCGTCTGCAACGATTCGATGAGGTAATTATAATCCGTATTTAGTTCCGGCAGCTCGGGGAGTTTTAAATTTTCGCCAGGTGTTATAGATACAGCTTTTAAAGTTTGTTTAAGGGTGTCTATTTTGCACTGTTGATTTTCAAAAAACTGGCCAATCTTTAAATTGAAATTTTCAATTTCTTCACATGCCATTCCATAATAATGACGTAATGTGATGTTGGTTTTTAATGTGTTAAAATCGAGGACCGTCTTGTCAATCCATTCAGAAGAAAAATTGATTAACCTTCTTTTCTTTTTCTTATAAAAGTTTTTTGTTCTTCGTTTTTTTCTAATCGTTCGGTTAAAATCTAACCGTTCCAAGTGGCGCATAAAAAAAGTTACATTCTTTCTATATTCCACTTGCAATCTGCCCAAACAGCGCGCGGCTGATTCATCATGTTCATTGTGTAACTCCTCTGCCTTTTCCTCCAACCGTTTTGCGAGGTCTTCGATGTTGAATTCGTCCCGTGGATCATTGATGGTGGAAAAGAATGATTCGTCTGCCCAGGTTACATAATGATCCAGTCTTTCACGCGATGCCCTTAGAATTTTTTCGACGTCCTCCATGATCATATTGAGAAAATAATACCGAGTATCTCTGAAAAAATAACCAGCACCTTCACGAAACCTTATTTTTACCGGGATCGGTTTCCGTGAAAACGGATGTAGCACTTTTTGTGTTATTTTAAACCATCGAAGTGTGCTTGCATCTGCCCTCTGCAGTTCGAATTCTCCTCTTTCACGGCGGATGTATTTTGTCTTCGGAAAACGGTTAATGTCATCCTCTATTTGTGTAAGGTACCAAAGCATTCCTTCTTGTATAGATAATGCCTGGTCCTGAATAGACCCAGCCAGAGTCTCGCCTACGAATTCGTTTACTTTCTCGATAAAATATTTCCGGGCTCTTTCGATGGCCACCCGACGCTGATACCGTTCATGATGTTTGTGTACATTTTGCAGCGTTGCGGATATATTTTTCGCAAGCGAGATGATCTTATTGTACAGGTCCCTCTCCAATTGAAAAGCAGGTTTAAAAACCCTTTGATATAGGGCTAAGACCAGTTCCTTACCATGGTCATCTATTTTTTCAATATCTAAATTGATTTCCAAATATTTGGATTTTTCAAGATCAGGTAAGACCCATTCCCTGTTCTTAAGCGTCGTTACAGAAGTTGTAGATGCAATGATATTATATTCCTCAAAAGCATCAGAAGCATGGATAAACAACGCTGTCCCTATTTGCTTACTGATTTCCTCCACCTTGCGGAAAGTATCCTCCAAATTCCCATGGCGGCTATCCTGTATTCCAATGATTGTCACGTCGGTACCGTTAGATTCGTGGCTAATGATTTCCTGCTCGTTTTGAAGTGTAAGGTGATTGTCAATAATTTTTATTGTCGCACTCGTCCTGTATTCCGTTAAGATGTTCCGCATAAACCGCTCGATTTTTTCTTTGTCATCAGGGTTATTGAGAATTGTACATATCCGGATAGAAGATCTGTTCCATGGTTGGGAGGTAGTGAGGTGCCTTAAAATGTTGAGCGCGAGCGAAAGGTTGCTTCCCCTTCCACTCCACCAGATATCAACTGTAGGATCGGTAATGATTTTGCTGACGTTGTTGTGATACAGGAACAACGAGTTGAAATTATACTGCTGAATACGCTTCATCAGCGTTATGAACTTGTCCTTGTTCTCACTTTTATTTGTCCACCCCATCAGCACTGTATTTGGTTCCACCCCAGGGAATCCATACACACGGATGATCTCGTCTATTCCGGAGTAGATATCATTGCAGAGGTATGTATGATGAAACGTCTTGTCTTGTGAGCCAGGCAGTGATTTTTGTCGTACCAGCCTGGCAAGTTGGGCACTCTCGGACGGTACCAGTTCAAAGGAGGAAAGAAGACCGAGTTTACCGGCAATGGCATTACCTAAACTTAGCATAAATTGCCTGGCCTGATCTGCCCCATTAAACATGAGAATATTAGGTCGCCAATTTCGCGTATGCTCCTTACCACCGGTAAGCCGATGTAACGAAGCCTTTACCAGCGAAGACCATATACCACTCCATGCGTCACCCGATTGTAGGGAAAGTTCTTTTCGTTTGAGGTAGAAATACAACCCTCCCAAGATAACGGATCCCCCAAGCGTAGCGATGAAATCGAGTTCAATCATTACAATAAAGCATGCTATAGCACCTAAAAGGCTTATCCAACCCGGTGTCCTAAACGTAGGCCGAAAGTCCGCACTGGTCCACGTTTCGAACGCGCAGCTAAGATTTATAAAACCATAGGTTGTAATGAAGAAGATGGAAACGACGCGCGCGATCACGTTTAACTCACCAATCAAAATTCCAGTTTCCGCAATTACGAATGTAAGTATCAAAGCATTACGGGGCTCATTGGACGGGCCTACACCCCTCGAGAAAAAGCGCGGGGTGATTTTGTCAGCAGCTGTTGCTTGTAAGATACGCGGTGCGCCTAAAATACTGCCTAATGCTGAGGAAAGTGTTGCCCCCCAAATACCGGCTATAACCAACCCCGGGAGCAAGGATATTTTTAGTAATACCTGCGGATCATTCGCAAGCAAGTCTGCATCGACTGTTAAAGAAAAAAAAACAGTCAGGCCGACATATACGATGAGTCCCACGAGAATCGCCATAATCGATCCGAATGGAATAGAGCGCTTTGGATCTTTCAGATCACCGGACATTGAAACGCCAGCCTCAAATCCCGTAACAGCTGGAAAGAAAATTCCGAAGAGTACCATGAAAGGTATCAGGTTGTTTGAAGTACCTTCAACGGATTGCCTAAGGAGCGGGCCAAATTCATGTTTGCCCACGAATACTGAAATGAGCGAAAGCAAGATGGCTGCCATAATTATGTATTGGGTTTTAATGGCCAGCGACGTACTGATAATCGTTATGGTTGTTACAGCGATCAGCACTATGGTGCCTGCTACGCGGATGGAAGCAATTGAAACTTCATATCCCAGGTATGATAGGAAGCTCTCTGAAAATCCAATCAGGTATAAACTCACACTTAACGAAAGGCCCACGAATAACGCCAGCCCTAGCGTTCCACCAATGGGCAAACCCAGACTACGCGAGATCATATAATATGTTCCGCCAGCCTCCACTTTCTTATCTGTTGCGATCGAAGATATACTGAGCCCTGTCGTCACCGAAATAAGGTGAGCAATCATAATAATACCCAACGTCGACCATAGTCCCGCTTCTCCAACGATCATTGGTAGTCTCAGGTACATGATCACACCGAGTATAGTCAGAATAGAAGGTGTAAATACTCCGCCGAACGTTCCGAATTTATGTACCTTTGCCATTCATTCCTTTTCAATAATATCTTGGATATAGAATGATTTCTAAACGTTTTATTAGTATAGAAGTCGAATATAAATAAATCTTTTTGAGGTAAACAGCTATGATCACCCAAAACGCATATTACGACATTCTTATCATTTGCGGCGTAGTTATTATCTCTTATTCGCTTGGATGGGTTTCTAAGCTCACCAAGATCCCTAGTGTGTTACTCTTGATCTTGTTGGGGATAGGTTTTCAATTTCTATTGAAAGAGCTGGACCTGAGTATCAGTCCACGTATTATGGATTTGCTCGAACTTCTTGGCATTGTAGGGCTAATAATGATTGTGTTGGAAGCAGCGCTTGATTTGAAGCTAACAAAGGACAAAAAAGGATTGATTGGGAAGGCTTTTATTGTTGCATTTCTTGCTCTTGCCGGATCATCCATCGGTATCTCCTATATAATTATATATTTTCTTCAATTCGATTTTTATACCGCATTGGTTTATGCTATTCCGCTTTCAGTTATGAGTAGTGCTATCATTATTCCCAGTGTAAGGCAACTACCTGAAAAGAAGAAAGAATTCATGATCTACGAAAGCACTTTCTCTGATATTCTGGGAATTATGCTTTTCTATTTTGTCGTTGATGCCAACGAAAATGCAACGACGACATCTACTGTGATAGAAGTTGTAATAAATGTCGGTATCACCGCATTTCTCTCCGTTATATTAAGCTATCTTCTGGTACTGATCTTCCAACGTGTCAGGGATAACGCCCGGTTATTTTTACTAATTTCAATTCTTATCATGCTTTATTCCATAGGTAAAATATTTCATCTTTCATCTCTGATTGTAATATTGGTATTCGGACTGACGCTAAGCAATTATAAACTGTTCTTTTCCGGGAAGCTTAAGAAGTTTATTGCTAGCGATATCTTAAAGGAGATCAACAAGGAATTTCATCTGGTAACTCTTGAATCTGCTTTTGTGGTCCGTACTTTTTTCTTTGTGGTGTTTGGTATGACACTTGACCTTCAATCATTGTTTAATATCGAAACCGCTATTATCAGTCTATGCTTAGTGGCGGCGCTTTATGTTGTCCGTTTTATATTCCTTCGTCTGTTTTTAAAGGATATTCTAACTGAACTTTTCATTGCTCCCCGTGGCTTGATTACAATCTTACTTTTTTTTGGCATCCCCGGTAAATACCTTCAAGATTCTTTCAGCAGTGGAATACTCCTCTATACTATCTTGTTTACTGGCATCATCATGACAATCGGTATGATGTTGCATAAAGATGAAGCAGGCGATGTTCATGACTTGTCATTTGAAAGCTTGGAAGCTCTGGACAAAGAATTGGTGCGAAAGGAGTAACGTACAACAATTCTTTTGCGAATTATTCAGGAATCGCGTGGCAAAAATCTGAGACTGAAACTTATTACGCTTCCTCAATTTTCTCTTCAGCGAGTTCATGTTCTTTACTATCTGCTTCCTTCTTGTTCTCAACATTTTCATCGACCTCATAGGGCATGAGGGATACCTCGATGAAAATCGGAAAATGATCTGAGTCAATGGAAGGAAGGCGTTTCAATTGCCTCAAATAAAAATGCGAAGAACAAAACACATGATCCAGGGGCCATCGCAGGAGCTTGTAGTTAGCATGATACGTACTGTAGAAACCGCGGCCGATCCGGGGATCCAGCAGCTCACTTACTTTAAGAAAAAGATTCGTTGTAAAACTCCATGCCACATCATTAAGATCTCCTGCGACAATAACCGGCTGTTTCAATGCCTTTGCCTCCTTACCCACGATCAGGATCTCAGCATCTCGCTCGGTAGAATTTTCAGATTCGCCAGGGACCGGTGGCTTGGGGTGAAGACAGTACAAACGGAAAATTTTTCCCTGCTTTGTCTTCAGGTCTGCTGAAATGGAGGGGACATCAGGTTCGACTAAAAAGCGCAGCGAATGTTTAAGAATCTCAAGCTTTGAAAAAAGTAGCATGCCATAGGTATTCGCCTGTGGTTGAAGCACACGATAGGAATATCCATCCAGACAGGACTCAACTTCGTCCCTCCATTGTTCATCAGTTTCTACTAAGAGGATAATGTCTGGCTTATACTGTTTGATTAGCCCATTGCATAAACCTGAATTCCGGTTGTCCTGAAGCACATTCGCAATAAATATTTTTACTGTATCCGAATTTTCTTCGGGATTCTTCTTCATTTGCCTCGACGCCAGCGGTGTGTAATCCCAAATCAACGTAAGCAAATACACTTGATTCACAAACAACACAACGATGAAGATTACATCGTGTGTGTGATCAAATCTCGCGAAGAATAAAAAAAAGCCCAATATGAGGGCATTTATCCAAAACTTTTGGGACCTGGGATAATCAAATATCCGAATTAACCAGTAGTCGCTTCTGATAAGGGGAATAATGGAAAAGAAAACAATTAGGTAGCCGGCTACGAAAGTTACTAACCGGACTATTTCAGCTGCCATCATTATATTCAGTAATTAATCGCTATCTGTTTGCCTGTCTATAGTCGTCCGATATCAACTCTTTATTCATTGTTGCTGCTGGTAATAAAGTCAATTCGTTGCCTGCCTGCGCATCACTTTTCATATTCATTATGCCTATACGGTTTTAATCAATTACTATACACTTAATTATTTTCGTGCCAAATTGTTTTAAAAAGATATCCATCTGGCAAGCCGAGATTTTTGTCTGCACTGCTTCCGATGAGAATTTTCTCTCGGCAGTCATGGCATCTTATCCCTGGCTACGATATAACTGCATGTGGAATCTTAAATGAGTTCTTGAAAATTGGCTACTTCTCACCCAGACTAGCCACCTCAAGATATGACCGCCTGAGCAAATTTTGGGGACGTTTCAGCACAATACCGTGCTGAAACGAGCTCATAACTTGTATTGGATACCAAAAAGTAGAGCAAAATCAGCGATGATGACTTCGTGAAAACGCTACTTGTTTTTGTAATTTTACCACGTATCTGTAGAACCCATCCAGTATGGTAAACCTTCCCGATTTCGTTTCGACCAGCAACCATTTCCAGAAGTTTGAGGTGGACGACCTGCTCTTTGTAGAATACACTTGTCTAGCCGATGACATCAAATCCGAGATCTGGTCTCACACGAATTACTTTGCGTATGTGACGGGGGGACAAAAAATGTGGAAGACCTCGAAGAACGAGTATCTTGTTAAGGATGGTGATCTGATATTTGTCAAGAAGGGAGCGACTTCTGTCTATCAATATTTTGCAGAGAAGTTCTATGTACTGTTTGTTTTTATTCCCGACAATTTTATTGCCGATGTCATCAAAAAGCATGGGATAAAGTCCAGAAGTGCTGGACGGAAGCCGATCAACGAAACAGATAAAGTTATCTTGCTTGAATCGAATGAGATCTTTTCAACTTACTTTAATTCTCTGCTATTCTATTTCCGGCAAACCAATCCGCCCTCTAAGGCGTTGCTCAACACGAAGCTCGAAGAATTGATTCTAAGCATTGTTCACTATGGAACTGACTCCCAATTGGCGCATTATTTTGCCGAAGTCTGCGGCAATACAAATTTGTCGATGCAATTGGTGATGGAGTCCAACTTTAACAAGAATCTGTCGTTGCGTGAATTTGCACGCCTGTGTGCGAAGAGCCTTTCTGCATTCAAACGTGATTTTTTTAATCTGTATGGCAATTCGCCTGGAAGATGGCTCACTGAAAAACGACTTGAGTACAGTAAGTATTTGCTTGAAATTACCGCGGATGACATTGAGGAAATTATTATTGAGAGCGGGTTTACGAATATGTCGCACTATATCCGAGTATTTAAGGAAAAGTTTGGCATCACTCCTCTTCAATACAGGAAGGCTGAACAGCATCTCAATGTACATTAGTTATCCGTTATCCGTTATCCGTTAATAGTTAATAGTGATCGATCTGCATACTTGAACTTCATAGACGTGGTGCTCCACTTACTTCAATCGAGCGCACACCCTAGCTCACTCCCACTAATAACGGATAACTAATAACGGATAACTAATAACGGATAACAACTTACGGATAACGGATAACTAATAACGGATCTACGGCAGATTCACCAAATACTTATCAAGCCAGGTAACAATGATCTGCCTCATTTCGGGCAACTCTTCATGAGGACAGTCAAATAACTCTATCCGGCAGTCCTCGGCTTTCCCGTACTTTTGGTAAAGTGGAACAAGGTGATCACGGACCTTCTCGACGCCTCTGGGTGGCGTAAGGTCATCAAGCCTTCCATTCAGGCTAACGTGCGGCCTGGGCACAATTAACTCATTGATGGTCTTGGTATCGAAAAATTTTAGCAGTGATGGAACGTAATAATAAATGCCATGGCCTTTCAGGTTATTCGCCTGCATCAGTTCGTGAAAGTCCGTCATACAACACAAGTCAAGACAAGTGGTAATACGTGTATCCAATGCAGATAGCCACCAGGCTTTGGTCGCGCCCATCGAAAGGCCGAAGACGCCCACTCGCCTTGAATCTGCTTCGGGACGCGACAGCAAATAGTCAAGGGCCCTTATTTCATCGAAGAGCATCATGCCGAATAACGTTCTTCCTTCCCAGAGCATTTTCTTAAAAGTATCCATTTCTGTTTGCTCCTTTCTTTGTCCGAAACACCAACTGTCAATGGCAAGTGTTAAAATCCCTTTTTGGGCATACACTGGCGCATAGGCTGGCATCACGGTGCGGCCATTGAGCAACTCATCTTTGCCGATACCATATGTGCCGAAGTGTGCATGACAATAGAGCATGCAAGGAGCCTTACCTTTGATATTGTCTGGGACCAGCAGTATTCCAGGAACGTGTTCTAGTCCATTAAAATCAAAATCGATATATTCAAGCATGTAGCCATCATGTTGTTCTTTCCGCACAAGTCGCGGCGGTTGCGGTGAGTGACTTGGTAGGTCTCCCAAAAGCGAAAGCAATTTCTTGCGTTGCATATTTTGGTGGCGCAGAAATTCGGATTGAGTGTGATCCATGGCTGAGATTGAGTTTAAGGGTAGCAGCATACTTGCGGCCGAAGCTACCAGTGATTGTTTTAGGAATTTTCTTCTAGGGTGATGCATACGAAAATATCCATCTTTCTTTGCTGGTAACCAACGAAATGCAAATTGCTGGCTGGCAAAGTCATGAAATTTTTCTTGCATTCTTTGCCTCGGGCTACCAGTTTTGTTGAATGAAGTCTTGTTGGAACGGTATTCTCAAGAATTCCAAACCGGTACGTCTGACAGGGTAAATTTTAGGGCAACTAAGCTTGGTTTGTCATAGGCACCCTGCCGCCAATTGTCGTTTGATCAATTTGATTGACGTCGATTATCACATTGCCGCATTTTAAACCTGCCTCCACATAACGGTGAGCGGCTGCGACATCCTCAAGTGGAAAGGATCTGTCGATAACTGGTTTTAACTTTCCCTCCTCGATCATCGTCTTAAGCGAAGTCAGAATTTCCTGCTTATAGTCTGCGAATTCGAAAATTACCTTCTTATCTCCAAACATAGAAGTACCTAGCCCCCGGAGCATACCGGCAAAGCTTGGATTTCCCATTACATAACGACCATGGGGCCTCAGGCATTTTATGATTCGTGAAAATGAATTTTTTCCAACCACATCGATGATCACATCATACTTAATTCCACTTTTTGTAAAATCAGTTTTTTTATAATCTATGACGTGGTCGGCACCAAGCTTGCGGAGCATCCCAAACTTGTCTCCGCTATCGATACAGGTGATTTCCGCACCATGAGATTTAGCGATCTGGATGGCATAGGTGCCAATGCTGCCACCCGCGCCAATAACTAAAACTGCTTCACCATGTTTGATTTTCGCTTTAACGACAAAATGCAGGCCATTGATCCCCCCTGTTGGAATCGTGGCGGCCTCCTTGAATTCCATTTTTCCCGAGTTAAATTTTGTTAGATAATTTTCGGATATGCAGATATACTGGGCATGCGCACCCAGCCTTATCGTTGTTGGCCCGAAAACCGCATCGCCGACTTTGCATCGAGTTACCCCCTCGCCCATTGCCTCAACTTGTCCGGCGAACTCCTGTCCGAAGATTCCGGGTTTAGGTCTTGTAATGCCAAGCATGATTCGCAGTGGAAGCCAAAATAAAACCGGGATATTGAACCTGCGTATTTCGCAATCTCCCGCAGTGACGGTTGCTGCGACGACCTTCACCAGTACTTGCCGGGCCCGGGGAACCGGTTTTGGGACTTCCTCAAAATGGAGGAAATCAGGCGAACCGTAGCGTGAACAGACAATAGCTTTCATACATTCCGTTTTATTAAGGCTCATGCAGATTGCAGCAGGTCACAAGACGTTGAACAATACGCAATGTTACGGTGGCGCTAATCAATTGCGAGCCCTTCGTTACGTATAATCACCAGCAGCGCCATCCCATCAGTACTAACACGTGCTAAAATTAGGTTTTCTCTTCGATTACAACGTTTGCGTCAGTATCTTTGCAAGTATACATCAGAAGAGTTTTTTAACAGAAATGACATGCCGATTTATCATACTTTAGGCAAGAAACCGACGAAGAGACACACTATTTTTGAGAAACCCGGGGGCGGCTATTACTATGAGCAGCTGTTTGGAACCGAAGGATTTCACGGCATGGCCTCGCTTCTGTATCACACCCATAGACCGACAGAAGTGAAGCATGTAAAGGAGGTACTTGATCTCGCACCCAAAGTTGCTTTTCAGAAAAGCCTGACCAGTAGAAAACTGCTCGGATTCGATGTTGCGCCCCACGATGACTTTCTCGAAAGCAGAACTCCTTTACTGGTCAACAACGATGTTCATATCGGCGTAGCTGCGCCGAAAAAGTCGATGACGGACTACTTCTATAAGAATGCAAGCGCTGATGAATTGTTGTTCATTCATAAAGGATCCGGAAAGTTGAGAACGTTGTTGGGTACCATTCCCTTTAAATACGGCGATTACCTATTAATTCCGCGAGGTATGATTTATCGAATTGAGTTTGATTCAACCGATAATCGCCTGTTCTATGTAGAGTCTTTCAGCCCTATCTATACACCCAAGCGCTACAGAAACGAATTTGGGCAGTTGCTCGAACATGCGCCGTATTGCGAACGTGATCTTATTTTACCTGCGGATCTCGAGACACATGATGAGCAGGGCGACTTTCTCATCAAGATAAAAAAGCAGCATAACCTCTACCATTATGTTTATGCCACACATCCGTTTGATGTCGTGGGTTGGGACGGGTTCAATTATCCGTATGGATTTTCCATTCACAACTTTGAACCAATTACAGGAAGAGTGCATCAGCCTCCTCCGGTTCATCAGACTTTTGAGGGACACAACTTTGTGGTTTGCTCATTTTGTCCACGGCTGTACGACTATCATCCGAAATCAATTCCCGCACCCTATAATCACAGCAACATTGATTCGGATGAGGTGATCTACTATGTCGATGGGGATTTTATGAGCCGCAATGATGTTTCCCAAGGTCACATAACACTTCATCCGGGTGGAATACCGCATGGTCCGCATCCGGGTGCAATGGAGCGGAGTATCGGGAAGACCAAGACAGAAGAACTCGCTGTGATGGTGGATACATTTCACCCTTTGATGATCACAGAAGCCGCGCTGAAGATTGATGATGGCAAATATTTTAAGTCCTGGCTTGAACATTAATTCAGAGGTTTAGAATTTTTTTTTCAAACTAAAGATTCAAGTGCAAAATCCGGCTCGAGCGTAACCTCGGACCTCAAACTTCGAACTATAAACGCTTATGGCGACTACAACAAAATCATCCACACTAAAAGAGCTACACAAAGATGTTGCTGATGACTTCCTGCCTCTCAAGGGTACAGATCACATCGAACTGTACGTGGGAAATGCAAAACAATCGGCACACTACTATATGCATGCTTTTGGGTACGAGCTTATTGCTTATGCCGGACCGGAGACAGGGCAACGAGAATACGCTTCCTATGTTCTCCGACAGGAGAAGATACGGCTGGTGCTTACCACAGCTCTTAACCCGAAAAGTGCTATTGCAGAACACGTTCAACGTCACGGCGATGGCGTGAAAGTGCTGGCCTTGTGGGTTGATGACGCCGCTAAGGCGCACAAGGAGACTACAAAACGCGGTGCTGAGTCTGTTGCCGAACCGAAAACAACAAAAGACGACTTCGGGTCCGCGGTTACGGCTTCTATCAAAACGTACGGTGATACCATCCATACCTTCGTCGAACGTAAGAACTATACCGGGCCGTTTCTTCCCGGCTACCGAGATGCGAAGAGTCCTTTCAAAATTTCGCCGACCGGATTAAAATATGTTGATCATTGCGTAGGCAATGTAGCGCTGGGCGATATGAACAGATGGGTGAAATTTTACGAAGACGTAATGGGCTTTAAGCTGCTTATCACCTTCGATGATAATGATATCTCTACTGAATACACCGCGCTGATGTCGAAGGTGGTTTCGAACAAGAATGAATTCATCAAATTTCCCATCAATGAGCCGGCCGAAGGAAAGAAACGGTCCCAGATAGATGAGTACCTTGATTTTTATCAAGGCCCCGGTGTGCAGCATATTGCAATCGCAACCGATGATATTATTCAAACTGTAAGTGAATTGAGAAATCGCGGTGTGGAATTTCTGACTATTCCTGAAAATTACTATGATGACCTGCTGCAACGTGTGGGGAAAATTGACGAGGACGTACAGCCATTACGTGACCTCAATATACTTGTAGACCGCGATGAGGAAGGATACCTTTTGCAAATCTTCACTAAGCCGGTCGAAGACAGGCCAACCTTATTTTTTGAGATTATTCAGCGGAAAGGTGCAAAGTCTTTTGGCAAGGGAAATTTTAAAGCACTGTTCGAGGCGATTGAGCGAGAGCAGGAAATCAGGGGTACATTGTAAAAAGTTTTTTTCGTGGTAACAAGAGCAAACGCGGCGTCGGACAAAACGCTTTCATCCTGGATCGATATACCTGAAAACTCCGACTTCAGCATCCATAATATCCCGTTTGGTGTTTTTAGAACTTCTCTTACCGGTCCGTGTTGTTGCTCGAGGATCGGCGATTACATTGTTGATCTCAGAGTGCTTGCCGAGCACGATTATTTCAAGGCTGCCAACATATCGGCCGGCATCTTTGACAAAGGACACCTCAATGAATTTATTGCCTTGGGCAAGGTGAAGACGAACAAAATAAGGGAACGCCTGATTGAATTGTTTTCGATTGAAAACCATGAACTGCAGGACAATCGAAGTATTCATGCATCAGCGTTACATAAACACGAAATGGTCAACATGGTGTTGCCAATCAGGATCGGCGATTACACTGACTTTTACTCAAGCAAAGAGCACGCAACCAATGTTGGCGCGATGTTCCGCGATCCAAACAATGCATTGCTTCCGAACTGGAAACATCTACCTGTTGCATACCACGGCCGGGCGTCGTCAATAGTAGTCTCAGGAACACCTTTGAATAGGCCTCATGGACAATTCAAGAAAAACAAGGATGATACAGTACCAACTTTTGGCCCAACACAAGCGCTGGACTATGAACTTGAGCTCGCGCTTGTCGTCGGGAAAAACTCGACATTGGGAGAAGCGATCCCTATTGAGAAGTCGGACGAGTATATCTTCGGGTTCCTATTGTTCAATGATTGGTCGGCGCGCGATATTCAAAGCTGGGAGTATGTACCTCTCGGGCCTTTTCTGTCTAAGAATTTCATGTCATCCGTATCACCATGGATCGTTACTGCCGAGGCGCTCGCGCCTTTTAAAACTAAGGGTCCTGTGCAGGATGTGCAGCTACTTCCCTACCTTCAATGCAGTGGTGATAGCCTGCTGAATTACGATATCGAATTGGAAGTGGATTTGCGGGTTTCGGGAGAACAGGCAGAGTGTATATGTCGTACAAACTTTAAATACATGTACTGGAATGTTTGCCAACAGATCGCGCACCATACGATAAATGGATGTAACGTAAGCGTTGGGGACCTCATGGCTTCGGGTACCATTAGCGGCCCGACTCGCGACAGCGTAGGTTCTCTGCTTGAACTTACGCGGAATGGACAGGAGCCGCTTGTACTCAAGAATGGAAGCGTCAGGAAATTCCTTGAGGACGGCGATACCGTGATTATGAAAGGCTTTGCCTCCAAGGATGGTGTACGGGTCGGGTTTGGTGAGGTTACTGGCAATGTGATCGGTAATTAGTAATGGGAAGAAAGTGAGTGGTAAGTAGTAAGTAGTAAGTAGTAAGTGGTAAGTAGTAAGTAGTAAGTAGTAATCGGTATCGTTAGCGAGAAGAGGATAACTAATAACCATTAAAACTATTAACGAATAACGAATAACGGATAACGGATAACGGTACCCATGACCATCGATCCAAAGACAGCGGCAAACCACAAAGAGGTTCACGACATTTTGCTTGGCATTGTGTCGCCACGGCCTATTGCGCTGGCCAGCACCGTTGATAGCGAAGGAAATGTTAACCTGAGTCCATTCAGTTTCTTTAATATTTTCAGTACAAGGCCAGTCGTTCTCGTATTCTCCCCTTCGCGGCGTCAGCGCGACAACACGACAAAGCATACTTTGGAGAATATATTGGAAACGAAGGAAGTTGTTATCAACACCGTATGCCATGCCATTGTGGAGCAGGTCTCGCTGGCAAGTTCTGAGTACGCGAGGGGTGTAAATGAATTCATGAAAGCTGGGCTCACGGAAGTAAAATCCGAGCGTGTAAAGCCGCCCCGTGTGAAAGAATCGCCGGCGTCCTTTGAGTGTAAAGTAATAGACGTAAAATCTCTGGGATCGGAAGGCGGATCCGGTAACCTTGTAATTTGCGAGGCAATACTAATCCATGTCCAGGATTATATCTTCAACGGCCATGGAAAGGTTGATCCCGGAAAAGTGGATAGTGTAGCACGTATGGGCAGTGATTTTTATTGCCGTGTTTCCGGCGAGAGTATTTTTCAAGTACCCAAGCCAGGTTTTCCGGCTGGAGTTGGTCTTGACCTGCTGCCGGACCACATTCGTAACAGTGATGTGTTAACGGGAAATAATTTGGGGCGCCTTGCCAACATCGATAAGATCCCATCACCTGAGGAGGTGAAGAAATTTTCCGAAAACTTTAACTACGATCTCATCCTGCAGGCGAATGGAGATGACCGCATCACGGCCATTCATAAACACGCCCAGGCCGTCCTTGCCAATGGCGACGTAAGGATGGCCTGGTTACTGTTGCTGAGTGCGAATAACAAAACTTAACATGGAGTTAAACGAAGTAACCAGAAAGCTTCCCAAGCACCTGCTGCAATTTGTGGTCGATCAACCTTACAACGAGTACACGCCAGTTGACCAGGCAGTGTGGCGATATGTAATGCGTCAAAACTACCATCATCTGCGTAAAGTTGCCCATGAGTCATACGTGCAAGGACTCCAGCTCGCTGGGGTAGATATAGAACAAATTCCAACTATGTATGGAATGAATCGGATATTGAAGAGCATCGGCTGGGCTGCAGTAGCGGTAGATGGTTTTATTCCGCCCGGTGCGTTCATGGAGTTTACGAAATACAACGTGCTCGTGATTGCCGCTGATATCCGCACGCTTGAGCATATTGAGTATACGCCGGCGCCGGATATTATTCACGAGTCTGCAGGACATGCACCGATCATCGCCATGCCTGAATTTGCTGCCTACTTAAAGCACATCGGTGAAGCAGGAAGCAAAGCATTTTCCTCGAAGAAAGATGTTGAGCTTTATGAAGCCATACGCCATTTGTCCATAATCAAGGAAGATCCCATTACGAAAGATGATGAAATCCGTGAAGCAGAGGCTGCCATCGAAAAAATACAGAGTAATATGGGCGAGCCTTCTGAACTAGCACTCATCAGGAACTTGCATTGGTGGACGGTCGAGTATGGACTGATCGGGACGCTTGACAATTATAAACTTTATGGCGCAGGCCTGCTCTCGTCTATTGGCGAAGGTATGAGTTGCTTGAGCAGCCACGTTAAGAAATTACCTTACACGCTGGCGGCCATGCACTATAATTATGATATAACAAAGCCTCAACCTCAACTTTTTGTCACGCCGGATTTTGCGCACCTGAATGCCGTTCTGGAAGAATTCAAGAAACTCATGGCCTGGACAACGGGTGGCCTGAGTGGTGTAAAAAAAGCCATTGCGTCTGAACAAACGGGAACAGTCGTTTACAGCTCTGGGTTGCAGGTTTCTGGCACATTTACAAAGGTGTTAGAGGAGGATGGACAGCCAATCTTCATTGCAACCACCGGCCCAACCGCCTTAGCATTAAGAGATACTCAACTTTCGGGGTATGATAAGGAACGGTTTCCATCCGGATTTTCCTCACCGGTTGGCAAACTTATTTCTTCGGATATACCGCTCGAGGATCTTACGGATGAACAGATGAAGCAAGCAGGTATCGAAAGAGGCAAGCATTCAACCATAAGTTTTGAACATGGCATTAGAGTAGATGGATATATTCGGGACGTCATCCGAAGCAAGGGAAAGGTCATTCTTTTAGAATGGCACCACGCTACCGTATATCATAAAGACGACGTAATTCTGGTCGAGCCCTCTTATCATATGGCTGTAGGTGAAAAAATCATTTCAGCCTTTGCGGGACCAGCAGATGTAGAAGCATTTCAGCCAACGGTGATGGTACCACACGAAAAGATGCACCAGATCACCTACGACGATAAAGACCGCGAGCTACATGAGTTGTACCGCCAGGTGCGAGAAGCGCGCGGAGACGATCGGTTGATATCTAAACTTCCTGAAATATGGAAGACCGTAGTTCGCGATTTCCCGGATGACTGGTTGCTGTCCTTGGAAATACTGGAAATATTAAATGACCGTTCATCGTATCAGCAACTTTGCCATGATATACGGGAATATCTGCAGAAGAAAAGAAGCGGTAGACCGGAATTGGAGAAGGTCGTTACGAATGGATTGAAGCTCCTTGGTATCCGTTAATAGTTAATAGTTAATAGTTATCCGTTAATAGTGGGCATGGGTGTGGGTGTGCTGCTCGATTAGAACTCGAATGGTTTATTCGTTCTGTGATATAAGAAGAGATGACTGATTAGTAGTATTACTTTTTGAATCCCGCAGTAATCGGGATCGAGCGCCACACCCTTGCCCACACCCACTATTAACTATTAACGGATAACTATTAACTATTAACTATTAAAACTATCAACGGATAACTATTACCTCTCAAGACTGTTCCGTAAATACTGTCCCGTAAGAGAGTTCTTCGCGCGGAGCAGCTGCTTGGGGGTTCCTTCAAAAATTACCTTTCCTCCTTTGTTTCCTCCCTCCGGCCCCATGTCAATGATCCAGTCAGCATGCTTAATTACATCCAGGTTGTGTTCAATGACGATAACAGTATTACCGGTATCGA
>JAICGJ010000094.1 GCA_025923195.1 Chryseolinea sp.
CTGCATCTTCCCCCGTACCACAATTGAGTTCCAAAATATCCAACCCTTTCAGTTGAATCATAATTTTTTCAAGGTAGTTCCAGACCTGTTTTCGCTGAAGTTGACCAATTGGAGTTCGTGTGAATGACGAGTCGTATGAGGAGGCAATATGATCAAAAGGTACGCCCATTATCACTTCTTTAGTTCTTCCCACGCACCACACATTAAAGGTTGACAGCAGGACTTTCGGACTTTAACTTCTTTAACTTCAACCCATGGGTGAATGTTGTAGGAATATAGTAAAATGTTGCGAGACCTGTTCGTAATTCCTTATAACTAAAATGAAATGGATTCCGCAGTAGTTTTTTCAGGCTCAAAAACCCTTTTTCCTTGCGGTATATGGCATGGACATAGCGGTGTAGTTCCTTATAATATGCCTTGTTAAAGGTACTTTCAAACATCATCATCAAATCGTCCGAATCGGTCCAATTCTGTTTTTCCCGGAGTTGGTCCTTCACTTTGTCATAAAATTTAGTGCCAGGAAGAGGATACGAGACGGATATACCCACTTCATCGGGCATTAGGGCACGTACCATCTCAATTGTTGCATCGATATCATCTTCAGTTTCACCCAAATAGCCAAACTGCAAAAAGAATGCAACCCTGATTCCCCTTTGCTTCATAAGGCGGGTAGCTGCATAGATTTCTTCGACTTTAGTCCCTTTGTCCATAGCGTCCAGAATTTTCTGCGAGCCCGACTCGGCCCCTACCCAAATAGTATCGGCTCCAGACTGGGCAAGGGCGTCCAGGGTATCTTCCTGAAGCAACAGGTCGACCCGGGATTGTATTTTATAGCGGATTTTCATCTCCTTTTCGAAGAGAAGCGTGCGAAATTCCTGAACCCATCCTGGCTTCAATCCAAAGATATCATCACACATCCAGAAGTAGTCCGGTGAATAATTTTTGATCAAGAATTCTATTTCCCTGACAACGTGCCCGGGAGAGCGGGAACTGTAGCGGTTACCATAGATAGGTTTTGCGCACCAGTTACACTTGAAGGGGCATCCTCTTGTCGTGGCAATGTTGAGGGAAAAATAATTGTGATGTTCCAACCATATACGACGATAGGAATCGATGTCTACTAAATCCCAGGCAGGTAATGGTAATGCATCAAGATCACGAATCACTGGTCGCGAAGCCGTAACGGTGATATGGCCTTCATTCATAAACGAAAGACCGGATATCTGCGTAACGTCCTGCCTATTCTCAAGAGCAAGAAGTAGCTCCTTTAGGGTTTCCTCACCCTCGCCTCGAACCACATAGTCGACACTGTGTTCGAAATACTTCGCATAATGGTCTGCTGCATCGGAACTTGAAACGATGACGGTACATCCTGACCTCTTGCTTTCTTCAGCCATGGTAAAGGCTGCATCCCGCATATTAGTGAGACACATTTTGCTGAGATAGTTAAATCCATCGTCGTAAATCACAAGATATTTTGGTTTGCGCTCCTGCAGAACAGGAATAATCTCCGAAGGATCGTCTCGCAAATTTGTATCGAAAAGTGAAACTGTATAACCGGCTTCCCTTATCACTGCGGCCGCAAGTATCGTTCCCAATGGCGGATAAGGCTGTTTGAAGCGCCATTGCTTTGGGTCGAATTTGTAAAAATAGGAATGTGTGAACAGAACATTCATACTCCACTGGAAGATTTCAGCAGCACAGTGGTATCAATCACAAATACATTGTCATCAGATGACCTGTGATCACCGATCCCGCAAGTCCTTAACTTCTCCTCATAAACTTCCATGACGGTCCTTTGAAAATTGGACGGATGATTCTTCGACGCGTACTGCTTTGACTTGAATGCCACCTTGAAATCTGTTGCGGAATATTCTTTCTGATATAACTTTCGCCATCGCGCTAGTGTCATCTTATGACAGAACCGCTCAAATGCGTCACCAAGGAAGACATTGAGAAATTTCTCCAAGAAATTTTTAACGATGGAACCGGATCCGGGAGGAACATTCTCAAGGCTGCGAGGCACAAAGTTCGGGTAGAAATCCCTTAACCATTGATTGTTCAAGATCAGCTCCTCGTAATGCCTCGCTCCCGAAAGAGGAAGAACGGTAGCAAGCTCGGTGGCTGTAAACAGATTCTTTTCCTCAATCTCAAGGTGTTCTTCATCTACAAAGTAGTTTACACAAAAATATTTGTGAGAATTGAAAAGAAATACCCGTTTATAAAGCACCAAAAGAGTTCGGGCTATCCATAACCTGCTAGGTTCAGTGATGATAAAGAAATCAAGATCCGATTTCTCATCCATATAGCCCTTAGAGAATGATCCCGATGCCAGTACAGCACGCACAAATGGAAATTTGGAAATGAAGCTTGACTTCCTGTTGGCGAGAGTCAGAAGCCTATCGGCCTCCGAGTTACCTTTTACACGGCGCTCAATAACAGCTTTGCTGTTTTTCATGCAGTAAAAGTCACCAAATTGATAGATCATTTTCATATCCCTCAGCGCCGTAAGGCAGTACTGCACGCTGGATTTGTCAACCCCACCGATCCCAAGAAAACGGTAAACCTCATCTGCTTTTAGAGGGTAATTGAAGATGTCATAGTAAAGAAGTGTCCGTAAGACCTCCTCGCGCAGTTTCGTTGGTATGGAGTTGAGAGTTAGTTCTTTCATAAAATTTAATTCAACCGAGTTCAGCAAATTGCTGTATCGTTCGCTGATTAAAAAATTCCCGCTCCCTGTCGTTTGCCCATCCCCACTTATTAAAGTAACGTACCGCGCTATTAATATTGCACCACATTAGCCACAGATTCCGGTAGGAACCCCGTTGGTAGTGGTGATAAATAGTGACTTGAGGAAAATAGACAGTGCGATAATGTTTATGGATCCTTCTCGATAGATCAGTATCCTCTGTATACAGAAAAAACTGTTCGTCAAAGAGACCTACTTTTTTAAGCGCTTCTGTCCTTAAAAACATAAAGCATCCCGAAAGAAATGGAACATCCATAATCTTGTCGTAACCTGAAAAACGAAGTTCATATCTGTAATTTTCCTTTTCCAGGGATGACTTATGAAAATTCAAAAACCGTCGCTTGATCAAAGTTTTTGGCGTAGGAAGCAATTTGCACAGCGGTTGAAGACGCCCATCGGGATAAAGTACCTTCGGCATCACCTGGCCAATCTCAACGTGTTGATCCATGAATTGATAAAGTGTATCAATTACACGGCCATTAAAGTAGACGTCCGGATTTAGAATAACATGATATTTCGAATCAGTCAGTATTTCACGTAGAATGGTATTATGACCAGCGCCAAAGCCCAGATTCCTATTATTAAATCTATATATAATACGAGGGTCGTTAACGATCACTTTGAGCTCATCGGTCGGAGAGTTATCCACGATATAAAGCTTTGACTGTTGAGAGCTTTCCAGGAAGCTCTGTACAGTCTTAGTCAACATTTCGGCCGAGTTTTTATACACAACGATGGAGGCACTCAGGTCTTTCATATACCTATTTACTGAAATAAGGCCAATTTAACATCATGTGGTTTAAACACACCATTAAACAAATTTGAATTTCCAGAAAAAGAGTAGAATTTTATCCGATACTATTGTCACTTAAACCGCGACAGGTTTCTATGAATAAAATATCTTCTTTCAATGATTACGAAAAACACTATAAAAAAAGTGTCGAAACCCCTGAAAACTTTTGGGAAGAAATCGCCAACAACTTTGTATGGCGAAAAAAATGGAGCAAGGTTTTAGAATGGGATTTTTACAAGCCCGAAGTAAAATGGTTTATCGGTGGCAAATTGAACATCACTGAAAATTGTATTGATAGGCATTTGCCTGACAGGGCCAATCAAACAGCAATCATTTGGGAGCCGAACGATCCGAAGGACGAGCCCAGAAAAATTACTTATCAAGATCTGCACGATGATGTGTGCCGAGTTGCGAACATGCTCAAGGAGAATGGAATTAAAAAAGGAGACAGGGTTTGCATTTATATGCCCATGGTTCCAGAGCTTGCCTTTGCTGTTTTGGGCTGCGCCCGGATAGGCGCAGTGCATTCGGTTGTGTTCGCTGGATTTTCAGCCGGTTCTCTCGTGGATCGAATCAATGATTCGGGATGCAAACTCGTCCTTACAGCGGATGGAACCGTCCGGGGTGACAAAAAGATCGAACTTAAGGCCATTGTGGACGAGGCGTTGAAGAAATGTCCTTCCGTTGCTCGTGTTATTGTGTTGTCTCGAACAGGGACCCAACCCCCAATGAAAGGAGGGCGCGATGCGTGGTGGCACGAAGCAATCAAGAACGCTCCTCCCAATTGCCCTGCAGAGGAAATGGATTCGGAGGACTTGTTATTTATTCTGTATACATCAGGATCAACTGGAAAACCGAAAGGCATGGTTCATACCTGCGGGGGCTATATGGTCTACACCGCATATACTTTTCAAACGGCGTTTCAGTACAGAGAGGGTCAAGTGTATTGGTGTACCGCAGACGTTGGATGGATTACAGGACACTCGTATATCATTTATGCGCCGCTCTGCATGGGTGCTACCACAGTAATTTTTGAAGGGATTCCTTCATATCCTGATATGGGTCGGTTTTGGCAGGCTATTGAACGTCATCGTGTAAATATTTTTTATACAGCTCCAACAGCAATCCGCTCGCTTGAAAAGGCTCCCTTGAGCTTTGTTGATCGCAGCGACTTGTCGTCGTTGGAGGTGCTGGGCACTGTGGGTGAACCAATCAACGAGGAAGCATGGCACTGGTACCATAAAAATATCGGGAAAGAAAAATGCCCCGTGATCGACACCTGGTGGCAAACTGAAACAGCAGGGTTTATGATATCGCCGATTGCCCACGTTACGCCTTTGAAGCCCGCACACGCCACCCTTCCTTTGCCGGGAGTTCAGCCTGCAATCATGGATGAAAATGGGAAGGAAGTAACGGGTAACAATGTGGAGGGCCGGCTTACCATCAAGTTTCCCTGGCCGGCCATAGCACGGACAATTTACGGTGATCACCAACGCTTTAAGGATACATATTTTTCAACTTTCCCGGGTAAATATTTCACGGGTGATGGCTGCAAACGCGACGAAAATGGATATTACAGGATAACGGGAAGGGTAGACGATATTATTATAGTGTCAGGCCATAACATGGGAACAGCCGAAATTGAGAGTGCCATTGACGAACATTCTGCCGTCTGCGAAACTGCGGTTGTTGGTTTCCCGCATGATATAAAAGGGCAAGGTATCTATGCGTTCGTGATATGCTACAACAAGCCTGTTGAAGAAGAAAAGCTTAGGAATGAGATCCGCGAAACCGTCTCGAAAATAATCGGACCTATTTCAAAACCTGATAAAATTCAATTTGTGAGCGGACTACCGAAAACGCGTTCCGGAAAAATCATGCGCAGAATACTGCGAAAAGTGGCCGAAGGTGATACCTCAAATCTGGGCGACACAACTACGCTCCTGGACCCGTCAATCGTTGATGAGATTAAGGCAGGCGCTCTGTAGAACCTATTTCTTTCTTTGACAGCGAAATTGAGTTTTTCGTCAACGAGGAAATAATTTCATTTTTCTTATGCGGCTCATGTCAGCATCATATGAAATGAAACTTAAGCAGTTGTTGAAACGAAAAGTCGGTGTCAGCTTGGTTCCGTCATGTTGAGCCTACCTTCTCACTCGAAGTTACTACTCTATCTGCGAAACATCCCAATTCTGAGACTGCGAAAGAAAGTCCCACAGGTTACATAAACCAATCACTTTCAGATTATAGATCAATCTAACGTGAAAGCGACGGTTTAATTTGCTGTCATGCCTTTGCTTGTGTAGTCTCGCAGCTGGGGATGTTTCACAGGAAAGTCCGGTAGATTCGAGGCAATTGCATGCTCAACATGACGGACCACCCGAAAGAGCCAGGACTGTTCGCTTCTACAAACTGCAATCGAACTTCAATTGAAATCCCGCCCTACTTGGCTGGGAGCCTTGCTAAAGGTGTCGCACCTCTTAAGTCACATAGAGCAATGAAGTTGATCGAAAATACCAAAAACACAACTTGACCAAAGGTTTTATGGACAATGCATGTTCAGTGCGTACTGAAACTTTGCATACATGGTTTGCGTTCTTTACACTTCCTTTCTAAAACCCAGCTGAGCCCCGGAATCCCTGAATTATGGGTGTACTAAATGGGTTACTGATGCCTAAGCCTTTCATTAAGGAAATAATTTTTGAAATATGAAGAGATTTAGTGCAATCGTGTGCGTAACAATCGTAGCTATTTTGGGTTCATCGTACTTCACTACGCTTCCCGGAGCTACCACGGAAACTAAAACAACACTGTTCTCCCATGAAATTCTGACGCTTGACACGCTCACAATTTATAATCCTTCCAGTGCGCAGTGTGATTCGGATCCCCTTGTGACGGCGTCGAATAAAAAAATCAATTTGACAAAATTGAAAGAGGGTTCTATCCGCTGGATGGCCGTTTCCAGGGACCTGCTCAATCGCTGGGGAGGCAGACTGAATTACGGTGACACGGTTGAGCTACGCGCAGGGGATTCGTCCATTGATGGAGCGTGGATCATCCAGGACACCATGAACAAGCGTTTTAAGAATCGTGGAGATCTGTTATTCGATTCGGGCAGGAGAGTTAGAGGCATGTGGACGCGGGTCATCCTTACTAAACGTACAATCGTCACTCGCGAGAATCTGCTCGAAAACAGCTAATATGGAAATGCATAGCCCTAATAACTATGTGAATTGAAGTTCCTGCAGCGCCATCCATGCCATCAGGCCCGGACCAATCGTTAAGGCATCCTCATCTATATCAAAAGTCGGAGAGTGCACGTAGGAAGTTATTCCTTTTGCGGGATTATTTGTGCCGAGGCGATAAAAAGCTGCGGGCACCAGCTGCGAATAATAAGCAAAATCTTCGGCTCCCAGTGTGATATCTAAGTCAACAACGTTTTCCGAACCAACGTATTCTTCTGCTGCCTTCCTTATTCTGCGTGTAAGCATAGGGTTATTCTCCAGGTAAGGATATCCTTTCGATATAACCACCTCGCAACTACCTCCCATCCCTTCGGCGATAGATTCCGCCATCTTCTTGATCTTTGCCAATGCTGACTCTCGCCAAACTTCGTTCATAGCGCGAAAGGTTCCGGCGATATTTACTTCATTGGGAATAATATTCGTTGCTCCCAGACCAACAAAGTTTCCGAACGTAAGCACTGTAGGCTGCCTTGGATTTGCATTTCGGCTTATGATTTGTTGTAAAGCGATTACGATGTGACACGCAATAACGATAGGATCCACCGCTAGGTCAGGTGCCGCACCATGGCCCCCTTTTCCCATCACTTTCAGATAAATTTCGTCCGCGCTAGCCATATACATTCCTTCACGGAATCCGACTTTGCCCGCGGGCAATAATGGAAATACATGCTGTCCTAATATGGCTGCGGGCCTCGGGTTTTCCAATGCACCATCGCGGATCATATATGATGCTCCTCCAGGATTCTTCTCTTCACCGGGCTGGAATAGCAGACGCACTGTACCTTCAAAGTCCTCTTTCACTTCGTTCAGTATCCTTGCGGTCATTAACAGTGATGAGGTGTGCACATCGTGTCCACAGGCATGCATGACACCCGTATTCTTCGACTTATAGATAACATTATTTTCCTCGACAATGGGTAATGCGTCCATGTCGGCGCGCAACGCCACCGTTTTCTTGTCCGGGTTTTTCCCCTTGATATCGGCAACCAGTCCTGTGGTCGCCACCGGTAGCGACGAAATACCGAATGAGCTCAATTGCTCTGCTACAAACTTCGCTGTCTGAAACTCCTGGTAGGACAGCTCTGGATGAGCGTGCAGGTGCCTTCTAATGGAAACGGTGTGAGTGCTATACGCTGAAGAAAGAGACTTAATTTTTTGGAGAAGACTCATGAAGGGAGATCTATGTAAGAGTTATCTGCTAATTTATCGCAACTTTATCCGGAATTACAATCGCCGTGGGAAAGTATCTTTTGATGGCAATATAGTCGCGTTGCGCATCAATGCGGGAATAATACTTGCCAACCTTCACGCGAAAGTTAGGCTGCAAATACTCCACTTCAGATGGCAGGTCGGGCAGTGACGAAGCCAGATTTTTCTTCGCGTTCAGCGCATCTTCTCTTTTCAACCCGGCGTAAATCTGTATGGCATATCCATCAACGAATTCCCTTGATTTGTTGTAGCGATCAATACTATCCAATACGGTATCAAGCTTCTTGTTTACAGCGTACTTTGGCTCCACATATTGGGTTTGCTTCGGGCCGTTGGTGACGGCAGTATTTGTTGCGTTATTTTCCGGAGTTTCAACCTTTGGCCTCCAAATGGACAGATCTTCTGAGTATCCCTGACCAGGCGTTGAAACCGTGGTGCTCCTTGGACTGGCACAACCCACTAGCCATACTACGATCAAGATATATCCGAGCTTACCCATATTTAGTTAATTATTATACATCTGTTATTCAATATATCCTCCTCAACTTTCTTATACTTCACATCCCGCAGTACTTTACCATCCGGGTACTGCACACTAACCCGATCATTTCTGCCGGCTACTTTTTCAGATTTAGCGGGCATAATTTTTTCCTGAGGAGGCCGGGATGTCTGAGCCGGCGCCGAACGTTCACCCCCACCACTCAGCAGGGAACGCGATTCCTCTTTCTGCTCGTTCAATCGCACGCGGCTGCGCGATGCCCTCGCTTCCTGAACCTGGTCAGGCTGTTGCACCGGGATATCCGCCTTTAGCAAAAATGATATCGTATCCTCATTTACCTTGGCAATGAACCGTTTGAAAAGCTCGAAGCCTTCAAACTTGTAAATCAGCAATGGATCCTTTTGTTCGTACACCGCATTCTGGACTGACTGTTTAAGATCATCCATTTCCCGCAAATGCTCTTTCCACAACTGATCAATAATGGCGAGCGCTATCATTTTTTCCATTGACTTCACGAGCTCCCCATTGTTTGAACTTACAGCTTTAGCCAGGTTCGCAGCAACACCGATCTGTTTTTGGCCATCTGTAAATGGCACCAGAATATTTTCGACCGTCGATCCTCTTGTTTTAAAGATCTCCTTCACGATCGGCATAGCCTTTTCTGCCACCATTTTATTCTTTTTGTGATAGTGCTCCAGCGCTTTGTGGTAAAGGTCTTCTGCGATTTTCGGCTGATCAAGCCTGTCAAAAGTTTCTTTTGTAATTTCGTAGTCAAGTCCCAGCGTACTCAATGCATTCAGGCGCAGGCTTTCATAATCGCTGGCATTTTTCGCGTTGATCACCATGTCTTCGCATGTATCAAACAGCATCGTCAATATGTCAAGTTCCAGCCGCTCTCCGAACAATGCATTCTTCCGTCGCTTGTAAATGACTTCGCGTTGTGAGTTCATCACGTTGTCATATTCCAACAATCTCTTGCGGATTCCAAAGTTGTTCTCCTCCACTTTCTTTTGGGCGCGCTCGATCGAGCTCGTCACCATGGAATGCTGAATCACCTCACCCTCTTTTAAACCAAGTTTATCCATGATCCGAGCAATTCGCTCAGGCATGAACAGTCGCATCAGATTGTCTTCAAGAGAAACATAGAAGTGCGATGTTCCAGGGTCGCCCTGGCGCCCGGAACGGCCCCGAAGCTGTCGATCGACCCTTCGCGACTCATGCCTCTCTGTACCAATAATAGCCAACCCTCCCGCTGCACGCGATTCAGGCGTAAGCTTGATGTCAGTACCCCGACCGGCCATATTGGTGGCTATTGTCACTGTGCCTGGTTTACCCGCTTCAGCAACAATCTCTGCTTCGCGCTGGTGCTGCTTTGCATTCAACACCTGATGCTTAATCTTTCGCATTTGCAGCATCCGGCTTACCAGTTCAGAAATTTCTACGGATGTTGTACCCACCAGCACAGGTCTGCCCTGCTGCGTTAGATTTACTATTTCCTCGATAACTGCATTGAATTTTTCACGCATGGTCTTATAGACCAGGTCATCATAATCCTTTCTGACAGTCGGCTTGTTAGTCGGGATCGTCACAACGTCTAGCTTATAAATATCCCAGAACTCTCCCGCCTCCGTTTCTGCCGTACCCGTCATACCGGCAAGCTTGTGGTACATGCGGAAGTAATTCTGCAAAGTGATGGTCGCATAAGTCTGGGTTGCGTCTTCGACCTTTACATTTTCCTTGGCCTCGATAGCCTGATGCAATCCATCCGAGTAGCGCCTGCCCTCCATTACGCGTCCCGTCTGCTCATCAACAATCTTCACCTTGCCATCAACGATAATGTATTCTGTATCCTTTTCGAATAGCGTGTAAGCTTTAAGCAATTGATTTACACTATGAATACGTTGTGATTTTACCTGATAGTCGCGAATGATCTCCTCCTTTTTTTGAAACCTTACGACGTCATCCAAAGTAGAATCTTTTTCGATTTTGTTCAGTTCAGTGCCGATCTCAGGAAGAATAAAAAATTTAGGGTCTTCACCCTCTCCGGTTATAAGGTCAATGCCCTTCTCAGTCAGATCAACACTGTTGTCTTTTTCATCTATGATGAAATACAGGGGCTTGTCAGCCTCAGGCATGTTGCGCTTGTTGTCAGCTAAATAATAATTTTCAGTTTTCTGAAGGATCGCCTTATTACCAGTCTCGCTTAAATATTTGATCAGCGGCTTATGCTTAGGCATAGCGCGGAATGCGCGAAACAAATTCAAACCGCCATCTTTCTCGTTGCCGTCGGCGATCAGTTTCCGCGCGTTGTTCAAATATTCGTTCACTAATTTCTTTTGAGCTTCCACTAATTTGAAAATCCGTGGCTTCAAATCGTAGAATTCATGCTCGTTGCCTCGCGGCACAGGTCCAGAAATGATTAGCGGGGTCCTGGCTTCATCGATCAACACAGAGTCAACTTCATCAACCATGGCAAAGTGATGTGTCCTCTGCACCAATTCCTGCGGCTCACGCGTCATATTGTCGCGCAGGTAATCAAATCCAAACTCATTGTTAGTGCCATAAGTAATGTCTGCCTTGTAGGCGTTTATTCGTGCTAATGAGTTCGGTTCGTATTTATCAATACAATCAACCGTCAATCCATGAAACTGAAAAATTGGTGCCATCCATTCGCTGTCGCGCACGGAGAGATAATTGTTAACTGTTACGAGATGAACACCTCGCTTTGCTAACGCGTTTAAGAAGGCTGGAAAAGTAGCAACAAGGGTTTTGCCCTCACCTGTCGCCATTTCAGCAATCTTACCTTCATGCAAAACGATTCCGCCGATGATCTGCACTTCATAGTGAATCATGTCCCAGGTGATCATGTTTCCTGCAGCCATCCATTGATTTTTCCACCGTGCATTGTCTCCATCGATTATGACATTCTCGTGTGTGGCTGCCATCACCCGGTCAAAATCCTGCGCTGTTACCTCGAGCAATTCATTTTCTTTGAAGCGTCTTGCCGTTTCACGCACGATGGCGAAAGCCTTCGGCAGAACTTTCATTAGTACCCTTTCAAGTTCCTTATTGCGGTCCTCTTCAAGCTTGTCAATTTGAGTAAAAACGGATTCTTTTTCGTTTATGTCAAGGGATGGGTTATCTGCGATATTCTTGTGTAATGCAGCGAGTTGATCATCAATTCCCTTTAGGTCCTGATTTATTTGGTCCTGGATCTTCCTTGTTTCGGCCCTTAATTCGTCGTTGGTTATTGACTTTAGTTTCTCACCCTCCTGCTTGGTTTGTTCAACCAATGGCATTATACGTCTAATGTCTTTTTCCGATTTTGTACCGAAAAGTTTGGCAATAAGTTTCAGCATGCTGTTTTGTCCGTTATCCGTTATCCGTTATCTGTTACGCCGATGTTACTAACCCATCTAACCATTAACGGATAACGTTTCCAATGGGGATCAAAGTTAAAATTGTTTTTTGGATTACGGATGAGCAATTAAAGTTCCAATTGCCCTTCAAAGACCATTTTGGCAGGCCCAATAAGGTAAATTTCCTGAAACGTGCCCGACTGTCCGCTTTTAAATTCTACGGAGAGCGTACCTCCAAGGGTCTGGATCGCAACTGGAGAGTGATACCCCTTCAATCCAGCGGCCAGCGCGGCAGCTGTGATTCCCGTCCCGCACGATAATGTTTCGTTTTCAACACCGCGTTCATATGTTCTTACAAAAATTGTGTTATCCGGTTGGAGCTCAACAAAATTTACGTTGACTCCGCCTGGTTCGAACTGGGCATCGTATCGAATCTTCTTTCCCTCCGCGAATACAGGATAGTTTTGTACGTCACGTACAAATTTTATGTAGTGCGGTGAACCTGTATGGATGTAGTAATCATCGCCTATGACTTTCGTTTCCTTAACGTCTGCCAACTTTAGACGAATATTTCCATTGTCTAGGATCTCCGCTGCGTGAGGACCGTCAAAAGCTGTAAAGTTGGCTTTGCCATTCACCAGTCCAAGACGAGAAGCAAATTGCACGGCAGCACGACAGCCATTACCACATAGGCTTTTAGAGCCATCACTATTGAAATATTCAAGATGGAAATTAAGTGAAGGATGCCGCTCAATTAAAATCAGACCATCTGCACCCACACCAAACTTAGGATGGCATATTGCTGCGATTTGGGCAGCACTAAAACTCAGATTCGCTTCGCGATTGTCAATGATCACGAAATCGTTGCCCGTAGCTTGATATTTATAGAAGTGAATGGTGCTCACTTGCCTGAGGTTGATAATTTGAGAAAGAAAGTGTGATTACTTGACTTCTTCGTAATCGATGTATTCGCCAGGCTTCGAATTGCCTTTGCGGTTCTTGCTATCCTGGTCATTCCCTTCAAATGATCGCTTCTGTTGATCGCGAAGTTGCTGTGACGCCGCCCCAGCTTTAAAAAACAGCGTTCCCACCTTGTAAATGAGATATAAGATTAAACTGGTTATGATTATAAACTTTAGCATGGTAATCATTTAGTAAATAACCGGAAAGCAAAGGTATAGGTTCGTGCAGTAATTACCCAATTACTTGCCGTTTTTCACATTGCAGGCCGGCGAACCTAAACCAGCCCAAAACATGTCGCAAATGCTGTTAGCCCCTTATCGGCTCAGGTAAAGATTTCGTTCGGAATAGATCTTCATGAAGTAATCGTCCATCAGGTCGTCTATGAAGTAAATAGATTCCCCTGTGGATTTCATTTCGGGACCTAGTTCCTTATTAACATCTGGGAATTTGTGAAAGGAAAACACGGGCTCCTTAATGGCATAACCTTTTCTAGTAGGGTTGAAGGTGAAGTCTTTCACTTTCTTCTCACCCAGCATCACTTTGGTGGCATAATTGACGTAAGGCTCGTCATACGCTTTACAAATGAAGGGCACCGTCCTTGATGCCCTTGGATTCGCTTCGATGATATAAACCTTGTCATTCTTGATAGCAAACTGGATATTGATCAACCCAACCGTTTGAAGGGCAAGAGCGATCTTATGGGTGTAATGCTCAATTTGCTTAATGACAAAATCTCCCAAATTATATGGTGGAAGAACAGCGTATGAATCTCCGGAATGGATTCCAGCTGGTTCAATGTGCTGCATTATACCAATGATATAAACATCTTTCCCATCGCAAATGGCATCAGCTTCTGCTTCAATAGCCCCGTCCAAAAAGTGATCGAGCAAAACTTTGTTTTCGGGCAGATGCTTCCATATATCCAGGATATGATCTTCCAATTCCTGCTCGTTAATTACAATTTTCATGCTTTGGCCTCCCAGAACGTAGGAGGGGCGAACAAGCAACGGAAAGCCTATTGTTTTCGAGACCTCTATGGCTGCGTCAGCATTCACAGCCACGCCAAATTGCGGATAAGGAATATTCAGCTCTTTTAGCAACGTGGAAAATCTGCCGCGGTCTTCTGCCAGATCCAACGCATCAAAAGACGTTCCCAGTATTTTGATCCCGTACTTGTGAAGTTTTTCTGCAAGCTTCAACGCAGTTTGACCGCCCAATTGGACGATAACTCCTTCCGGCTTTTCATGCTGAATAATATCATAAATGTGTTCCCAGAAAACAGGTTCAAAATAAAGCTTATCAGCAATATCAAAATCCGTGGAAACCGTTTCAGGATTGCAGTTGATCATGATGGTTTCATAACCGCACTCCCTTGCTGCCAGAACCCCATGCACGCAGGAATAATCAAACTCGATACCTTGTCCGATCCGGTTAGGACCAGACCCCAGCACGACAATTTTCTTTCTGGATGATGGAATGGATTCGTTTTCCGCTTCAAAAGTTGAATAATAATAAGGGGTCTTGGCCTCAAATTCGGCTGAACAGGTATCTACAAGCTTGAATACGCGGTTAACACCGAATTCCTTGCGTTTTTTATACACTTCACTTTCCCAGCAATCCAGCATGTAGGCAACTTGCCGGTCTGCAAAACCTTTTTCCTTCGCCTTCCGGAGAAGGGTGGGCTGAATTGTGTTTAAATCGTATTGACTGATTTCCTTTTCCAACTCCACAAGCTCCTCGATCTGCTTCAGAAACCACCTGTCAATCTTTGTCAACTTTGCGATGGTCTTCAACGGTATGCCTAGCTTAATTGCGTCATAGATATGAAAAACCCTATTCCAGCTAGGGTGCTCCAGACTGTATAGTAATTCATCCTGTTTAGTCAATTCCTTGCCATCTGCACCCAAGCCATTTCTCCTTATCTCTAACGACTGACATGCTTTCTGAAGGGCTTCTTGAAAATTTCTACCAATGCCCATAGCTTCTCCGACGGACTTCATTTGCAGACCAAGCTTTCGGTCGGTCCCATGAAACTTATCAAAGTTCCAGCGAGGTACCTTTACGATAACATAATCGATAGCAGGCTCAAAATACGCTGTTGTAGTACCCGTGATTGCATTTGTCAGTTCGTCCAAGTTGTATCCAATGGCCAATTTCGCGGCAATTTTAGCAATTGGGTAGCCTGTTGCTTTTGACGCCAGCGCGGAAGAGCGAGATACGCGCGGGTTGATTTCAATACCGATTATGTCCTGGTCGTCGTCAGGATTAAGCGCAAACTGCACATTGCAACCTCCCGCGAATTGCCCTATGCCATTCATCATTTTTATGGCCAGGTCCCTCATGTGCTGATACACTGTGTCCGGCAAAGTCATGGCTGGCGCTACTGTAATAGAATCGCCCGTGTGGATCCCCATCGGATCGAAATTTTCGATGGAGCAAATTATAATCACGTTCCCAAGGCCGTCGCGAAGCAATTCGAGCTCATATTCTTTCCATCCCATAATGCTCTTCTCAACCAGTACTTCATGAATTGGGGAGGCATGTAATCCATTGTTTAAGGCGTCATCAAAATCATCGTGATGATTTACAAATGCACCACCGGTTCCGCCCAAAGTATAAGAAGGCCTTATAACCAACGGAAATCCTATTTCCTGTGCAATTTCTTTCCCCATCAAGAAAGATGTGGCTGTCCCGCCCTTGCACACACCCACACCCAGCTCTATCATTTTCAGGCGGAATTTTTCACGGTCCTCCGTAGTCTCTATCGCGCGAATATCTACACCAATAATGCGGACACCAAAGTGCTGCCATATCCCGGCTTTTTCGCAATCAATACATAGATTAAGTGCTGTCTGGCCTCCCATTGTCGGCAACACAGCGTCGATATGATGTTTCTCCAATATCTCCCGAATAGACTTTTTGGTAAGGGGCTTCAGGTAAACATGATCCGCAGTCACCTTGTCGGTCATGATCGTTGCCGGATTCGAGTTGATCAAAACGACCTCGATGCCTTCTTCGCGAAGCGATCGCGCTGCTTGCGAGCCTGAATAATCAAATTCACAGGCCTGGCCAATTATTATGGGACCGCTACCGATGATGAGGACCGAACGAATACTTCTGTCTCTTGGCATTTTTTAAGGAGTGGGATGAACAAAATTGCGCAAAAATAAAACACAGATCGAAATGATAAGCACATTGACCAGATTAATTATTAGAATCCTTGGTTAATGATAATGGGGCTGAACTCAATCGTTGTCAATGAGCAAATAGCAGGTTGATTCAAAAAAAATCGCTTTTAATAGTTGATGATAATTAACATTTTAAGGCCCTGAGGAAGTTTATGAACTTGAATCAAAAAGGAAAAGAGAGTCACACGTATGATGCTATCGTTGTTGGCTCTGGAATCAGCGGCGGGTGGGCTGCGAAAGAACTTTGCGAAAAAGGGTTGAAGGTGTTGATGCTAGAACGCGGCAAACCACTGGAACATCCAAATTATCCCACAGCAACAAAAGACCCGTGGGATTTTCCAAATGGCGGACGCCTCACCGAAGAAGACAAGCGGAGAGGCCACATTCAAAAACGACATTACAGCTACAGGGGCGATAATAAGTCCTTCTACATTAACGACCTGGAAAATCCTTATACTGAAATAAAACGGTTTGACTGGATTCGGGGAGACATCGTTGGCGGCCGATCTGTATTGTGGGCACGCATGAGTTACCGATGGAGCGACCTTGACTTCACCGCCAATCTCCTTGACGGCCACGGCGTCGACTGGCCTATCAGATATAACGACATCGCCCCCTGGTACGATTATGTTGAATCTTTTATCGGTGTCAGCGGACAAGCAGAAGGGATTCCACATCTACCAGATGGAAAATTTCTTCCGCCGATGGAGATGAACTGTGTCGAGCGGGAATTCAAAACTGCAATAGAACAGAAATTTCCTGACAGACGTGTTACAATGGGCCGGATAGCCAATTTGACACGCCCGCTGAAGGGAAGGGGGCAATGTCAGACTCGAAATCTTTGTCATCGCGGATGTCCCTACGGGGCATATTTCAGCACGAACGCCAGTACGCTGCCAGCGGCATTTGCAACAGGAAACCTGACGCTGCGACCTCATTCCCTCGTGAACAGAGTGTTATACGATGATCAAAAAGGAAGAGCCATAGGCGTTGAAATGACCGATACAGAAACGAACGAAGTCACGGAATTCTATTCCAAAATAATCTTTCTCAACGCTGCGACTGTTGCTACAACATTCATACTCTTAAATTCCATCTCCAAGCGATTTCCTAACGGACTGGGTAATGGAAGCGATCAGGTTGGGCGGAATCTGATGGATCATCATAAGCAGGCCGGCGCCACCGCCAGCGTCGAAGGCTTTACTGATAAGTATTACATAGGACGCAGACCTGTGGGACTCTATATACCGCGATTCAGGAATTTGAATGCAAAAAGAAATGACTATGTGCGAGGGTTCGGGCTGCAAGGCGGCGCCAGCAGGGAAGGGTGGGATAGTCTGGTGAAGTCCACTTCGCTCGGCTCCGTTTTGAAGGAACAGGCGCAAACCCCGGGTGAATGGAATATTGGCTTTGGTGGATTTGGGGAATGTTTACCCTACGCCGAGAATCGGATTACGTTAAATACTGACAACAAAGACAGATGGGGACGGCCAACTTTAAATATTGACGCGGAATTTAAAGAGAATGAAAAAGCCATGCAGCTAGATATGGCGAGTTCCATGGGCGAAATGTTTGAGGCAATCGGGTATCACAATGTGAAGACATACATGAACACCTCATTTCCCGGCAACGCGAATCACGAAATGGGTACTGCACGAATGGGCAGAGATCCAAAAACATCGGTATTGAATAGCTATAATCAGATGCACGAAGTAAAAAATGTATTCATTACAGATGGGTCTTGTATGACGTCGTCGTCGTGCGTTAACCCCTCCCTTACGTACATGGCGTTAACAGCCAGGGCATGCGATTATGCCGTTAAAGAATTAAATAGACGTAACCTTTAAATAAGCGGTATTTTTCATTATCAAATAACGATTGCCACGGTTGGTCTACGGTGCGACTACGATTTTTGTATAAAGCATTTCGAGCGGAGTGCTGATCCGAACTTGGTAAACCCCAGGTGCCAATCCCGAAATATTCAACAAATTTTCCGAATCACTATTTTCGAAAGTGTGCTGATATACGAGCTTGCTTTGTGAATCGTAGATTTGTACATCAAGAGTTTGGTCTGTTATTGTGCTGTGCAGCAGAATCTTCTGTGCATTGACGGGGTTCGGATATAGTGTGATTGCTTTCTCAAGGGTAGTTTCGCTCTCCGTTATGACTTCGAGCGGTTTCGCCTCTGTGGTTTCGCATCCTTCCTCTGACGTTGAAGTTAGTGTGATAACGTAGTTGCCCATTGTCAGGTAGTTGTGTATCGGATTTTCTTCGTTGCTAACCTGTCCATCCCCAAAGTCCCAGTGCCACTTTGAAGCACCAACACTTTGATTAACAAAGTTCGCCAGATACCCATCGCCTATTGACTCAGTCGAAACTGTGAAGTCAGATATTGGTCTCGCGTGAACTGTTACCTGGACCGGCATGGACGGACACACCACTTGTCCGTCTCTGACCTGAACGGAATAATTGCCACTTATGCCAACTTCGATGCTTTCCGTCTTTGCTCCGGTGTTCCACGTATATTCATTCCCCTTGGTAGCGGAAAGTACAACTGTCCGGCCCTCACAAAATTCCAAGTCCCCCGAGGCAACAATCGTTGGTCTTGATTTTACGTCCACTGAGATCGATGTGCGCAAGCTTTCATAACTCTCTTCTGCATTGGAAACAAAGACCACAGTATCGTTCTGTAGCGACCGTATGGTAAGTTCAGGACCGGAAAAGATTGGGGCGCCCCCAATAAAATCATCGTACCAGTTATACTTTGTAGCACCATTGACACGGAGAATTGCGTCGTCGCCTTGGCAAACTTCTAAATTGGTTGCTGTCGGCTTGACGGCCCGGAAGGTATAGTTATAAAGGGTATCAGCATACTTCGCCGAAGTAATCAGTTCTTGGAGCGTATTCGCCCCGTGTAGCGCGAAAGCTATTGTGATTTCTTCGCCAGCCAATATGTCATACGGTCCAACGCTAACGACCTGGCTAACATCGCCGCCGGTTGTTCCCCCCGCCTGTGTTTTAGCAATGCCGCTGGAGATTGCTGTAAATTTTTCATTATCTGAAAAGCCATCATAGATACCAAGAGGATTGCCGGCAATCGACTGATCATTATCAATTGCATAGTAATTTGGCTTGTCACTTAACGTCTGGATCCCTGCACGTGGAAGCCCCGATGGCTGAGCCGGGAAAACATATCCTAAGCGAGCATCATTGTCCCATGCAGCCCTGTCGCTGCTACCCCCTGCCAGAATATCCCAGTCAGCAAAAAGGCCCATAAAGAAATTCGAAATATCAATGGTTGTTGTGTTCCTGACAGTATATTCCAGTATGACAAAATTTTGATAGGGTTCATCTTTCCAAACCAAGCTGCGATACGAAATCTGCAACGATTCAGCGCCCGCTGCCACAGCATTTCTAAACGATCCGGTTACCTCTGAATAAGATCTTTCTCCAGGCGTTAGCTTTTTGATCTTTGAAGCCGACGTAAAGTCCTGATTATATACGCCGCTGGCACCTCTCACATTGTCGAATAATACAGAAGACGATGTGCCCATAATAACACCCATTTCAAAAAGGATAGACTCGTCATCATAGATAAAACCGGAACCATTGCTCTGTGCCTGGGCATTAGAGTAGCCGATCCTTCCAGCGGACGTAATTGTCGTCGTGATGTTATTTTCATTGATGTCAATAAATGACGGCAATACAAAAGTTACCAGCTGCGAGTCTTGATAACTTCCATCTGAATATGTAAGCATGGCTTCGATGGGTTGATCCACAGGCAAACTCGCAGCAAATGTTAATTCAAAAGGGTCCACCTCATTGCCAACGGTATGATTAGTCGTCATTGCGCCGGGACGAAACCGATTTTGTGTGATTGTTACGAATGGTGATACAGAGGACAGGGTAACGGTTAGTCCAGACGAAGATGCTTTGAGGAAATTTGTAAAATCATAATAAAGTTTCGCGGTCTCTCCCGGACCGGGCGCATCGCCTGAATTATTTACAAGCCGCTGGTTGCTGGCGCGGATCGACGGACTTTGAAGAGTAAGTGCCCTAGACATATCCAGACGTCCACGTCCAAGTTTGTGCAAATAATCCGGGCTATTCAAATAAATGGTCTCATCTGCCGAGATGCGAAGCTGCTCCGCAACCTGAAGAGGGGTAAGGCTCGGATTGTGCGCCCAAACCAACGCGGCAGCGCCCGCCACTATGGGTGCTGCCAATGATGTGCCGGAATCCGTACGATATCCATTATCATAGTTCGTTGTATAAATGTTTGAGCCCGGAGCAATGATGTCAATGGTTTCACCGTAATTTGAAAACCAGGAGCGCGCGTCATTTTCGTCGGATGAGGCAACAGATAAAACATGATCATAGGCAGCTGGATATAGCGGACTTTCGGAATTGCTGTTACCTGCTGCGGCTATCACTAGACATCCAAGCTCTAGGGTCACAAAGTCAATAATATCCTGCGCAATCCCGCTGGCATACGGATTACCCCATGAACAGTTAATGATCTTTGCACCGTGCAGAGCCGCATACAAAACTCCTTCATATAAGTTTGACGAATAGGAGTTAGAATTGTCTGGCTGATTGTCCGCATAATGCTTTGTGAATAATAATTTCGTGTTAAATCCAACGCCAGAAATGCCAATTGCATCGTTCGTGCTGGCGCTGGCACAACCTGCTACCATCGTGCCGTGCCCAAAGCGATTCCCTGAAAACACCGACGGATTGTTATCGCCTTGAAAGCCGGGCGTTCCAATGAGCGACGCATCTGCTCCTGAAAAATCCCAGCCTCTGTTGTTGTCAATGTATCCGTCACCATCGTTGTCTATACCATCCGTTGGATCGGCAGGATCTATGTAGATGTTATTTTGCAGGTCAGGATGGTTCAAGTCCCCTCCGGTATCAACGATCCCTATGACAATAGAAGTACTTCCCCGGCTAATATCCCATGCCTCGCTTGCATTGATCAGGTCCAGATAGTACTGGCTGCTTATCGCTGGATCGTTAGGCGTGAACATCATGTGTTCGGTATACAGCGGCTCGACGAGTTCGAAATAACCTGTCGCATACAATTTGTTAATATAATCCTCGATTGGGTATTTCTTATCAAAGCTCAATCGGAAGTAACGCGATATATCTATATCGACCTTGCGAGGCGCTAGCCTGGCCGCGCTCTTATTCCGTGAGCCGATGGAAAGCAGCGGCCTAACGTGGGCGTCAACAAGTGCTGGAATTCTGGCGCTCGACCGGTTATTCAAGAACATATCCCTATAATCAGCCTTTACTTTAACCCAAACCTGCCCGGATTCGTAGTCTGTAGGGATGACTCCAGCTGGTAAGCTGAAATTAGCGCGTTGGGCAAAGGCATGAGTATAGCCCAGTAGGCATACAACGATGATCAAGGCTGGCTTCCAACTCATAGCAATTTTAACAACATAAAAGTACAAATTAAATACAGGAGCGTACAGCCTTCAGCAAACAGAGCTTCTGCGAATCTAGCTGTATGCTCTGAGCTGTACGCTGACAGCTTCTAAACCATTCCCCTTGCCTTTAATTCTAGATATTTATTAATGGTGTTGACCGTCAGGTTTTCGGGCGCCGTTAGCAAAGCCTGGATGCCATACTTCCCGAGTTCCTTAACGATCAGCTTTTTGTCGTAGCTGAATTTTTCGGCGACCGCTTTGTGATAGACTTCCTTCAGCGTAGTCGCGGGCGTATCCAACAGCACATTCATTTCGGTATTTTGGAAAAAGATCACGACAAGCAGGTGTTGATCCGAAAGTCTTTTGAGGAATGGCAATTGTCGCTGTAATCCATATATCGATTCAAAGTTTGTAAACAGCAATAGCAAGCTCCGCTGTGTTATTTTCCTTCGGACCTGAGCGTATAGTGTGGAGAAATCAGACTCTCTGTATGCTGTCTTTTGGTTATACAGCATTTCCATTATTCGAAGCATTTGCTTGTTTTGCTTTGATGCAGGAACAATGGAACCAATTTTGTGCTGGAATGTAATTAAACCCGCCTTATCAGATTTTTTTATCGCGATGTTGGAAATCACCAGACTAGCATTAATAGCGTAATCCAGCAAACTTAGCCCGTTGAACGGCATTTGCATAACCCTACCTTTGTCGATTACGCTATACACCTGTTGAGATTTTTCATCCTGGTAATGATTTACCATGACAGTGTTTTTCCGAGCGGTAGCCCGCCAGTTGACTGTTCGAAAATCATCGCCACTGACATACTCCTTAATCAATTCGAATTCGCGGTTGTGCCCCAAGCGTCGTATTTGCTTGACGCCAGCCTCTGTAAGCCTGTTCGAAATGGCCATGAGCTCATACTTTCTCATCTGAACATAAGATGGATAAACGGGCACAATCGCATCTGCCGAAAACTTAAATCTTCGTGACAGAAATCCCAATGGAGAACTGACAAAAACATTTACGGCCCCGAATGAATATTCACCTCGCTTAACAGGACGAATTTTATATTGTATGACTTTTTTTTCTCCTGCGCCCACGCTTACCTCAAAACTCAAATCCCTTCGCTGAAATTGGTGCGGTATCTCGTCGATCACATTAAGATAGGTCGTAAATGGATAGAAGTTCTGTATGTGAATTGTCAGCTCGTTTGCATCGCCGTTCGAAAGTTTTTCAGGAGTAATGCGATACCCAACGATACCCTTCCTGATTCGAAACAAAAGGATAGCGTCTGTTGCAAGAACGCCTATCAGTAAAAAGAAACATGCTTTGGAAATCTCGACTATCCATCCGCCCGATATAAAGCTTATAATAAAACAGGACACCACAATAGATACTGCAATGAACAATCGATTATTCAAATATAATGGCCGGAGAAACTTCATTTAACGTGGCACTTCAACTTTGTTTATGATTTGCTCAGCAATTTCATCTGGTGTTATTCCTTCCATTTCTTTATCTGGTGTTAGCATAATCCGGTGACGCAATACGGGAATTGCTATGAACTTTATATCCTCAGGTGTAACAAAGTCGCGGCCATTCACTGCTGCATAGGCCTTTGCGCCGTTAAGCAGAGCAATGGACGCGCGGGGTGAAGCTCCTAAGAAAAGGGCAGCGCTGTTCCTTGTTTCATGTATAATCTGTGCAATATAACGAAGCAAGTGGTCCTCGACATACAACTGTTGCACTGCTTGCCGATATGCCCCTATCTGTTCGGCGGTAAGCACTGAGTTTATCTCCGACGTTGGATTGGTTCCCTTTCTTTGATGATGACCTGCTATGATATCTAATTCCTGGTCAAGCGTCGGGTAATTCACCCTGATCTTAAAGAGAAAACGGTCCAACTGTGCTTCTGGCAACCGATACGTGCCTTCGTGCTCA
>JAICGJ010000095.1 GCA_025923195.1 Chryseolinea sp.
CACCGATGGTTAACGTAAACCCATCAACACTCTCCTCTTCAAAATATATCGGCGTGTTAATTATCCGGTTGACATTAGGGCCATAGGAGACCACGAAAGGCAGGCTCTGATAGAGCTCTTCATTCAACACTCTGCCTATGCTGAAGTAGCTGACATCGAGCCTAGTGGAATCCAGAATGCGGCTTAGAAACAATCTAGACTGAATTATTTCAATTTCACCGGATATAAGATTCAAATTTTGGTCTTCGATAGCAGTCTTAATTCCAAACTCAGTGGCCTCTTGCTTCACATCTAACTTCAGTTCTGACGACGACTCATACAGGTTTTTGGTGTAGCGGATAAAAAGATAGGCGGTAAAATTGACCAAGAAAAAAATAACAACAATCCACATCCAGTGATTGCGAAAGGCAATTCTAAGTTTGTTAAAATCAATGCCTTCGATGGCGGTCGATTGATTTTGTATGTGATTCTGATTTTCCACGATCTTCTATCGAAGTTCAAAAATTACAATAATCAACGTCGTCAGACTGGTTACAATGGTAAGGATTGGTCCATAATCACGGAGGCTCTCAGTGAAAGGTCTGCGGACGGGTTCAACGTAAACAATGTCCCCGGATTGGATGGGCATATTGTTCTTCACGTAACCGTCAAAGGTGCTCAAATCTGCGACGAAAACTTTATCACCGCGCAATACCCTGATATTGTGTGCTTTTGCGTCGTTGTTCAACCCCGTGGCTAATGCCAATACCTCCGCGAGTCGCACGTTTTCATTCGTGAGCGGAATCACCTGTCCACCAGGCGCGCCCAACACAATTACACGTTTGTTGGTATATCGCAGAACGGCGTACGCATCTTCGTAGTATTTCGCGTAGGCCTGTTGTAGCAATTCCTCAGCTTGGCGTATAGTGAGTCCGTCAAGTTTTATTTCTCCCACCATAGGAAATTTTGAAATGCCATTGGCATCAACAACATACGTGGGCTTTGTCGGGGGAACGGTTCCGCGCCCTTGTTCTGAGACCGACGTTGCTTCAGGGTCAATAATTCTCTCCCCTTTATTGGTAAATACGTCGATTTCGAGGTAGTCGTATTTTTGAATAACATAACTCTTCTCAGCAATATCAATTTGCTGATCGAGCTGAGTACCTTCCGGCAGTTGGAACATAATGTTTTGCCTGTATGATTGGCAGGACGAAATACACAAGACCAAGAGGAAGTAACGCAAGTGCTTACTAAAAAAAATGATTCTCAATGTTTAAAAAATTGTCTCAACACTATGCTATAACCGAGTTTTCAAGCAGTTCCGCCATTAGAGGCAACGCTGCATCTTTTGCTGATACGATCGGGTTGTTTAAGTTCCAGTCAATTTGTAATTCCGGATCATTCCATCGTATGCCCGACTCAAAATCCTTGTTATATACATTTGAACATTTATAAAAAAATACGGCATCTTCTAGCGTTGCAAAGCCATGTGCAAACCCCTCCGGGATCAACAGCATATTGCGCTTGGCACTGTCCAGCAGGTAGTAGAATGGTTGCTTAAAAGTTGGCGACGATGGCCGCAGGTCGACCGCTACATCCAAAACTTTGCCAGTCAGGGCCGTCACCAGTTTCGCCTGAGCATATGGGTGACGTTGAAAGTGGAGGCCACGGATCACACCTTTCTTTGAGAAGGATTGATTCTCCTGGACAAATGAGTAGTGAATATGATGTTTCTTAAAAGTTTCTTCCTTGTAAAACTCATAAAACCATCCTCTCTCATCTTGAAAAATGTCAGGATAAATCTCTATCAAGCCTTCGAAGCTCGTAGTTTTTACTTGCATTGTCTTTTTATTCTCTGTTAAGAGGCTTGCTTTAATTCAACTAACGCCGCAAGATACTTATTTATCACTACAGATTCATCATACTCGGCTTCCATCTTTGCCCTGCCATTTCTACCAAACTTCTTTAGCTGTTCATCAGACAAGCAGGCCATTTTCTTCATCTTATCAGCCAGGTCGTCTGCATCCTTAAGCCTACATAAAAAACCATTGAAATCATGTTCTACAACGTTATTGCAGCCTGGGACATCGGTTGCAATAATAGGTTTCGAGGAGCTGGCCGCCTCCAGCAGCGTCCGAGGAGTGCCCTCTCGATAGGAAGGTAACACTACACAATCTGCATTTTCAATAAACTGCCTCACATCGTTGGTTGTGCCTAAATATTCAATAGTTCCCGAATTGATCCATTCGGCAATCAGATCAACCTTAATGCCGCGTTTATGCAAAGGATCCATTGCGCCTAAAACCTGAAAGTGGGCATCCATGCCGTTGGATTTAAGCTTTTTAACGGCTTCAACGAATTCCAGAACACCCTTATCTGTGATCAATCTGGAAATCAACAGGAATGTAAACTTGTTATTGCGCCTGAAAGAAACTGGTTGGAACCTAGTCAGGTCGATGCCGGAGCCAGGTATGGTATCCACTGCGTTGGAAGGCACTAATTTTTTATCGATAAAGAGTTTCTGATCATCGGAATTCTGAAAAAATACCTTGCTGGCAAATCGGAAACTGATCCGGTACAAAAAAATGGCAATAGAGGAGACCAGATTATCCTTAAGGAATACCGTACCTAACCCACAAACATTATTGATGACAGGAATACCCAGCAGAGCTGCCGCTATCGTGCCATATACGTTCGGCTTGATGGTATAGTGAAGGATAACGTCTGGCCTTACCTTCCGGTAAATTGCAAAGAGCTCCAGGATAAGCGCTGAATCCTTAAGGGGATTCGCACCACGACTATCCATTTTGACCCGATGGTGAATGCAGCCAGCTTCACGGATCATTGGCGTATAGGTATCTTCGGGTGCAATAGTGTGAACTTCGTGACCTTGCTTAAGCAAAGTTCTAATAAAATTCATCCGGAAATTGTAAATGTTCCAGGAGGTGTTAAGGACAATAGCAATTCTCATGGGCTAGGTTGAGAACTATCTGGAATCCTTTTATCCGACAAAAAAGTCGAAGTATCAGATAATCTTCAGTTTTCTTATTTTTAAATACAAAAATGAGCTACCAAGTAACTCTGTCAATACATTAAAAAATTATCCGTTATGTTTGAAAAAATTAAGTCTAAAAAAGGTCATAACGTTTAATGTTAAAGCAAGATAACAAAGCAATTTTGATTGCGTTAGGCAGCCCGAGGAGTGCGACCGAAACCAAGGAGCATCTGGATGAGCTTTCCTTCCTCGCCGAGACGATTGGCATACATACTATTCGACAATTCGTACAAAATCTTACACACCCTGACTCACGTTTTTTCATAGGAAAGGGCAAGCTTACTGAGGTAGTCGATTTTGTAGTTGCCAATAAAGTCACCAATGTAATTTTTGACGATGATTTATCACCTTCGCAACTGAGAAATCTGGAAAAGGAGTTCAATCCAAAGAATTCGGAACGAGCAACAGTGCGTATTTACGACAGGAGTTTACTTATACTTGACCTGTTCTTATGGCGTGCGCAAACTGCCCAGGCAAAAACTCAGGTGGAACTGGCGCGAAATCAGTATTTGTTGCCGCGCTTAACCCGAATGTGGACTCACCTTGAACGGCAGCGAGGAGGCACGGGCACACGAGGTGGAGCGGGTGAAAGGGAGCTGGAAACCGACCGGAGAAACATCCGGAATCAGATTGACATTTTAAAGGAAAAATTGAAGAAGATCGAGAAACAGCGCGTCACGCAAAGAAAGGGTAGGGGCAACGTTGTGCGAGTTGCCCTGGTAGGTTACACAAATGTCGGGAAGTCCACGTTGATGAACCTGCTCTCGGGCTCGGGCGTTCTATCAGAAAACAAACTCTTTGCGACAGTAGATGCAACTGTACGAAAAGTGACGTTTGGAAACATCCCCTTTTTGCTTTCAGACACGGTCGGTTTTATCCGCAAGCTTCCGCATCATTTAATTGAATCCTTTAAGTCAACGCTGGATGAAGTGCGTGAAGCCGATTTGTTGCTTCATGTGGTAGATATTGCCCATCCTTTTCATGACAATCAAATAGAAGTCGTCACTAAGACATTGCAGGAAATTGGCGCTGCAAATATTCGTACCATATTAGTATTGAACAAAATTGACCTTTATAGAAAACAGGGACATCAAATTCAGGTCGACGAGATGACAGGCTACTATCGTCAAATGGGCTACGAAAAAGTAATATTTATTTCGGCAACTGGCAATGAAAACATTGTTGCGTTAAAGCAGATGATTTTTGAGGAGGTCAAACATCGACATCTTCAGCTTTATCCTAATTCATTAAAGGAAGATGGTTTTGAATTCTCGCCGTGGCCCAGGGAGTAGTTTGTTAATCCAGACCAATCATCATAAATGCACCCCAATATATAGGATCAGGATAGTCGATTCTCAACTCTTTCTTTGCATCTATGAAACTTTGGCGCATATTCCCTGAGTTGAGCCACTTCTGGTAAAAAATCAACATGAGTTTCTGTGTTGCTTCGTCGTCAACCTTGAACATGCTCATAATTAACACCTTTGCGCCAGCCACTAGAAATGCGCGTTGCAGACCATATACGCCTTCCCCAGCTTCAAGGTCGCCAAGGCCCGTCTCGCACGCACTTAATACGACCAGGTCTGTCTTGTCAAGATTAAGGTTCATGGCTTCATAGGCGGTGAGAATTCCATTTTCCATGTTAAAGTTATATTCCGTCTTTTCCATAAGGTCTCCTGCACCTTTCAGCAGCAACCCGGTCCTCATTAGCGGATTCTGATTTAGCGAGGCTTCATTCGCTTGTAATTCATCCTGCAGCTTCGCCTGCACACTGGGTTTGTAAAATCCGTGGGTTGCAATATGGAAGATCTTTGGACTGTTTATTTCCTTGACGTTTTCCTCGGTGGCTGAATTTTCTACAAACTCCGCTGTAAGCCATCCTTTTTGTTTTAACATGAATTGTACCTGATTGACTTCCTTTTCGGTGCCTGGCAAGGCGCTGATCGTATTGCTTGCCGTAGCGGTAAGGTAGAATGTAGGGTTTCCAAACATGGATGCCGTATTCTCGGGCAGACTTAATTTGCTGGAGATCTTCCTTAAATACATATCCTTTGAGTTACTTACTAAAACAATATTCGCGTTGTCGATTACGTACTTGCCGTCAGGCGTTGGAATAGCCTCCAGGTTAATTTGATTATAAATGCCGTCGGCTGACAAAAAAATTGTTGAAGCCTGACCGATCTCAGCCTCAATTGGTTTCCAAAATGTTGCGTAGGAAATATCGTCTCGCACTCTACCAATGATCGCATTGCGATAAAATTTAAAAAAACGCGTCTCCATTTTTTTTCCGTCCCTTAACAGAATCGCTTTGGGCTTTGATGTGTTGGGTTTTAAGTACAACGCAGCATAAATTACAGAATCGGTGAAATCATGATCGAAATAACGGTAACGCACCAACTCGATTGCCACTTCATTAGGTTTAAGTGATTTTCGAACATCATCAAACCCGATGCGCTTCGTTTCGAAATTCTGACCGAAAAGTTCGGATTTTTGACTTAATGCTTTTTCAAGTCGCTCAACTTCCTGTTGCAAAGCTGCAGGTTCGATCGCGTTCTCTGTTAGTTGGGCCGGGCTCATTGAAAGAGCGACCGTCAGCATTTCTTTCTTCTGGATCCAATTGTTATACTGTGCTTTGAGGTCCGTATCACTGCTATTAAGAATTCGCGCCCTGATTTTTATGGAAGAACTCAGAAGCAAAGCTTTGGTGAGCAATTGGTAATTATACACCTTACCTGTGAGGTCTTTAAAATCTTCGAGGTTGCTGAAAGCAAGTGTATTGTAAAACTCAAAATCTGCCTTAATCGTATTCCAGTATTTCGCTTTCTCCCGCTCGCTGAGTGCGGGGAAAAATTGTTTTATGAAATTTTCGTAGTTGGAAAGTGATTCTTCTATTAGACGCTTTGAGCGTTTATAGTCCTTTTGCATGTAGTGAACTTTGCTCAGCTTCGACAGAACTTTCACATATTCGGGGTGGTTAACGCTAAAGAATTTTTCATACAAGCTCCTCGACTGATTGTAAAATTCTTCGGCCTTGGCATAATTTTTCAGCTGATAGTACACATCACCAGTAAGCGTGTAGATGCTGGCGGCATTGATATTGTATTTTGTTCCTGTCTTAGCCCTCCATATCCCTTCAGCTATAGTCAGGGAATTGAAAGCTATTTCGAACTTCTTTTCGGATATATAGAGTACTGCAACGTTTTTAAGAACTTCTGCGTATTGAGGGTTGTCCTTTCCAAGCTTTGACAAAATTATGTCACGTGCCTCCAGCATGAGTTTTTCGACATCGGCCCTGTTATCTCCTTTGTAGAACTTGACAAGTGCCAGCTGGGCAAGCGATTTAGCGACTTCTATGTGATTTCTGCCAAATTGTTTTTCCTGGCTGGTTATCGCATTCGTAACATTTAGTTGTGCCTTATCATAATCACCGAGAGTATAATAAATGTCGCTCAACAATTTTTGAGTCGGGGCTGTTTTTGTTGAAATATTCCCGTAAATAGTAGTAGCGATATGGTTAGCGCGAATACCTGTACTTTCGGCATCCGTATAGTCGCCTCTGGCCAGCGAAATGCGACCCTTGTTAATCAAGGGTTCAATGAGCCTAAGCGAATTGCTGCCGTACAACTTTTCATAAACAGGGATTTGAATTTGCAAGAGCTTGTCAGCATCAGAATAACGGCCTAGCTGAATGAATAATGACGTCAACTCTTCAGCAGCCGATAGGTCACTGCCCATAAGCACATCGGCCCTTGCGATCAATCGTTTCGACCGGTCAAGGTTCTGTTGAGCTTCTTCGAAGAGACCCTTCACACCAAAGAGTTTTGCCTGGGTTTCTATAGCATGAACGTAGTCACCAATACGTTTATCATCCTTGCGATACTCCTCCAGGATCTTCAATGATTTGTCAATGTTTTGCTCGGCTCTTTCATACTGGCCAAGTTTGATCTGAAGTTGAGCGATACGGTCAAGTTCGATGCCGTAATCAGGATCCTTGTCGCTGAATTTGGACCGGGCAACATCGGAGGCTTTGTCAAGCGTCGCCGATGCCTCGGCATATCGATCTGTAAATTCGTACAATAGGGCCAGGTGATTAAGAATGTTTAAATGGTCTTTCTGCCATGGACCTATTTCCTTCGCGACAATTTTTTTATAGCTGTCGTCGAAAATTCTTTCAGCTTCGTCGACTTTGTTGGTGTAATCCAGATAGTAGCATGCCAATCGAATACGCGCGAGATGATATTCGGGAGAGTTTTCACCATATAGCTCCTTTCGGATCTCGGTTACCTGGGTAAGATACTTTTCGGCGCTCTCATATTTCTGTTGCTTTTGTGAAACATCGTGAAGGAAGTTCAGTATACGTTCTGTAGTGCGATAATTTCTGGGAAGGGATTCGGAGTTCACGACAGCCAAAGCGTCCTTTTCGAGGTCTTTAGTCTTGTCGCGCTCGAGCTTGGAGTCAAATTCGACTGCTTGTAAATTGATATGTACAAGGCTGGATCTTGAAAAGTATTTATCAATAACTTTTTCGTATTCTTGTTTTATATTCAGATACCGGTTTCTGTCACCATCCTCCAGCAATTGGCGAAGATAAGCAAGATAGATGTCGTGCCCCAGCGTATTGGTAGGGTTCGCTCTTTTCTTTAGATCGCTTAAGATATTATCATATTGCAGTTCCTTTTCACGGTCTTCATTCCCGTTGTCTACCAACATCTGCGCGTACAAAAAGTTATTGTACACTAGCGTCAGCGTTGTTTCGCCCATAAACCGTTGGTTCTTCCTGATCCAGGTCTGAGCTGCTTTAAACGCCGAATCCGAAGAAATTAGATTTCCTTTTTTACCATAGGCGTTTGCGATCAATGTGAGTAACTTTGCATAATCGCTGAATCTCGGTGCGAGTTCTTCGAATGGAACGCGTTGCGTCTTTATCGCCGTTCCGTCGACGAGCGTTTCCTTTTCAACTGCCCGCGCCGCAAAATGTGTTTCCATACTCCGCAGCAATGAAATTGCCTCGTTGCTGAACCCCTGTCCCGTCATCGCTTCTCCCTCGACCAGTGCGATGCGCGCTTTCAAAAGGTCTGTTAACTGACTTGTTTGCATCAGCAAATCCCTCGCGCGGTCAACATATTCCCGGCTAATGCGATAATTTCCAAATTCATTATATATGGAGGCAACATCTATCAACGTTGACGCATAATTGGTACTATTGTCACCGAAAATACTGCTACTGCTTAGCAGGGCGTCGTTCAATGTTTTGTCGAAGTCCTTTAATAACCCTGAGGCTAGGTCAATTCTTGCTTCGCGGATATACAATCCCGGAACGTAGGGGTTCTTTTGACCCATCTTCGCAATAATCGACTTCCTTAGTTTCTCGAGCGTGCTGTTGGCCTTTGGGAAATTTCCTTCAGCATAGTATTTGTCAAGCTTTCGCAGGCTTTTATCAAATTTTTTGTCTTGGGAGAAAGAAGCATGAGAGATCAGAATAAGCAACATTAAGCCAAGAGGCCTGAGGGTTTTCATGGTGCTTCGGGTTTAAGATTGTACTACTAAACTAATGAATTGGTGGGATTAATGCGGTTGGAAACCCTTTGGTAATTGTATTTTGGAAATATATTATCAGGGATATGGGCTGGCGAGCACTTATTGCTTGATCAACTTTTGCAGAATAGTCTTCGCCGCTTCTGTGATCATGGTGCCTGGACCAAAGATGAAGGCGACACCCTGATCCGTGAGGAAGTCATAGTCGTGAGGAGGAATGACGCCCCCTGCAACCACAAGGATATCCTCTCTCTTGATTTTTTTCAGGGACTCAATTAATTCCGGTATCAACGTCCTGTGGCCTCCGGCTAAGCTCGACACGCCAACGATATGGACATCGTTTTCCGCAGCCTGAAGGGCGACTTCTGATGGTGTTTGAAACAATGGACCAATGTCCACGTCAAAACCAAGGTCCGCAAAGCCGGTGGCTATCACCTTTGCTCCGCGATCGTGCCCATCCTGGCCAATTTTTGCTACCAGGATGCGGGGACGTCGCCCATCAAGTTCGGCGAACTGGTCGGACAGCTTGCGCACTTCCTCAATTTTTTCCCGGTTTTTCATTTCCCTGGAATATACACCTGAAATGGTTTGAACGGTAGCTTTGTAACGGCCAAATACTTTCTCCAGTGCGCTGGATATTTCCCCCAGCGTAGCGCCCTTTCGAGCAGCTTCGATAGCGAACTCAAGGACGTTCTGTTTGGGATCGGCAGCAGCACCCGAAAGGGCTTGAAGTTTCGTCTCAACATCAGAATTGTTCCGCTCCGCCCGCAGTTTTTTCAACTTTTTAATCTGCTCATCCCGGACGGCGGAGTTGTCAATGCTCAAGATTTCAAAATCTGCCACTTCGGAGTGTAAATATTTGTTGACCCCTACAATTATATCTTGGCCCGAATCTATTCTCGCTTGTTTAGCTGCGGCTGCCTGTTCTATACGCAGCTTGGGTATTCCACTTTCGATTGCCTTTGCCATCCCTCCGAGTCCTTCGACTTCTTTTATCAAGTCCCATGCGCGTTCCGTGAGCATGCCGGTAAGATTCTCAACGTAGTGAGATCCACCGAAGGGATCCACTACTTTCGTTATACCTGTAACCTGCTCGAGATACAACTGCGTATTCCTTGCGATTCGGGCGGAGAAATCAGTAGGTAAAGCGATAGCTTCATCCAGCGAATTCGTATGAAGGGATTGTGTTCCTCCGAAAACAGCGGCCAACGCTTCCACACAGGTCCGTGTTACGTTGTTATAAGGATCATGTGCTGTGAGGCTCCAGCCAGAAGTCTGGCAATGCGCACGAAGTGCCATTGATTTTGGATTGCTCGGGTTGAACTGCTTAATGAGTTGAGCCCAAATCATTCTGGCCGCCCGCATCTTCGCGATCTCCATAAAGAAATTCATTCCAATACCCCAAAAAAATGAAAGCCGGGGAGCGAAGTCGTCAATCTCGATCCCTGCTTTAATGCCAGCGCGAACGTAGGCGAGTCCATCTGCCAACGTGTAGGCTAGTTCAATATCAGCTGGCGCACCGGCTTCATGCATGTGATAACCGCTGATGCTGATCGAATTGAATTTTGGCATCTCGCGTGACGCATATGAAAAAATATCCGAGACAATGCGCATGGATGGTTCTGGCGGATAGATGTACGTATTTCGCACCATGAACTCTTTCAGTATATCATTCTGAATCGTGCCACTCAACTGTGAAGGCTTTACGCCCTGTTCTTCGGCGGCCACGATAAAGAAGGCCAGGATAGGTATCACTGCCCCATTCATGGTCATCGACACCGATATCTTATCCAATGGAATCTGGTCAAATAAAATTTTCATGTCTAAAACGGAGTCTATCGCGACTCCCGCCTTGCCTACATCTCCCACGACACGCGGGTGATCCGAATCATATCCACGGTGTGTGGGCAGATCAAAAGCAACTGATAACCCGCGCTGGCCTGCTGCAAGGTTTCGCCGGTAAAATGCATTCGATTCTTTGGCCGTGGAAAAACCTGAATATTGTCTGATCGTCCATGGCCTTACGGTATACATCGTTGCGTATGGGCCGCGAAGATAGGGTGGAATTCCCGCTGAAAATTCCCGATTGTAACGGGCATTATCCGCTTCCGTGTAAAAATTTTTTAGTTCAATTCTTTCAGGACTAGTCCATGAAACCTTCTTGTTCACTTCCGCAGCAGGTGGTGCAAATTTGTTGAAGCTAATGGTTGAGAAATCTGGTCTCATGCCTGCAGATTGTTTTGGAAATCCTTCCATGCTGCTTTCGACAGTTCATATACGAAATTTTCAATGGCATACGATCCAGCCAGGGGATCCGCTACTTTGTCTATGTGTGATTCTTCCTTCAGAATATTGGAGACATTCAGCGCCACTCTTTGTGACATTTCATTCGCTTCGCCGGATGGCAAAGTCAACGCGTTGCAACCGCCGAGAACCGCAGATAGTGCTTGAACGGTGTTCTGTATCATGCTGCCATGGGGGTCATATTGTTCTTCGACGTGATTTTGAGACAGGCAGTGAATATGAAGATCATCAGGCATATAACCTCGTATCTCTAACGACTGTGAAAGTTGATACCAAAGTGATCGCAGTGCTTTGAGTTTTGCAATCGTAATGAAAAAATTTTCGTCACAGGTCAACGACAAGCTGATTGACCTGAAAATGGTTTCCATTTTTATTCCCATATCGGTCATCCCGTCCACTAATTGTACTGTTTGTAGAATGGATGTCGAGATTTCTGTTGTGGCTGACGCGGGAGGGACGATGATTCCAATTGGATGCGGAGTCCACCTGGCGTTTCCAATCAAAGCCTTTAATTCCTTGTGCTCAGGTAATGACTTCCAGAAAATAGATCCGCTCAATTTTGACGGGTCATAATTTTTTTGCGTTGCATATTGGAAGATTTTTGTCGCAATTTTAGTGTCATTAGTCATGAAAGACAGGGCACAAAAATTCCAATTGATTTTTTCGAGCAATCTCTCGATATCAAAGTCTTCGCGATCAGAGACGTTGAACAAAATTGCATCAGCGCCTCCAGCGAGGTATTTCAGCGCGTTCTCATTGGCGGATTGTTCATCTTTGACTATGAGCTCGGGTGTATTTTGCCAACCTGCGTTGGTGTAGACGAGAGGCCCTTGAAAATTTTTTTGATTTTCAATTTCTTTTAAATCCGATTTTGCATAGTAAGGATAAAATTTGAGTCCGTCAATTTGCCATGCTAAATTTTCAACTGGATTTTTGTCAGGTAGCTCGAAAGAGGCGCGCTGAAGCCACTCTACTTTTCCTGATGCGGGAAAAGAATTAAATAGAATGTCGTGAATTGAAGGCTCCGGCATGCTTAAAAAAAATATATGTATTCAATTTTAATAAGATTTGCTAACAGCCTTGCGTTTAATTTTGAAATTTCGCAATGATTTTTTTTTCTAAAAAATCAAGGACCGTTTAGCTTGTTTTCTTAATCTCTTTTTTTACATCTTTGTCTCCCTTTCTCAACAAGACCCTTAATTTCAAAAAAAGAATTAGAGATCAATGGAAGTTAGCTGTGGAACAGTTTGGAACGATTGTCTGGAAGTGATTCGTGAAAACGTCGGGGAGGAAAACTATAACACCTGGTTCAGACCTATTAGTCCGCTACGTGTTGATGGTGACGTTCTTACGATTCAGGTTCCGTCACAGTTTTTCTACGAATGGCTGGAGGACAATTACGTGCCAGTTCTCAAGCGTGCGATTCACACGGTTCTTGGGCCGACAGGCAGACTGGAATATTCAGTAGTCGTAGACAGCGGCAATCAGCAGACACCTGCAGTATCTGTCAATTATCCTGTTAATGGCGCGGGCAACCGGAGGAGTGTTGTTGGAGCAGGCGTTTTTACCACCGATGAGTATTCGCCGTTCTCCATCCGAGCCTTAAATCCACAAACTATTAATTCCAGGCTTAATACAGCCTACAGCTTCGATAATTTTGTAGAAGGCGATTGCAACAGGCTCGCAAGATCCGCGGGTGTTGCTGTTGCAAAGAAACCGGGTGTTACCTCATTTAATCCATTAATGCTTTACGGAGGGGTGGGTGTTGGAAAAACTCATCTTGTTCAAGCCATTGGCAATGAAATTAAGACCAATATGCCCAACAAGGTTGTGTTATACGTTGACCAAAGCGATTTTACGAATCAATTTTTGAATGCGCTTCAAAATCATAAGCTTCAGGATTTCCAGAATTTTTATCAGCAGGTTGATTTATTAATTCTTGACGATGTTCAATTTCTTGCCGGACGTGAGAAAACCCAGGAAATGTTCTTTCATATCTTCAATCAACTGCATCAATCAGGAAAGCAGATCATCATGACTAGCGATTGCCCGCCCCGCGATATGAAAGGTTTTCAAGAAAGATTGCTATCCCGGTTTAAGTGGGGGCTTACGGCGGATCTGCAGGAACCTGACTTTGAAACCAAACTGGCAATCATCAATAGAAAGATGCTGGCTGATGGCATTCAAATTCCCACCGAAGTATCTGAATACCTGGCGTACAGCGTGGATACGAACCTCCGCGATATGGAAGGTGTCCTCAATTCGTTGATTTTTCATGCAACCCTTCTAAAAAAAGAAATTGATCTCGAACTGGCGAAGGAAGTTCTAAAAAATATAATCAAGGAAATTCAATCTGATGTCAGCGTCGACTTTATTCAAAAGACTGTAGCCGATTCCTTCAAAGTTGATCTGGAAGCGATGAAAGGCAAAGTCAAAAAACGTGAGATTGTAATTCCGCGACAGGTTGCCATGTACTTCTGCAAGCGGTATACCCAACTAACGCTTGCTCTTATTGGCGAAAATTTCGGCGGTCGTGATCATAGCACTGTTATACATGCGCTCGAGTCCGTGGAAGACATGATGAAGACCGATCCCAACTTCAAAGCAACAGTTGATGATCTGGGTAAAAAATTGAAGATGAGAGTCAGCTAAGTTTCAGGTTTAAAGTTTGAGGTTTCAGGTTATTGGGACTTATCAAACTACTGTGAATTATCTTACAATAAACGGTATCTCTACCTGTTGTTTCGAACTGTTAATTCCATACAAATATCCACGGCCTCTGAATTTTGAAAAAAAGTTAACCACTTCTTCCGGTTCTTTGACGCGTTCCCGGTTGATAGCAATAATTGTAAAATTTTCAGGAACTCCGATCTTTCTCAGGACGCTGTTTTCTTTCATTCCAAACACCTTAACACCATATTGAGTCGCTTCCAGTTGAGCGCCCAGTGCATCGTTACTGTATATATTTCGCTTGATAATTTCAGTCGTTCCATTCAGGTTTACCAATGTCAGGGGAACCGTGTTCAATTTGCCATCGCGCAAATAAGACACGCTAATTTTATTTCCTGGATAATGATAGCTTAATTCCTCCTCGAAGGCACTCTGCGAATTTATTTCCGTGGAATTTATTTTGACAATTATATCTCCCGGCTTCAATCCAGCCTTCATCGCCGGCCCGTCTCTTTCGATGCTCTCCAGCAGTACACCGTTAAAGGTCTTAGTATTGGTGCTGAGGTCATATTTTTTTGCATTCTCATAGTTATACTCTACGACTGAACCTCCTACGAAACTTTGCTGAACAACGCCATACTTGCGCAAGTCATCAAAAACTTTTTTGACAATATCCACGGGCACAGCAAACGCATAACCCGTATAAGAACCTGTTCTGCTTAAGATCGCCGAGTTTATGCCAACGAGTTCACCACTTTTGTTTACTAATGCTCCACCTGAGTTACCTGGGTTGATGGCTGCATCTGTCTGTATAAATGATTCAATTGGAAATTTGTCCTGTAGTATTCCGATACGCCTTCCTTTCGCACTTACAATTCCTGCTGTAACCGTTGAAGATAATGAAAATGGATTTCCCACAGCAAGTACCCATTCGCCAACCTGAACATCTTTTGAACTACCTAGCGAAATAGCTGGCAAACCCGTTTCGTTGATCTTAATTACTGCAAGATCAGTTGATGGATTTGTGCCTATGAGATCCGCCGTATAGATACGTTTGTTATATGTTACTTCGATTCGTTCGGCTGACTCAATAACGTGGTTGTTTGTAATGATATGACCGTCGGAGGAGAATATCACCCCCGAGCCACTGCTTACCTGCGTTCTGCCGCCCGCTGTCCCTTCGCCGAAAAACCAATCCCAATAGGTTATCGTTGCTCCCCGGGAAATGCTGTTTATGAAAACGACACTCTGTGTAGCCTTAGCCGCCGCCTCACTAAAGTCTGTAGCGGCAACGTCGATTGAAGTCGCGGTAGACGAAGACTGCTGCGGTTGGCTGTAGTTGTCGGACATATAATTGACAGGACGAAATTCATTTTCCTGTTCAAATTTTTCCAACGACGATTTTACGACAAAGTGATAAAATGTATATGAGCCGAGAAAACCGGCGATAAATCCAGCAACAATTACCTTCAGAACCAATTTCATAGTTAAAGTTAAAAGTTAGACACCCGCAGTGGATGCATTCGAAAAGTGAAAAGTTTTATACATAAAACGGACATAAAACTAAGAAGTTTATAAGGCGTCTCCAATGCCTCAATTTTCTTAGTTTTGCATGTTATGGGTATTCGTTCCTTACTGGCAAAACCTTTTGCTGCATATATCGCTTCAGAAACCCGGAAGTGGGCAAATGAGCCATTCCGACACCAGGAAAGAATACTAAAGACCCTGATAGACAAGGGAAAATCGACCGTCTTTGGACATGATCACAATTTTGCCGCGATAAACGATTACAATGATTTTAGAAACTGCGTTCCTGTAAGGGACTATGAAGATCTAAAGCCTTACATCAACCAGGTATTAGAGGGCAAACCAGATGTCCTTTGGAGCGGAAAGCCGGAATATCTGGCAAAAACTTCCGGCACTACTTCGGGTACAAAATATATTCCCATAACCAAAGATTCAATTCCCAATCATATCACGAGCGCCAGAAATGCGCTATTAAGTTATGTAAGCGAAACCGGAAGATCGTCGTTTCTGGACGGTGGATTGATCTTTCTCTCGGGCAGCCCCGCGCTAAGCGAGAAGTCCGGTATCAAAACCGGGCGACTTTCGGGTATCGTCAATCACCATGTGCCACAATATTTACGCTCTAATCAGAAGCCGACGTATGCAACAAACTGCGTCGAGGATTGGGAGGAGAAGCTTGAAAAAATCATCGATGAAACGCTGCACTCCGATATGACGCTGATCTCCGGAATCCCTCCGTGGGTTCAAATGTATTTTGACAGAATCATTGCGCGCACTGGAAAGAAAATAATGGATGTGTTTCCGAACTTCTCATTATTTGTGTACGGTGGCGTAAACTTCGAACCATATCGAGCAAAACTTTTTGACACCATCGGTAAGCATGTGGATTCCATTGAGACTTATCCGGCCTCAGAGGGATTTATTGCTTACCAGGATTCACAAATAGACCAAGGGTTGCTTTTGCTGGCCAACAGCGGAATATTTTTTGAGTTTATTCCTGCAGAGGAATATTTCAACACAAATCCCAGGCGATTGAATCTGGAGGATATCGAATTGAACAAGAACTATGCGCTTATCATCAATAGCAATGCAGGTCTTTGGGGTTATTCGATTGGTGATACAGTAAAATTTATTTCTAAGAAACCCTACAGGCTCGTCGTCACGGGCAGGATCAAACATTTTATCTCCGCATTTGGCGAACATGTAATAGGAGAGGAGGTGGAAAAGGCGATGAAAATTGCCATAGAAAAATTCCCCGAGGTAAGGCTTGTTGAATTTACAGTTGCACCACAGGTAACCCCAGGCAACGGACTGCCCCACCATGAATGGTTTATAGAATTCACCAATCCCCCTGAAAACGTCGAGGCGTTTTCTGTCGAGCTTGATAATTCACTCCGGAAATTAAATGTTTACTATGACGATTTGATCAAGGGAAATATTTTACGCAAACTTCAGATCCAGAAAATGCGCAAAAATACCTTCATAGATTATATGAAATCACATGGCAAATTAGGAGGACAAAATAAAGTACCAAGACTCTCCAACGACCGAACCATTGCCAATGAGTTGGCTAACTTTAAATTTTAGCGGTTCTTACCAGCATGATGAATATATATGGAATACATTTTGATCTAGTTATAACTGATATTATCCTTAACACTTAGTCTGAATCAATCATGCTCAGCGATATCTTTTTAACCACGGCAGGTAAACTTTGAAAAAGCGAATTGCCATTTTGGGGTCTACCGGCTCGATCGGGAAACAGGCATTGGAAGTTATTCATGCCCACCCGGAAGCCTTTGAAGTCGAAGTACTGACCGCGCAAAACAATGCAGCCCTTCTGGTGACGCAGGCGAAAAAATTTCGGCCAAACGCGGTTGTTATTTCAAATGAAGAGCATTATGAAACTGTAAAAGGCCAACTGGCGTCGGAGGATATTAAAGTCTTCGCCGGCGAAAATGCCCTATGCTCAGTGGTAGAAATGGAATCCATTGACCTTGTCTTGACAGCATTGGTAGGCTATTGTGGCCTCAAGCCAACGATACATGCAGTTGCGGCCGGAAAAAATATTGCACTTGCCAATAAAGAAACGCTGGTCGTAGCCGGTGAACTTATAACGGATCTAGCCCGTACAAAGGGGGTTAATATCTATCCAGTGGATTCAGAGCATTCTGCTATTTTTCAGTGCATTGTGGGCGAATTTCAAAATAAGATCGAAAAAATCATCCTAACAGCCTCAGGAGGCCCATTCAGAGGGATGAAGGCGTCAGATCTCAGCAATGTAACCAAGGCGGCTGCTTTAAAACACCCCAATTGGGCCATGGGTGCGAAAGTAACCATCGATTCAGCATCACTCATGAATAAAGGGCTCGAGGTGATTGAGGCCAAATGGCTGTTTGGGCTGGCACCGGAGCAAATACAAGTGGTAATTCACCCGCAATCCATCATTCATTCATTTGTTCAGTTTGAAGATGGATCGATAAAAGCCCAACTAGGGCTCCCGGACATGAGGCTGCCCATTCAATTTGCACTTTCTTATCCGGATCGTTTGAAGTCTGACTTCCCGCGGTTTAACGTCACAGATTACCCGGCGCTCACTTTCGAGCCCCCTGATACCGAAACTTTTCGTAATCTTGCGCTCGCATTTGGAGCTATGAAGAGGGGCGGGAATATGCCCTGTATTCTCAACGCCGCCAATGAAGTGGCTGTGGCCGAATTTTTGAATGACAGGATCAGTTTCTTAGAAATGTCGCTGCTGGTGGAACAATGCCTTGAAAAAATGGATTATATAGAGCGTCCTTCGTATGAAGATTACGTATATACGGACAATGAAACAAGGATTAAAGCATTTGAATGGTTGAACTATCATCCATCATCGCGTTGAACGTTAGCCATTGCATGTAAAATGTGGGAAATGGAAGAAAATAGCTAGTGTATATCCCTGTTAGGAAAGCAGATAATTAAATTAAGAATAAGGAAGAATGGATTGGATGATAATGTTGGCGCAGATGCTGCTGAGCCTCTCGTTTTTAGTAGCAGTGCATGAATTTGGCCATTTGCTGGCTGCAAAATATTTCGGAATGAGAGTGGAGCAATTCTCCATTGGTTTTCCCCCCAAGATCTTTTCGTTTAAAAAAGGTGAAACGGAGTATGCATTGAGTGCAATTCCACTTGGTGGCTATGTAAAAATCTCGGGGATGATAGACGAGTCGCTGGATACAGAGGCGATGAAGTTGCCGCCGCAACCATGGGAATTTCGGGCTAAGCCGGCATGGCAACGATTAATCGTTATGTTGGGGGGCATTGTTGTCAATGTAGTTGCCGGCGTCGTGATCTTTATTGGGATTACTTATGTCTATGGTCAGAGTTACCTTCTGAACGATAAGATCAATGAGAATGGCGGTTACGATGTAGGTCCAATAGGGGAAAGCATTGGCCTGAAGACAGGCGATAAAATTATTAAAATCAACGGTCAGGAATTTGAATACTTCCAGGATATTATAGAACCTGCTACCCTTTTGAGCACCGATGGAAGTTATACAGTAGATCGCAATGGAAAGATCCTTGAAGTCCCAATCCCACAAGACCTGATTCAAAAGTTCAATAAGAAATCCGGAGTCGAGAGTTTTCTCTCGCCAAGGTTTCCGCCCGTGGTTGGATCTATTCAACCAGGGACTGTAGCCAGCAGGATTTTGAAACCTGGCGATAAGATTGTTGAAGTTAACGGTGTGCCTGTCAGTTTTCATGATGAATTCACGGCTCAGGTGAAGGCCATGAGGGCGGATTCAGCATCGGTAAGATCTGATACTTTATTACTGAAAGTCGCCAGGGCTGGTCAGATCCTTGAATTCAAAGAATATTTCAAAGGTGAAAAAGTTGTCGGGTTCTATTCTTCAACGACCGATTATCTGAAAACTCTGGAGAAAAACATAACTTATGGATTCCTGGAATCCATTCCTAAAGGCACTGAGCGCGCATTTTCAACCTTGACGTCACACGTCAAAGCTTTTGGAAGAGTAGCGACAGGTGTGTTGTCTCCCAAGGAATCTATTTCTGGTCCGATCGGTATCGCGCAGGTGTTTGGCAATGAGTGGGACTGGTCCCGATTCTGGTCGCTCACCGGTGTACTTTCATTGGTGTTGGCTTTCATGAACCTGCTTCCTATACCGGCATTGGATGGCGGTCATGTCATGTTCCTGAGTTATGAGATAATTTCCAGAAGGAAGCCATCGGATAAGTTCCTGGAGAATGCGCAGAAAGTTGGAATGGTATTCCTGCTTGCGCTCATGGTGTTTATTTTTGCAAATGATATTATTAAACTGTTTTGATTGTAGATTTTAGATTTACGATTGTAGATTTGGTGCTTGTAGCGCGTCAATCGTCAATCTTGAAATCTTCAATTGTCAAGCGGGAGTAGCTCAGTTGGTAGAGCATCAGCTTCCCAAGCTGAGGGTCGCGAGTTCGAGCCTCGTTTCCCGCTCGGAGATATATCAGACAGTTTTGTAAAGCCGACCGGATATGGTCGCAAAATTTCCCGAAGCACTTCGGTAATGAAGTCAGCCTGATTTTTTGACTATAATTGTTATCACAAAAATCGAGTGAGCCGATGACAAAAAAAGTGAGCCTTGTATTAAGAAGCGAGGTGCACGGGGCATAGCGCATATCGGTGTGATCGAAGTGTTGGAGGACACAGGTCATGAGATCGTTTCCGTTACGGGTGCTCTATGGGTGCCGTGGTAGGACGAAGCTACCGGCAGGTTTTCAAAAAGGTTACTATCGAACTCAGATTTTTAGTGTTTTGGGAAGTTCAGCCGCGTCACGAGATCCTGGAAGGGGGGATAGCCACGCAACGGGTCAAAGAAGGACTCTTGTCGTATGTAAGGAAACCAAGCGCCCGCGCGCTCTTCGAATGCCTTCTCCAACCATGTGAGTGCTTCCTCGAACCGCCCCAAGCCGAGCAGCACAAGCGAGAGCTGGAACGACGGGACAGGCTCGGTCTTCGACAGAACCCTCATCTCACCGAGAATCTCCATAGCACTTTCCTTGCGTCCCGCCTTGGCATAAGAGTATCCGAGGTAGCCCTTGAAGCCTGATCCCGCTAGCTCTACCAGCTTCCTGAACACCCTGGCCGCGTCGTCATAATGTTCTTTTCCCCAATACGCCATCCCGGAGAATAGCAGTGCTAGGGGCAGGTTCGGTGCCAGCTCGAGCACCCTCCGAGTCTGTGCCAGCGCCCCGTCGTAATCACGTTTCCACTGGTAATAATTCGCCATGTTTGCGTGAATGACGAGCGAAAGCGGATCGAGTTCGCTGGCTCTCTCTATCGCGGCGCGTGCTTCCTCATGTCGTTCCTGGCTGCCCAAGTACCATGAATAGTGGAGGTACCCCTCCGCGTAGTTCGGGTTGAGCGCGATGGCGCGCTCCAACTCCCGCTCCGCCGTTGCCCAGTCCCAGTCGTAGAAGGTCGCCGCGTACCCAAGTACGGCGTGTGCTTCGGCCAGGGTCTCGTCGATCTCCAGGGCCTTGACGGCTGCCTGTTTGGCTTTTGGGAATACCTCTCCGGCGACGCGGCCAAGCCAACCGAGGTAGTTGTAGGCGTTCGCCATTCCCGCGTACGCCAGGGCGTAGACCGGGTCCTTCCGGATAGCGTCCTCAAACTGCTCAATGGCCTTGGTGAGTTCGGAAGGCGTTGCCCGGTTCAGGTGGTACCGGCCTCCCAGGTACAGTTCACGGGCCGCGGGGTTCACCGGTGACTTCCCGGCGAGCCGCGCTCGTTCCTGCGGCGTCAGCTCTAGTCTTAACGATTCCACAATTGCGCGCGAAACCTTCTCTTGAATATCAAACACATCATCCAGAACGCCGTTGAATTTTTCTACCCACAAGTACGCGTCATTTGGCGCATCGACGAGTTGAGCTGTAATACGAAGTTTGTTACCCGCCTTACGGACGCTTCCTTCCAGCACGTAGCGCACGTTCAATTCCTGACCTATCGTCCTAACATCTTTCTTTGAACCTTTAAAGACCATCGCTGACGTTCGAGAAATAACGCGCAACGATGAAAGCTTAGACAAATCTGCAATTATCTCTTCCGTCAATCCATCACTGAAATATTCTTGATCCGGATCATTGCTGATGTTTTCAAAAGGCAGAACAACAATTGACTTAGCAGTATTAATTGCCGCATCTTTAGCAGTTGGGTTCAGTTTGACATGAGGTTGACCAGGTTTGAGCTTATCATCCGTTCTTAGTCCTCTTATAATTTCCAAGATGGCATTGGCAATCTTGTTTACCTGATTCTTGTAATCCGTTTTTTCAAGATTGAGACTACGGTCATCGGATAATCGCAATGGTCTGTTTACACCAGGTTCTTTATAAATAAAATCAACGGGCCTCAATACCCCGCGGATTTCTTTTTCGAGCAACGCTGAATCTTCCTTGTCAATCTCGTGTATCCTGACCGGAAGCACCCGCTTGGCCACATTCCCATTGAGAAGTCTAATATCCAAGCCGTAAGCATCGGATTGCGCAAAGTTTATAAACGCGATAAACTCATTTTTCCAGGCAAAGCTATTCGTATCACAATAGGTACGAGAGACAATCGGGATAAAGATCAGGCACTTGATTTTTTCTTTTAACGAACCATCTACATCATGTGTTTCCAAGAGTCCATCGTGCGGGTTGGAATCAAAATAGACGGAGACTTCTTCTTTAAAGGTGGAATCGATTTCTTCTCTCAGTGCACGAACAAAATTCGTTACCCACTGTTCAGATCGGTTATCTTTCTGCCGGTAGCTGATGAAGATGTCATTTTCGTAACCTGTGAAAATAGAAGCCATTAGTCAAAAGTAAGATTTAGGCATTAAAATCTCCAGACCGCATTAGGCTGAAAATAATCAATTTGCATCCTAGTTTCCGTGTTGTGAATGGAGATTTGACTCTTGCCAAAGCTTTAATGTCGCGCTGGGTTTTCGGCTATAGCATATGTCAATTGCGCGGGGGAATTTGGAGTACAGCCTTTTTAAAAAATGCGAAGGGTAGGCTGTATTATTTGTATCCTGTCGCGCACATCGCTACCAATTAACCGGAGGCCGTGCACGCAAGAGCACCCGTCCAACACCATCATCGGCGAAAATGACCTCGAATCACATTTCGCAACAGTGTTGATATTCTTGAGTTCTACAGAGCAACAGAAATCGTCGAACAAGGTCAAAAAACATTTAACAAAGCATTTTCAGCATCGGCACTTTAATGTATTCTTTGGTTGGGCCCTTTTGTTGTCTAATCGTTGTTGAAAAGTGTCTCGTGAAAATCGTTTCAGCTTACTAAAGCTGGGATTTACCTAAATCTGTTGATGTACAGGTAATCGTCTGAGCCGGTTGCCTGTTGCTGCAAAGAGTGCATTAGCCAACGCAGGAGCTACAGGAGGAACCCCAGGTTCTCCGGCACCGCCCATTTTCTCAGAACTAGGCACAATATACACTTCTATTTTAGGCATTTCGTTCATTCTCAACATTTGGTAATTATGAAAATTTGATTGTTGCACCTGACCTTTCTTCATCGTTATTGCACCATACAATGCCGCCGTAAGACCATAAACAATACACCCCTCCATTTGCGCGTGAACACCATCAGGGTTTACAGCCAAACCACAATCGATAGCACAAACCACCCGATGAACCCGAAGCTTATTATCGTC
>JAICGJ010000096.1 GCA_025923195.1 Chryseolinea sp.
CCGTTAATTTTAGGTTTTGTGCTAGTTGGAACTACTTCTATTTTCAAACCAAATGGAGCGCTATCATCGGTACCATCGTTCACGATCACGTTTACAGTTAGTATACCCTTGGTAAAATTGGGCAATGGTTTTATGGTAGTCTCCTCCACAGCATAATTGTTGCCAGGTGACACTTTCAGTGTAAAATCCGTGGGATATACGTTGTCGGGGTCAGTAACGGAGAGATCTGCTAAACTGATGGTAAGGGATGCGTTTTGATCTATACTAAGCTCCTTATTTTGTCTCGTAATCACTGGCGCTATATTCTTCTTTGGTTCAACGGTTATCTTCAGCGGATAAGAGTTGCTTCCGGCAAGGCCGTCACTGACCACCACACCAACCGTTAATTGACCACTAAAACCCGTATTTGGATATATACTGTTACCTGCCACTGAATAGCTATTTCCAGGCGAAACCTTTAAGGAAAAACCAGATGGATAGTCGGAATCAGGGTCTGTTACCTTCAGATGACTAAAAGCGATGGTAACCGGCGTATTGTAGGGAGTAGTGATTGGAATTTGTCCCGTTATTACCGGGGCGTCGTTTACGGAATTCACCCTCAGCTGTAAAGGATACACAGGACTATTACTCTGACCATCACTGACATAAACTTGCACCGTAAGCATGCCGTAGAAATCTTGAGCCGGCGTAACTGTTGTACCGGATACGGTATAATTCGACCGAGCGTTTATACCTAGCGTAAAGTCTTTCGGGAATGCATTATCAGGATCTGTAACTTTAAGGTCCGTTAGCTTTAATGTAATAGGGATGTCTTCGTCAGTAACCAAATTCCCCTGACCTGTGATAACCGGAGGCACGTTCTCAGGGTTAGCGACTAAGATTTTTAGATCATATTTACTGCTTTCATCCTCGCCGTCATTAACGGATACGGGCACGGTCAATGTACCGGTAAAGTTTGATCTGGGAGTAATTATATTTCGATCTCTGCTGTAATTATTGCCATCGTAGACATCCAGGTCAAAACCGTCAGGATAATTATTATCAGGATCGTTTACCAACAGATGAGATAATTCTATTTCAAAACTTTCATTTGGGGTGATGGTTAGTTCTACCTGGCCGGTTATTTCTGGTGCAACGTTATTAGATCTGGTGACTTCAATTTTAAGGTCAAAAGTTCTGCTTCTCTGCCTACCATCGCTGACCCGTACAGGCACCGTCAACATTCCAGTGAAATTTCGATCTGGGACCACAGTATTGTCATCAACATCATAGTTCCTTCCAGAGCTAACGTCTAATGTAAATCCATCGGGGTAAACTGGAACGGGATCAGCATCTGATACGATCAGATTCGTAAGTTGAATTGTAATAGGCTGGTTTTCTGTTGTCGTTAGGGGCGAAGGTGTTTGACCGGTTATTTCAGGTCTGAAAATATTGACCTGGGCTAATGATTGTATGGTCGTGACACCTAAAAGCAGGTGTATGGCGACAACTAAAGACGGTCTCATGTTCAACGTAGTGGTACATGAAACCTTCTCAAAAACATGCCACAAAGCGTAGCGTTGTAATGCCTTTGAAACGGCAGATTAGCCCGTTTTTTTAATTCCGCGAAAAAAAATCCTTGGGGAAATAATTCCACATTTCGGCGGGAAATACACAATGGTTGAAGTAGGCTGCCAACCCGGACTACTTCTTAATATAAGATCATAACGGTACCCTTATACGTCTTGTTCGTATAAGAGAGCTTAAGATCAATGGTAAAGTAATAGGTATCCACGGGTAGTTTCTCACCGTTAAAATATCCATCCCAGCTTTTTTCGAAGCCTTTGCCTTCGTAAATCAGCAGACCTCTTTTGTTGTACACTCTGATTACAGCCTTATCGAATTGACGAGCGTTAAGGGATGGCCTGATCCGCCATGTATCATTGCTCTTGTCGCCGTTCGGAGTGAAAGTATTTGGAATATCGAGATCTACGGAGCTCTCAATGTTAATGAGCCGGTAAGCCTCACTACTCGATAATTGACCATCACTTACACTAATGAACACCCTTTTCAGACCTGGTAAGACTTCCATGTGTTGGCCGTCTTCGTCCAGCGTTAAAACATAATTGTATTTAATGGAGCGAATTGCCGAATCGTATGCCGATAAAGTTGCACTTCCGATCAGCGACATTATGCCTCTTGAAGGATCATAAATTCCCCTGATCTTGTCTGTATTTTCGAATATGAGTTCGTCATGCAAAGGACTAAATGAAGTATCGACTATTCCAACTTCAGCGAAAGTTAAGTAGTCGCTGTCAACGTCGTCAACCTCAAATTTTTCAGTGACTTGCACGGGCCCACTGCCTGGCTCATAGGGTATTGTGATATCTTCGATGCGCGTGATTGCAGGGGGGTCGTTGACTGGAATAACGTATATTTTTAGCTCAAACGGATCGCTGTTCTGGTCGCCGTCATTAACAGTAACGTTCACTGTAAGCATGCCGTAGATGTTGAGTCTGGGCGTTACCGTAGTAGCTTCATAGGAATAGTCAGCGCCTGGATGAATGGTCAACGTGAAGCCTGTGGGATATGGGTCGTCTGCGTCCGTTACAAATAGGTCGCTCAATTTTATTTCAAGTGACGCATCTTCCAGCATCACCAAGGGCTGTTGGCCGGTAATCAGTGGCTTGGGTCCTGGAGGAATAACGTCTACAATCAGGTTGAACGGGGCGCTGTCCACGACCCCATCATTAACAACCACCTTAACCGTTAGCTTGCCTGTGGTAAATCCGGGGTTGGGCGTGATTGAATTTCCTGAAGCCGTATAGTTTGATCCTGGGAGGATTTTCAAGGTAAAGTATGATGTATTTGCCGTATCCGGGTCGGATACTTTCAGAGATGAGACCTGTAAGATAGTTGTTTTACCCGATGGGATTTTGACTGGATCCTGTCCTGTGATAACCGGTATATCATTTACCGGAGTTATGGATATAATCAAATTGAAGGAGTCGCTGTCGTCATGACCGTCGTTAACTTTAACAGGCACGCTTATCGTACCGTTGTAATGAGCCGCAGGGGTAATTCTATTTCCTGCTACAGTATAATGCTGACCGCTTCCCTGAGGGATCCTCAGGACGAAATCATCCGGGTAATTATTGTCAGGATCCGTCACCCTTAGATCGTTCAAGCTTATAGTAATCGGCTGATCTTCATTGGTGAGCAATGCTTTTTGTCCGCTTATCACGGGCGCAACATTTTTGTTTTCGTTGACGACTATTTCAACCTCAAATTTTTTACTTTCATCAAGTCCATCATGGACTGTCACGGGCACTTTCAGCTTGCCGACAAAATTTCCGTTGGGGATGACCGTCGCCCCACTGATATTGTAAAAGCTTCCATCAAAGACTTTTAACATAAAACCGGTAGGGTATGAGTTGTCTGGATCGTCAACGACCAAATGGTCAAGCTTGATAGTGATTTGGTTTCCCTGGCTTATCTCAAGTGGCGAGTGTCCTTTAATGACTGGTACAATATTGGGCCTTACTTCAATGGTCACCTCAAACTTATTGCTCTCGTCAGTACCATCATTAACGCTGACGAGGACCTTCAGATTGCCTGTAAAATTGGCAATCGGGGTTATTGTATTACCTGCCACGTTATGATTCGGTCCGTCATAGACTGTCAAAGAGAAGTCAGCCGGATACTCATTGTCGTTGTCTTCAACCTTTAAGTGCGAAAGCGCGATAGTGAAGTTTGCGCCCTCCTTAATGGAAATGGTTTCGTGATCTTTAATTTCAGGCTTGTCGTTGATAACATCGATCTTGAGATCAAAAATATTGCTGTTGAATTTGCCATCGTTCACCTGGACCTTGACGGTTAATGTTCCTGCGAAATTATTGTCTGGCGTTACCGTTGTATTGGCAACGCTGTAATTATTGCCCGGAGATACTGTCAATGTATAGCCCTCCGGGTATTGTGGAGCAAAGAAGTCAGGATCGGTAACCCTAAGGTTTTGGAAGGCTATTGTGATGGGCGTATTCTTTTCTGTGATTAGGGGTGTCGGGCGCTGTCCGGTGATAGTGGGAGGATTGAAATTGAATAGTTGGCCATACGCTGGGCTGTGGATTCCAAAAATCCAGAGCGAAAAGAATATCAAGCCACGTGTTAGCGTACGCATAGGGTTGTTAACGGTATATAATCAGTGCTGGCTGATGTAATATATTCGTATAATATTGTCAATTTTAGGAAGGTGACCAAGAGATTTTCTCTATTTTCTTCCTCCTGGTGCATTATCAACTGTAGATTAGACTACCTATTTTGGAGTAAGTTTAATTTTGGGAAAAAAGAATTTACTTTTTGAAGCTGCGAAGTCTGATTTCCGTGAGTTTTCGCTTGGTATCGAGGGGAAAATCGCCATTCATCATCCATTCATAGTAGGATGGGTCTTCCTTAAAGACGGCGGTTACAAGTTTATTTTTATGTTTTCCGAAGTTAAATATTTCTTCTCCTTTCTTATTTAATGCCATGCGCCCCGCCAGGTCAACCATTCCAGAAGATGTTAACTTGCTCAGCGTTTCGACGTCATTCCTTATCTCACCGATTTTATTGTTTAAGCCATCGACTACTTCCTGGCCTTCATATCGCGCAACCTGCGCCATTAATACTTCCATCGTGGCCTCGGTGTCCGATTCGGCGGTGTGGGAATTTTCAAAGTCCTTATTCAAATAGAAGCGGTAAGCAGCGCCTAGCGTTCGCTTCTCCATAAGATGAAAGATTTTTTGCGCATCGATTATTTTTTTTCGCGCATAGTCAAATTCCAACCCTGCCCTGAGAAACTCCTCTACGAGCATCGGAATGTCAAATTTGATCACATTGAATCCTGCGATGTCGGAGCCTTCAAAAAATCTGATGTAATCTCTCGCAACCTCTTTAAATGTAGGCTTGTCTTTGACATCCTCGTTTTTCAAACCATGTATAGCAGTTGATTCGGGTAAGATCGGGATTGTTGGATTAATAATGTTTGCTTTGCGGAGAACCTCGCCATTGGGCATCAATTTTATGACGGCAATTTCAATGATCCTGTCTTGTGTGATGTTGGTTCCGGTCGTCTCAAGATCGAATATGCAAAGCGGATTGCGAAGGTTGAGTTTCATGAATTTTTAAGGCAGTGTTAAATTCAAGCTGAGATTTTTTCTGCGAGTTGTGAAATCTGAAGGCCACCAAAATTTCCGGAGCTCATCATTAATAGGTTCTTGTTTTTCCACAAGTGATCGAGTAAAAATTTCTCGAGTGTCTTTGCGTCTCTGAAAATGTGCATCGATGGTGCCGCAAATCCCTTCCGAATTTCATCGTCAGCTAACGGTTCCAATTTCTTTGCATTTACTTTATCCGCGTTTACATATACAATCTGAACCTGTGCTGATTTTAGAGTGTCCTTATATTGTGGTATAAAATTTTTGCTTAGGCTGCTCAGTGAATGCAATTCAAGGCAGGCAACCAGGTCACGAGTAGGATGTATTTCTTTCAACGCTTTTACAGTAGCCCTTACCTTCGATGGCGCATGAGCGAAATCCTTGTAAAGTGAAAACCCATCAACCTCTTTGACTTTTTGCAGTCTGCCGGCAGCGCCCTCAAAAGTTGAGATAGCCTGAAAGAATTGTTCATCCGTAACGCCGATTTTTTTCAGGATTTCTTTCGCCCCACTGATGTTTTGATAATTGTGACTCCCAAATATTTTGATGGGATATCGTTGCCTCCCTTCCGTTAAAAAGATCCGACCACCATCTGAAACGTGCGAATGACTTTTGTATGGAATAGCAAGAACATCTGTCCTTTCCTTTTTTCCAATGATCAAAGCCATCGAGTCTTGTTCGCAATAGATAAGAATACCCCCCTTAGGGGTCTGGTCGGCAAAGACATCGAACTGTTTTACATATTCTTCTTCAGTAGGAAACACGTTCGCGTGATCCCAGGAAATTCCACTGATTAAACCAACATGGTGTTGATATCTGACAAATTTTGGAGTAGGGTCAAGAGGTGAGGAGAGATATTCATCACCTTCAATTATTATAATAGGTGCGTCGGACAATTTCACTGTGCTTTCGACACCATTTACCTTGGCGCCAATGACATAGTCAAATTTGTGCTTCAGGAAACTCAGGACGTGAACAATAATCGCTGTTATGGTCGTTTTTCCGTGACTGCCTGCAATAACGATCCGCTGCTTATTTTTTGATTGGTTGTAAATGTATTCCGGGAACGAAAATATTTTTAGCCCGAGTTCCTGTGCTTTAAGAAGTTCGGGATTCTCAGCCTTTGCGTGCATTCCAAGGATAACGGAGTCGAAGCTGTGGTCTAATTTCTCAGGACGCCATCCTTCTTTCTCAGGCAGTAGCCCATGTTTGATTAATGTAGAACGCGAAGGATCAAAAATTTCGTCGTCGGATCCACTCACTTCATGACCCGCCTGCTGTAATGCCACGGCCAGATTATGCATCACACTTCCGCCAATTGCAATAAAATGGATTTTCTCTTTTTTAGGCTGCATTCAAAGGAAAAAATTTTCGGCTTAAAGTAAACTAAAATGTTTGGTCTTTGAAAGTCAACTAATTACCCGTCATGAGTGAAAACTTTTTACAACATTACGAATTTTCTGCAATGAAATTTATTCACACTTCGATGCGTTATTGTTTGTGGAATGTTTATAAGTTGTTGATATTAAAAATATAATGATGTTCGTCTTTTTATACGTTTGTCACCCCTGATAATAGCAACCTAAAACCAACAACCACTATATGGAGCAAAGCAGATCAACGTCACTGAGGATCAGTAACAAGTCGAGTAAGTTAATCCCTAGAGATATTTCTGAAAGCCTTGGTAAACTGCCACCTCAGGCGCTTGATCTCGAAGAAGCCGTGTTGGGTGCGCTAATGTTAGAGAAGAACGCACTCAATGCAGTCGTTGAATTTCTAAAGCCCGAGCACTTTTATTCCGAGACGCATAAGGAGATCTATACTGCCATCATTGATCTGTTCAAGTCCTCCGATCCCGTCGATATGCGCACCGTCGTCAGTCAGCTGCGCAAGACCGGAAAAATTGAATTTGTTGGGGGTGCTTATTATATCGCTGAGCTGACGTCAAAAGTAAGTTCGGCTGCTAATATTGAATACCATGCGCGGGTGATCATGGAAATGGCGATCAAGCGCGAGCTTATTCACGTCGCTTCTGAAATACATCACAATGCATACGAGGATACAACTGACGTATTTGAGCTATTGGACAAGACCGAACAGTCCATATTTGAGATCTCGGATTCCAACTTGCGCAAGAACTATGACAACATGCGCAATTTGATGTCGAGGGCCATCCAGGAACTTCAGATCTTGAAGGAACACAAGGATGGGTTGACCGGGGTTCCAAGTGGCTTTACTTCACTTGACCGTATGACATCAGGTTGGCAAAAATCGGATCTAGTCATTATCGCAGCACGGCCAGGCATGGGTAAGACTGCTTTTGTTGTTTCTGCACTTAGGAACGCTGCCGTTGATTTTAAGATTCCAGTAGCGATATTCTCCCTTGAAATGGCGTCTATTCAGTTGGTTAACCGGATGATTTCCGCCGAGGCGGAACTGGAGGGTGAAAAAATAAAACGCGGACAACTCGCCGACCATGAATGGACCCAACTTGTTCATAAGACCAATAAGCTTGCAACTGCACCCATTTTTATTGACGACACACCTGCGCTTTCGGTCCTGGAATTGCGTGCCAAGTGCAGAAGACTGAAAGCGGAACATAATATTCAGCTTGTGGTCGTGGATTACCTTCAATTAATGCGCGGTGATCAGGGCGGAAACCGCGAGCAGGAGATCGCTTCCATCTCCCGTGCGTTGAAAGGCATTGCAAAGGAATTGAATGTTCCGGTGCTTGCCCTTTCACAGTTAAGCCGCGGTGTAGAAACCCGCGGTGGCGATAAGCGCCCCCAGCTTTCAGATTTGCGCGAATCAGGTTCTATTGAGCAAGATGCTGACATTGTAATGTTCCTGTACCGTCCGGAGTATTATAAGATCACCGTCGATGAAGAGGGGATGCCTACTCAAGGTGTCGGGGAAGTTATTATCGCTAAGCACCGGAACGGGTCGGTGGGTACGGCCAAACTAAAATTTATTGGCAAGTATACCAAGTTCGCTGATTTTGACGCGCCAGCATCTTCCTATGAAAATCCTTTCTCCGGAATGATCACCCGTGAAAGCCGGCTCAATACCTTTAAACCAGACAATGAACCGCCAGTGCCACCTCCTGATGAAACTCCGTTCTAGAAAGAATATTTAGGTAGATCGACCGTTATATAGTCATCTTAGGAGAAATTTTTCTTCGCTGTTGTTCCGTCTTCCTAGCTTTGTACTTTGAAGTAATATGCGTGTTGCTTTATTAATTTCTGTTATCGGGCTAGCCGCTTCCTGTTCGTCGGATGTTGACCCAGTTGACTGTGAAGTTTCAGGCCCTTCAATCAATCTCCTTCAAACTTTCAATGCCTCGGGTTGTGATATCAGCGATGGAGGAATTCAGGTTGCAGTGGCAGGAGGACAAGAGCCATTGACACTATATGTCAATAATGAGGCTGTTGAAGGCACGGATCAGATCAATAATTTAGCCGCAGGTGTGTATTCTGTCATGGTCAGGGATGCGAACCATTGCACTGCCACTCTTGATAATGTTACGATCCTCGCGGCAGATTTTTCTTTTACTGCGTCTCTTCAACCCAATACTTCTTGTCTGGCAGGCAACGGATCAGTGACCGTGGACGTAACAAGCACGAACCCGCCATATAGTTTTAAGTTGGGCAATGGCAGTTTTACAGCAAACAACTTTTTTGACGGCCTACCCTCTGGAAATCATATCATTACCGTTCAGGACAACAACAATTGCATGATCACGCTCGCAGTTGCGATACCACAGGGTGTAACCGGAACGAGTTGGTCAAACGACATCAAGCCCATCATGGAAAAAAATTGTGCGATAAGCGGATGTCACAATGGTGTATCACGTTCAAACAACTTTCGAGAGTATGCTTCAGTCAAATCGTTTGCAGCTAGCATAAAGACGAAAACGCAAGATAGGAGCATGCCCTTCGACGGATCCCTAACACAGAATGAAATAGACCTTATTGCCTGCTGGGTTGACGATGGAGCATTACAGAATTAGCCTTCAGTTTTCTATACTTGCACATATTTCTTGGAAACGATGAAACTTTGATTTTTTTATTGTCGTTTGAAGGTCATGACATTGGAACTGATCATAAAGATCTCGCTCGTTTTAATTTTAGTGGGTTCTACATTATACATTCACTTCAGAGGCAAGGTGAGATATGCCTTTCTCCGCCAACTGCTTGATCACTCTACATTTATGGCACCAATCAATGCCATGATGTATGCCTTTTCATCCGTACCTAAGACACCATATTTGCCAGTCTCAAGTATACCCACCCTGAATCAAATCAAAAACAACTGGGAGACAATTAAGAATGAAGCGTTGCTGTTGGAAAGCAGCAAGCTTATCAAGGGCTCGAATAAATACAATGACATAGGGTTCAACTCTTTCTTTAGAAGAGGATGGAAACGGTTCTATCTGAAATGGTATAACAACTTTCATCCCTCCGCTCTTGAATATTGTCCGAAGACCATTGAGCTGTTGAGATCAATGCCTAATATTAAAGCTGCGATGTTTGTGGTTTTACCTGCAGGCAGTCACTTGCCAACCCATCGCGATCCGTACGCTGGTTCTCTGCGGTATCATTTGGGCTTGATTACTCCCAACTCCGGCGACTGCCGCATAGTCGTTGACGGACAAGATTATTCCTGGCGTGACGGCGAAGACGTTCTATTTGATGAAACTTACATTCACTACGCCGAAAATAAAACCGACAAGGACAGGCTGATATTTTTTTGTGATGTTGAGCGGCCGATGAATTCGAAGCTAGGTCGGGCGTTAAACCGATTTTTTTCCTGGTTAATTCTTGCCTCGGCCGAATCACCAAATCTGCCTACTGACCGAACCGGTGGCCTTAATAAGATTTTTGGATATGTTTATCAAATCCGGATTGTTGGCAAGAAGCTAAAAGAGTACAACAAGACCCTCTACTACATTGTCAAATATCTTCTCTTCGCATTGATTATCTATCTTATTTTTTTCTAAATGTGCTTGATGAACTAATCCGTTAGTCTTTTTGCTATTACTACTTACTCATCAGACAGTTCCTGAAGAGCTGCATTTAGTTCGCGCAGTGTGTTTAGATCGTTCTGCTGTTGGGCCACTTCTATACCCGTAAGAAAGGTCTCAATCGCCCTGTTTTTTTGTCCGACCCGTTCGTAAAGCTTTGCCAACTGATAATAAGATGGCACGTAATCTTTATGACGCTGAATAAGCTCATTCAAAATTCCAAGAGCTTTACTTTCATCAGTTTTTGCATACTCCAAGGCAAGTGCATAGTAGTTGAACGGATCAGAGGGATCTTCATTGATAAATTGAATTAATCGTTCAACTCTATCGGACATGGCAGGATAAGATTGTAAGTATAATAAATTAATGCAATGTCTGTTCGAGACGCCAATGGCTGTTCTGAAATTTGTCCGGAATTTCTTAATTGGAAAGTGGTTTTTTGTATCTTGAGCCCTGTTTCCAAAATGAGTTAGGAACTTATTGATTTAGAGCGAGATGAAGATTTTAGTATGCATTAGTCATGTGCCCGATACGACTTCACGAATCAGTTTTACAGACAATAATACCAAGTTTGATACCACCGGAGTTCAATTTATAATAGGTCCCTATGACGACTATGCATTAGCCAGGGCGATCGAATTAAAAGAAGGTTCAGGAGCAACAGTACACGTTCTTAATGTGGGCCTCAACGATACAGAGCCAACATTGCGGAAGGCGCTTGCTATTGGTGCAGATGAAGCAATACGCGTTAACGCAGAACCAACGGATTCATTTTTTGTAGCATCTCAAATTGCGGCGGTTGCAAAGGCCGGAGGTTATGATCTTATTCTCATGGGTCGCGAATCTATTGACTATAACAGCGGGGTCGTTCATGGCCTGGTCGGAGAATTGTTAAGCCTGCCATCGGTTTCACCGGTTATGAAGTTAGACCTAGATGGGAGACGGGCGAAACTTGCGCGTGAAATCGAAGGAGGTAAAGAGTATCTTGAGGTTGATCTGCCATTTGTTGCAGGGTGTCAGGAACCGATTGCGGAATGGAAGATTCCCAACATGCGCGGTATAATGTCGGCTAGAACAAAGCCGTTAAAAGTTGTCGACCCGGTGTCGGCGGATGGGGGCGTGAAATTGACCAGGTTTGAATTGCCACCTCCGAAAGGGGCCGTAAAAATGATTGCTGCCGATAATGTCGGCGAGCTCGTAAATTTGTTGAAAACTGAAGCAAAAGTATTGTGATCCTATGGCAATATTAGTGTTTGTCGAGAGTGCTGAGGGAAAGATCAAGAAGACTTCTGTTGAAGCGGTATGTTACGCGCACGCTTTGGGAGGGCCTGTTGTAGTCATAGCGTTCGGACACGTTGACCAATCTGAACTAGAAGCTCTTGGTAAATATGGTGCGGAAAAAGTTTTGCATGCCGCTGACGAAAAATTGAACAAGGGTATTATTCAGGCGTACGCGTCGGTGCTTGGCAAAGCCATGAAGGATGAAAATGCTGATGTCCTGGTGGTTGCCAACTCATCTCTTGGTACACCAGTAGCTGCGCGTGTAGCCATTAAGGTAGGTGCCGGCCTGGCATCAAACATTGTATCCTTGCCTGATACAACATCGGGTTTTGTAGTGAAACGAAGCATTTATTCCGGGAAGGCATTTGCCTATGTAGAACTCAAAGGCCAAAAGAAAGTTCTGGCATTAAAAAAGAACGCAGCCGACATTAAGGAGGTTGGAAAGGCTGTTGGAGTGACACCCTATTCGGTAGAAGTTTCCCATACGGATTTAGCGGTAACCATCACGTCTTCAGAGCAGGCGACGGGAGAGGTATTGCTGCCGGAAGCTAATATTGTGGTTTCTGGCGGTAGGGGTATGAAAGGGCCCGAACATTGGCCCATGCTGGAAGAACTCGCAAAAGCTCTTCACGCCGCAACCGGCTGCAGCAAGCCTGTTTCAGATATGGGATGGAGGCCACACCACGAGCACGTAGGACAAACTGGTATAAAGGTTGCGCCTCAACTTTATATTGCGGTGGGCATCTCAGGTGCGATTCAGCATTTGGCAGGAGTCAATTCATCGAAGTATATTGTGGTCATCAACAAGGATGCCGATGCGCCTTTCTTCAAAGCCGCAGACTACGGTATCGTGGGGGATGCTTTTGATGTTTTGCCCAAGCTTACGGAAGCAATCAAAAGAGCAAAATAGAATTAACCAGAGAAAGATTGGACAGATAGCCTTTGCAGATTAAATTGAATTGACGTGAAGAAGATAAAATTAGAAATATTGGGACTTTCCTCGAGCCAATCACAGACTGGCTCCTTTGCTTTAGTGCTGGGAGAAACCGAGGGCAACCGACGCCTACCCATTATTATAGGAATGTTTGAAGCACAGGCCATTGCCATCGAAATAGAAAAAATAATTCCGAATCGTCCGATGACACACGACTTATTTAAGGCATTCGCGGCAAATTTCCACTTCACTGTGGAGGAGATCATCATTTCGGATCTCAAGGAAGGAGTGTTCTTCGCAAAGATCGTTTGTTCAGACGGGTTGAAGAAATCAGAAATTGATGCCCGTCCTTCCGACGCCATAGCTATTGGCTTGAGATTTGACTCGCCCATTTACACATATGAAAATATCCTGGCTGAAGCCGGTATCGTTTTAACAGACGAAGCAGAGGAAGAGAAACCCGAGCCTAAGGCTGAGGCAAAGGTTCGTGTTAAGAAAGAAGCTTCAAGAAAAGATGACTTCAAAAATTACTCGATCGAAAAGCTGAACGATCTGTTAAAGGATGCCATCGACAAAGAAGACTATGAACGGGCAGCTAAGATCAGGGATGAATTGAGTAAAAGAAACTGACGAGGGTTGGTCCCCGGGAATTTTTTTAAGTGCAACGATACTCAGCATTTTCCACTTGGTGTAAAAAGCATATATTACTTTCTTAATTTTTTTTTGGAGTGAAAGCTTTTCACTTTCAGTTTAGCCTGAGCTTAACACCAGATCCGGATGGACTACCTGCGAGGAATTATTGGAATATTTGTTCTGCTTTCTATTGCCTATTTGTTATCAAGCAATAGAAAAAAAATTGACTGGAAGCTCGTCCTGGCCGGTATCATTCTTCAGATAGCTATTGGTACTCTCGTATTAAAAGTTCCGTTTGTTCGTAACTCCTTTGATATTGTTGGCGCAGGCTTCGTGAAGTTCTTGAGCTTCGCCGCGAATGGAGCTGAGTTTTTATTCGGCGACCTCGCCCGGAACAGCAACGTATCGGCTGACTCCAAGCACAACCTTGGCTTTTTATTCGCATTTCAAGCACTCCCGACCGTCGTATTCTTTTCCTCTGTGACAGCGGGACTTTACTACCTGGGTATCCTTCAAAAAGTTGTATATGTTTTTGCCTGGGTGATGACGAAGACTATGCGACTCTCAGGTGCTGAGAGTCTTTCTGCCGCTGGGAATATTTTTCTTGGCCAGACTGAAGCACCGCTGTTGGTGCGTCCATTTATTAGCCGTATGACGCAATCAGAACTACACTGCCTTATGACGGGAGGTATGGCGACCATTGCCGGGAGCGTGATGGGGGCATACATAACCTTCCTAGGAGGTACTGATCCTGACCAGCTTGTTAAATTTGCAACCTATTTGCTATGCGCATCCATTATGAATGCTCCGGGGGCGATCGTTATGTCCAAGATTTTCCTTCCCGAGACAGAGCCGGAGAAGATCGATTCCTCACTGCGTGTCAACAAAGAATCGATAGGCGTAAACGTAATTGACGCTGTCGCAACGGGCGCGGCAGACGGAATTAAATTAGCGCTGAATATTGGTGGAATGCTGCTAGCTTTCATTGCCATTATCTACGCAATCAATTGGATACTGGTTGATGGAATCGGGAGTTGGACGGGCCTTAATACATGGGTACAGGAATCAACGGGAGGCGCATTCAATGGTTTTTCATTGCAATATATTTTTGGACAGGTTTTTCGGGTCATCGCCTTTGCCATGGGGGCGAGTTGGACGGAGTCGTTGCAGGTTGGCAGTCTGTTAGGACAAAAAATGGTCATCAATGAGTTTGTAGCTTATCTCAGTTTGGCCGACATGAAAACTGCTGGGCTTCTTAGCGAGAAATCTATCATTATATCAACTTACGCCATCTGCGGGTTTGCAAATTTCAGTTCCATAGCCATTCAGATCGGCGGGATTGGCGGAATGGCACCCGACAGACAGAGCGATTTATCCCGGTTGGGAATGAGGGCATTGCTGGCTGCGTCGCTAGCAACGATGATGTCAGGTACAATCGCCGGTGCCTTATTTGGTTAGGTCGAATAACCTGGCTTGAGGAAGCTTCCCTGAAAGTGAAACGGAAATGCTAACTTGTATATATGACCGATCATGAGCAATTGGTATTTCGACATTTGTCTCAGTTTGTTTCAGAACACAAGAAGGAGTTTGTCGACAAGGTCTTGAATCTGCGTACTCGCAAAATCACGGTAGTGCTGGAGGACATTTTTCAGTCACAAAACGCGAGTGCAGTTATCCGCACATGCGAGTGTATGGGGATACAGGATGTTCACATCGTAGAGAACATTACAAAATACAGTATCAACCCTAAGGTGCTAAAGGGTTCAAATAAATGGATCGATATTAAGCATTATGCTTCCAAAGTTGAAAATAACACGCATGCGGCCTTCCGTGAATTGCGTAAAGCAGGTTATAAAGTGTTTGTCACAGATCCTGCAAGCGACGGAGTTCCTATCGATAGCATTAACCTTGAAAACAAAATTGCCCTTGTATTTGGAAATGAACTTCGCGGGATCTCAAAAGTAGCATTAGCTAATTGCGATCAGAAAGTGATGATTCCAATGTATGGTTTTACTGAAAGTTTGAACATTTCAGTAAGCGTGGCCATTTGTCTGAACACGATCGTGTCTAAACTTCATGCGAGTGGAAATTTTGTAGGACTGTCTGAATCTGAAAAAGAAGGCTTGAGACTTAAGTGGTATCGCAAAATAGTTAGGAAGTCAGATCTCATTGAGCGCGAGTTTCTGCGCACAATTCAGTAGATTTGTTTGCCTTATAATGTCTATAGTTGATGCGCTGGTTGAAGAGAATAGTCCTTACGATTGCAATTTTGTTTGGTTCGCTTTTCATAATTAGCAACTTATGGATTGTAAGAAGCACAAGAGACAGGGTGTTTTTCGATTTGAACAAAGTACCGCATCACCGGATAGCGTTGGTATTGGGCACCAGTCACAGGACCTCCAAGGGTGATCCCAATCCTTTTTTTGAAAAGCGCATAGAAACGGCGGCTGCGCTATATAATAAAGGTAAGATTGACCATTTGATTCTGAGTGGAGACAATAGGTCGATATATTATAATGAACCGATGGCCATGCTAAAAGCTTTGCTTAAGAAAGGTGTACCGGCGTCCGCTATTACGCTTGACTATGCAGGATTGCGCACTTTGGACTCTATCGTGCGTTGTAAGAAAATTTTCGGGCAAAATAAATTTATCATCATCACACAGCCGTTTCACAGCTACCGCGCGCTATTTATCAGCAGATACCATGATATTAACGCCATTGCTATGGTAGCTGAGGAACCGGATTTTGAATACTCGGTCAAGGTGAGAGTAAGGGAGTATGCTGCAAGGACAAAAGCCGTTCTTGACCTGTATGTTTTGAAAACACCTCCAAGATTTTTAGGTCGGAAGGAGCAAATAGACGTGCAGGAGGCCAAATGAAACCATACCATATCAATCCGGGTTTAATAATTCTTAATGTACATGCGCGTGCAGAACTTCTGGAAAAAGGCACTTCTTAGTAGATATCGATCATTGCTTATTATTTTTTGCTTAACTGCGACTGTCTGCAAAGCGCAGGAAACGATTGTTAAAGGAAAAATAACGGATGCAAACTCGGGTGATCCTATCCCATATGTCAACGTTATTTTCCAAGAGACTACTGTTGGCGCGACGTCCGATTTCGATGGGAACTATGAATTAAGGACCACATCCCCCACCGATAGCATTGTTGTGTCTTATATCGGGTACAAGGTGAAGAAGAAGGCGGTGACAATCGGGATTTCCCAGGTCCTCAATATTCAGCTGGAAGAGGATATTACCAAACTCCAGGAGGTTGTTTTTATGGCGGGCGAGAATCCGGCCTTTGAGGTTCTACGCAACGTTGTGCGCAATAAAAAAGATAACGATAAACGTAAATTAACGGCCTATGAATACGATACCTATACAAAAATTGAAATCGATGTCGACAATTTGTCGGATAAGTTCCGGCAGCGTAGAGTGGTTCAGAAAATCACGCAAGTGCTGGATAGCATTGAACGTATAGCAGGAGAGGACGGAAAGCCAATCCTGCCGCTGTTAATAACCGAGAGCGTCTCTAAAGTCTACTATCGCGACAATCCTTCGCTAAAATATGAAAACATTCTCCGGTCGAAAATTAATGGCGTCGGGGTAGAAGATGGTACAACGGTGACGCAGCTCGTGGGGTCCTCATTCCAGGAATATAACTTCTACCAGAACTGGCTGAACATTTTAAGCAAAGATTTTGTGTCACCCATCGCAGATGGATGGAGACTTTACTATGAGTATGACTTAATGGATAGCCTGTACGTTGGTGACGATTATTGCTATAGACTTGACTTTTTTCCTAAGAGCGAGCAAGACCTGGCCTTCACAGGAAGCATGTGGATTACAAAAGCTAATTATGCCTTGAAACAAATTGATGTCTCAATTGGCAAGCAGGCCAATCTGAATTTTATCGAAAAAATAAAAATCCAGCAGGAGCTTGAACCTACTCCGGAGGGGGCATGGCTGCCAGTGAAGAATAGGGTACTTATCGATGTGAGCGAAGTCACGGGAACTTCTGCGGGCATGCTTGCCAAATTCTATACATCTAACAAGAATTTCATAATTAATAAACCGCGCCAGCCATCGTTTTACGAATCGCCTATCATTATGGCTGAAGATGCCCGCATAAACGAAGATGAAAATTCGTGGGATACTCTACGTCATGAACCGCTGACGCAAACGGAAAAGAATGTGTATAAGATGATCGACACACTCCAAAATATTCCTGTTGTGAAGACTTATACGGATATTATCAAAATCCTTATCGGAGGGTATCACGCCGTTGGAAAATTTGATGTTGGTCCCTATGTTTCCGCCCTTGCCATAAACAACATAGAGGGCGTGAGAATTCAGCCAGGTTTTAGAACAAATGAGAAATTTAGTTACAAGTGGGTGGTAGGGGCGCAATTGGGTTATGGCTTCAAAGACGAGCGCATAAAATATATGGCCTTTGTGCAAAATATAATGTCGCGAAAGAAGTGGACTACTCTCACCGTACGAGCACGAAGCGATATCACCCGCGTCGGCATCGATGATGAAAGTGCGGGCGACAACTTTTTACTCCTGGCTTCCCAGCGATTTGGTGTCTTTAGAAGAGGGTATTACTTTAATGAGGGCCGAATTGACTTTAAAAGGGAATTGTTTAAAGGATTCACACAGCGTGTAGCCTTCAAGTATCTCACATTTGAGCCAACGTTCAATTTTGCCTATTATGATCAGCCAGACGACTTACCAAACTCAGCAATTCGTGAAAATTTTGAGACTGCGGAATTGATCTTCGAGTCCAGGTACGCACGCGACGAGCTCTTTATTCAATCCGATAATGAGCGCCTTAGCTTGGGAACAATCCGGTGGCCTGTCATCACCATACGATATACGAGGGGATTGAAGGGAGTTCTTAATAGCAATTTCGAATATGACAAATTGCGCTTTAGCATTTCTCGGCGCCTTAGGTTTGGGCCGCTCGGGGCAGGTTATCTTAATTTAACCGCCGAGAAGGTTTTTGGAACTTTACCCTATCCGTTGCTATCGTTGCACTTGGGGAACCAATCACCGCTCTACACTTCAGTCACATATAATATGATGAATTATGGGGAATTCATCAGTGACCGATTTGCGTCACTACAATATGACCATCACTTTGAAGGATTCCTATTGAACAAAATACCGTTAATGCGAAAACTCAAATGGAGATTAGTAGGAACTGCCAATGTCATATACGGGGGGTTGAGTCAGGCGAATCGAGATATAATTGCACCAAATACGCCGGACGGAGAACCAACATTGACATTTGGTTATTTTGAGCCAGACCGTCCTTATGTTGAATTGGGGTATGGTGTTGAAAATATTTTCAAATTCTTTCGCGTAGATTTCGTTCACAGGCTTTCTTACCTTAATAATCCGGATATCCGAACATTTGCGGTACTGTTCAGTTTCCAATTCACTTTATGATTCGACTGTAATGTTAAATGACTTTTTGCATATTTGTGGCCGAATTAATTTTGTGACTTGGATCAATAAGTGAAATCGTCATGCTGTTTTCCTTGAGTTTAGTGGTGAATAACAGATAAGATCTTGTCAGTATTTAGTCGGCGGAAAATAGAAAAGTAATTCTCAATGATTCAATAGAGAAAAAGCATGATATCATTTTTAAGCAGATGAATGTGAAAATTTCTCTTCCCGACGGAAGCGTGCGTGAATACCCACAGGGTGTCAAAGGTTCTGAAATAGCGGCTAGTATCAGCGAGGGCCTCGCAAGAGTCTCACTGGCGATTGAGGTGAATGGCGAGATATGGGACTTGTCACGACCTATAACAGATGATGCGTCCGTCAGAATACTAACATGGAATGATGCGGGGGGTAAATCAACTTTCTGGCATTCGTCAGCCCATCTCATGGCCGAAGCACTTGAATCGTTATACCCTGGTGTCAAGTTTGGGATAGGTCCTGCGATCGAAAACGGATTTTATTACGACGTCGATCTTGGCGACAAGTCTTTTGGGGATGACGATCTCTTGGCAGTGGAAAATAAAATGAAGGAGCTTGCGAAGAAAGAGAGTATTTATAACCGAAAGGATGTCAGCAAAGCAGCGGCAATTGATTTTTTTACTGAGAAAAAAGATCCTTATAAACTGGAGTTGATCAATGGTTTGGACGATGGTAAGATTACATTTTATCAGCAAGGTAATTTTGTTGATCTATGCAAAGGTCCCCATATTCCCCACACCGGCTTTATAAAGGCAGTAAAACTTCTCAACGTAGCTGGAGCGTACTGGCGCGGCAACGAAAAGAATAAGATGCTGACCCGGCTCTATGGAATTACCTTTCCAAAGCAAAAAGAATTAGAGGAATATCTTCATGTCCTGGAGGAGGCAAAAAAGCGCGATCATCGCAAACTAGGTAGGGAGTTGGAGTTATTTGGCTTTTCTGAAAAAGTCGGAATGGGGCTGCCACTGTGGTTGCCGAAAGGTACTATTCTACGAGAGCGTCTTGAACAATTCATGAGAAAAGCCCAGGTGAAGGCTGGATATGATCCTGTAGTAACACCACATATCGGGGGCAAGTCATTATATGTTACATCCGGTCATTATGAAAAGTATGGTAAAGATTCCTTCCAGCCGATTCACACCCCTGATCAAGACGAGGAGTTCTTGCTAAAGCCAATGAATTGTCCCCACCATTGTGAAATTTACAAACTGAAGCCACATTCGTACCGGGATCTTCCTATTCGCCTAGCTGAATTTGGAACCGTTTATAGATATGAGCAGAGCGGTGAACTGCATGGTCTCACCCGCGTCCGAGGCTTCACGCAGGACGATGCTCACATCTTTTGTCGTCCGGACCAGGTTAAGGAGGAATTCATCAAGGTGATTGATTTGGTTCTGAAGGTATTTACTTCGCTAGGTTTTGAAAATTATACCGCCCAGGTTTCGCTTCGGGATCCGGTCAACAGAGAGAAGTATATCGGAGAAGATTATTTATGGGAAAAGGCAGAACGCGAAATTCAGGAAGCGGCCGATGAGAAGGGGCTGAAAACGGTTGCGGTGAAAGGAGAGGCCGCGTTTTACGGACCTAAGCTTGATTTCATGGTGAAGGATGCCCTAGGCAGAAACTGGCAGTTGGGTACAATTCAGGTCGACTACCAGCTGCCACAGAGATTTGCGTTAGAATATGTTGGATCAGACAACCAAAAGCATACACCTGTCATGATTCATCGGGCTCCTTTTGGATCGCTCGAGCGCTTTGTGGCAGTGCTCATTGAGCACTGCGCTGGGAACTTTCCCCTGTGGCTTGCACCTGATCAGATTGCAGTTTTGCCTATTTCGGAACGTTTTAATGATTACGCAAAGCTTGTTTACGAGAAGCTTAAGGAGCAGGATATCAGGGGGTTATTGGATGATAGGGATGAAAAGATCGGAAGAAAGATACGCGATGCCGAAACGAAGAAGATACCTTATATGTTAGTGGTTGGGGAACGCGAGGCCAAGGAAGGCATGGTTGCGCTCAGAAAACATGGCCACGGAGATCAGGGCAGTATACCCTTGGATGAATTCGTAAATCGATTCAAGATTGAGTGTGCAGCACCAAATTGATTTTGAAAAAATGAAATTATAACGATATTTGCACCCTGTTTTTTAGTAGGTGAATAATAAGCAACTTAAACAACAATAGTATCGCAATTTTTAATAACAATAGGCCAAGTTTTAATAAGCCAATAAAGCGCGGTCCGCAGCGACCTGAAGAGCCTTACCGGATCAATGAAAGGATCACCGCACCAAAGGTCAGAGTTGTGGGTGAGGATATTAAAGTAGATGTTTATCCCATTCAGCAAGCTATTAAGTTAGCTCAGGATCAGGGGTTGGATTTGGTTGAAATTTCTCCGAATGCCGATCCACCGGTCTGCAAAATTGTTGATTACTCAAAGTTTAAGTACGAGCAGAAGAAAAAGCAAAAGGAAATAAAGTCGAAGGCGCTTAAGGTCGTGTTGAAAGAAATACGCTTTGGCCCGAATACAGATGAGCATGATTTCAATTTTAAGCTGAAGCATGCCCAGAATTTTCTCAAGGAAGGAGCGAAGGTGAAGGCGACCGTCTTTTTTGCCGGGCGATCTATCGTTTACAAGGAACGAGGAGAAATATTGCTTCTGAAGTTTGCCCAAGGTCTTGAAGACTATGGCAAGGTTGAACAATTGCCAAAACTCGAAGGCAAAAGAATGGGCATGATTGTAATGCCGAAAGCTGGAAAAAAGTAAAATTAATATTATAAATAATGCCCAAGCTCAAGACAAAGTCCGGTGCCAAGAAGCGATTTAAAGTTACTGGCACAGGCAAAATAAAGCGCAAGAATGCTTTTAAAAATCATATTCTGACCAAGAAGGAGACCAAGCAAAAGAGAAGACTGAGAAATAAGTCACTGGTTCATAAGGCAGACTTGAATAATGTAAAAGACATGCTCGTTCTTTAAGGTTTTATGTTCAACCCGAGTGCTGGCCATCAAGATCACGTGTATTGCGTGGCGCCATCAATCAAAAATTAATTAAAATGCCAAGATCAGTAAACAATGTAGCTTCAAGAGCAAAGAGGAAACGCATCTTGAAGTTGGCCAAAGGTTTCTTCGGCCGCAAGAAAAATGTATGGACGGTTGCAAAGAATGCAATTGAAAAGGGATTGGTTTATGCCTATCGCGACAGAAAGCAGAAAAAAAGAGAGTTCAGAGGTATATGGATTGCCAGGATAAATGCAGGTGCAAGATTACATGGGCTTTCGTACTCGGAATTTATGGGCAAACTAAAAAAGGCTGATGTAGAATTGAACAGAAAGGTGTTAGCGGACTTGGCGATGAATCACCCGGCCGCTTTCGAAGCGATCGTTAATAAAGTGAAGTAATATCATTCAAGTAAGATAAATAATGAAAAAGGGGCGCAAAGTCCCTTTTTTCATTTCAGAAAATTTTCATATATATTTCGAGCTCATCATTTTTTTATCTAAGGAGATATTTTTTGAACTGATGAGAAGTGCAAAACTGGTAGATCTCTAAAAGTAACACGCTAAGGCTGATATGCTGAACCAGCCCTTTCATAACGAAGATGCTAAAAATAGGCCTGAAGGTTCACCCGAGGTTCGGCTTTCTGACGCCAATCCATTTCCGGGTTTGCGACCTTTTTCCATTGACGATACCCACCTCTTCTTTGGTCGCGAGCACCAGATCGATGATATCTTACTTAAGATTTCTAAAAACCGGTTTATCACGATCATGGGTTATTCCGGAAGCGGCAAATCATCTTTGCTGTTTTGCGGCCTGATACCAATTCTCTATGGCGGTTTCGTAACGAACTCAGGTTCTCATTGGAATGTCATTACTACGCGTCCTGGAGGTTCGCCGATTGATAATCTAACGGAGTCGGTTATCGACTTTATGCTAAAGACAAATCGCCTGGACCACGATGGTGTTGAGATGCAGCGAGCAATTATTAACTCCGTACTGCGCAGCGGATCTGATGGCTTAATCAAAGTGTCTCAATACCTGCAAAGAGGCAAAGCAGAAAATGCGTTCTTCTTGATCGATCAATTTGAAGAAATTTTTGGATACAGGGAGCTCGCAGAGGCGTCTGAGGCACTAAATGATGCACAGCTGTATGTCAATCTCCTTTTAACCGCAATTCAGCAAAGC
>JAICGJ010000097.1 GCA_025923195.1 Chryseolinea sp.
CATAAGGCTGTTCTCATCCTGCTCATTATAAGGCTGGTCCAGGATCTGATGGAACACTTTTTTGGCTGTATAATAGTTTCCCAGGCTGAAGTGAGCGAGGGCGAGGTTGTAATGCGCGCGTCCCAGTAAGGGCGAGTTGGGGAATTTTAGGAGGAATGCTTCAAATTCCTCCGCGGCGCCGCTGTAGTATTGTTGCTCAAAATGGCTGACCGCTTTTTCGAATGAGATTTCATCTTCTGTTCTGGGCTCTTCCTGAGCAAAAATCCTTTGATTGATGCACAGGGTTACGATCACTAGAAAGGATAGCGTTTTCATAGACATCATGGTTTAGGTTCTATAAAATGAGGCTTTATCTTTTAATGTAGGAGATGAGGGAAAGTCACGGATTCCATAACGGAGCTGAATATTTTTTTGCACCCGAAAATCGGCTGCCTTTGATTTCAAACTCCCTCTTGAACTTGATTTCAGGGTAGTGCTCCTGGTTCAGCTTGTTCATAATATAATCAAGTGAATCCTTTAATCAGGTGAATCAAGGTTCAGACATCCTGCAAGAGATTTCTTAAATGCGCGCGTTAGGATAGGAGCGAAAAGACACCCTGCCGCTAAAGGTTTAGCGTGTGCGACCGACCGGAGCTTGCTTGCCGAAGTGACCCGGAGGCAGGGAACGAGGGCACGCCCGCTCCGATTAACTGGTAATTTGACAAAAGCTAAACAAATCATTATCTTCCATCATAATTAAGCAAACTACGAAACATGAAGGGTTCTAATCCGGGTGAGTTTGAAGAACTGATCCTGCTTACGGTAGCTTCCTTGTACGACGAAGCATACGGGGTCGCGATCCAGGACGAGTTAAAGCTTGCTGGAAGATCCGTTGCGCTGAGCACCATCCATGTCGCGCTGTTCAGACTTGAGCGAAAAGGCTGGGTGGAGTCTCGGTTTGATGGTGCAACAAAGCAACGCGGTGGAAGAAGAAAACATCTTTACCGGGTAACCGCCTCCGGCCAACGCGTCCTGAAACAGGCAAAGAAAACAAGAGAAAAATTGTGGGAATCCATCCCGAAGGCTGCGTTCAGATTTAATTAATATGAATGAACCCAATCACATCAACCCGCCATCATGGATTGAAAGGCTTCTCAAATTCCTGTTGGATGAAGAAGTAGCAGAAAGCGTAGTAGGTGACATAACGGAAAAATTCAGAAAACGAGCTCAACAGGGAAACAGAAGGAAAGCAACCTTTCTCTATGTAGTAGAAGGCCTCGGTCTGCTAAGGTTAATCGGTCAGTCGAAATGCCAGCGACAAACCAATCCGTCAACTTTCATAGGTATGATCCGCAATTATTCAATAGTCGCGTTTCGCAACCTTAAGAGAGAGCGGTTATACTCTGTCATGAATGTCTCTGGGATGGCGATTGGCATAGCGTGTTTCATTGTGATTTGTTGTTATATCCGGTTTGAACTTAGCTACGATCGTTATCACGTTTCTCATGACAGGATTTACAGGATCGCCTCCGAATTCGATGAGCGCGGTGAGCGGGTAAAATCAGCCAGGACAAACCCGCAGGTTTTTAACGCATTACATGAAGGGGCGGCTGGTATCGAAAATGTCATACGAATACTTCCTTTGTCTGGAATTGTATCTACCGATGGTGTAAATAAGTTTCGAGAGAACAATTTTTGTTTTGCCGACTCCACTTTTTTCTCAACGTTTTCTTTTCAGCTGATCGATGGCTTCCTGGATCACGCGCTCCACGCACCACTATCTGTGGTGTTAACCGAATACGCGGCAAGACGTTATTTCGGAAGTACCGATATCGTTGGACGTCAATTAACATTCGAAGATGAAGAGAAGTCATACACCTTCAATGTTACCGGTGTCATACACGACTTCCTCCGGAACAGTCATTTTAGAACTGAGTTTATTGCATCCTTTTCTTCGTTAAAGTTGATGCCTTTTTTTAAGGATGAAGATTATCCTCCATTATATGTGTACGTTCAAACGAACAAGGAGACACTCCCGGAATCCGTGTCTGACATAATATTGACAACAATTTCTAAATCCGGAATAGAATTGCCCGAATTTTTTAGAGCCTCGAATCCAACGTATTTTGTTCAACCCCTCGATGATATTCATCTTCACTCCAATTTGAATTCTGAATGGGAAGTCAATACAGAATATATTTATATACAGGCGTTCGCAGCCCTCGGATTATTCATCCTGTTCATCGCTTGTATTAATTTCATCAACCTGGCAACCGCGCAAGCGGAAAAACGAGGCCGTGAGATTGGTGTGCGAAAGGTGCTGGGAGGACTGAAAGATCAGCTCACCATACAGTTTCTGACGGAGACGTTCGTGTATGTGCTTATTGCTTTCGCATTGGCATGTGGTATTGCAGAGTTATCGCTCCGATTCTTTCTTGCTGATATATTGGGAAATGAGCTTTCACTTCTCTCGTTAGTGAATATTCCGTCTATCCTGATCGCGATCGGTTTTATCCTGGTCATTACTTTTCTTGCTGGCATATATCCTTCCCTTTATCTCTCACAGCTTATGCCGATTGCTGCCCTCAAGGGTCTTCCTGTGAAAAGCGGGCGCGATTACCTCCGGCACGGACTGGTAAGCTTCCAGATTGTGATATCATGCATGCTGATAACAGCAACCATCGTTATCCTCAAACAGGTGGAGTATTTTAAAACGAGTGATCTCGGGTTTCAAAAAGAGAACATCGTGTCGATCAGTCTCTCTGATCGACATGCTCAAAAAAACTACATTGTCCTAAGCGAAAAACTTTCACAGGAATCTGCTGTAATCAGCACGGGCCTTTCCCATACATTGCCCGGGAGAACTAACTTTTACCGTTGGCCTGTAAAGCCAAAGGGAGCGGATGAAACAGAGTCACGTTTCATTAAGACGCTCGGTGTGGACGAGGGTTTTGTCAGAACTTACAACCTGAGTTTAATAAAAGGGAGGGACTTCTCGCGTGACATTCCTTCTGATCAGACAGAAGCCTTCATCATCAACGAGGCTGCGGCTGAAATGTTCGGATGGCAGCAAGCTGTTGGCCAGGAGCTAGAACTCACTGTGTACATCGGAGGGCGGCAAGTCCGCGAGGGAACTGTGATTGGCCTCGTAAAAGATTTTCATTTCGAATCGCTCTACCAACGCGTCGATCCGTTGATATTGTTCATCAACAAACATCCGTATTATGCTGAGAACCTTTCAGTGCGTATGCGTCCGGGGGAGCTGTCTACAAATATTGAAAGGATCCGGGCGATATGGAACAATTTTCACCCAGAGCGTCCGATGGAATATACGTTCATCGATCAGGACCTGGACAGGCTTTATCAATCTGAAACGCGACTTAGTAAAATACTGTCCGTCATTTCCATCATAGCCGTATCGATCTCCGGACTTGGGCTTTTTTCACTCTCTTCTTATTCAGCATCGCGTCGTGCCCGAGAAATGAGTATCAGGAAGATATTTGGCGCCAGCAGCCTGCGGCTGTTAACGCTGCAATACCGTCTATACGTAGCGTTGGTACTAATAGCTAATGCCATTTCAATCCCCATATGTGTCCAGGGCTTGAGTCAGTGGCTCGATTCCATTCCCTATCGTATATCGCTGGATGCGCCGATATTCGTCTCAACGCTTATTGGTAGCATGGTGGTAACACTGCTGGTTATTACGTTTCACACGTTGCGTGTAGCAGTTGCGAATCCGGTAACGATGATAAGAAATGAATAGTGTTTGAACCTTGATTCGCTTGATTAAAAGATTAGCATGATTTCGGTGGAATGCTCCTTTGTCGGCTTCTTAATAACACAATCAAGTGAATCATCCTGTTTCAGACATCACCACAAGCTTGCCTACACGCATGCGTGAGGGATAGAAGCGAAAAGCCACGCTTCCGCTGAAGCTCCAGCGATGCGCGGCCGAAGCGCGTCGGAGGTGTGCGTCGGCCGGACTTGTATCCGCCAGCTGGCGGACCGACCCGAAGTTACCTGCCGTAGTGCAACGGAGGCAGGTAAGTGAGGGGCACGCTCACTAACCGTTAATCGTCAATCGTGGGTGTGAGAGTGGGGTGAGGGAACATAACAAAGTTGTAGCGAATCCGCCATCGGCGGACGACCCAAAGGGTCAGGTCAACTGCCTTTTTCCACCAACAAAAATAAACGCCTCCGCTGCAGCATATCCAGCTTCCAATCCACGAAACTGTTCCATCAGCTCATGTCCGTGAGAATAAATCTTAGCCGGATGTTGGCTCGCATGACAATACACTGCTTTTCGCTTTGTCTCACGTGTTGAAGTGATATCAACGTAATCAGTCGGATGAAATCCAACGGTTTGAATACCCGACAGTACTTCGAAGTAGTAGAGATCAAATTTCTTTCCTCTACGCATCCACGCTTGCGTGGTGAGCATGCTCGCAGCTTGATGATCTTTATGTGAATCAATAGGCCAGTGCGTGAATACTATTTCGGGCTTGGCTTCTTCAATGAAGGAAGTCATCTTATCGATCCACTCATTATCAACCATTGTGTTGCCGTCGACTTGTCCGAGGAAGTGAGGTTTAACGGATAATAGCTTGCAGGCAGCTTCTGCTTCTTTGGAGCGAATGGCGGCGGCTTCGGCGTGGGATTTTCCCTCGATGCCAGCTTCGCCGCGCGTAAGGTAGACAGTTGTTACGTCATGGCCGGCTGCGCTAAGCTTGGCAAGAGTTCCACCACAGCCGCTCTCGGGATCGTCAGGGTGGCCGCCGATGCAGAGGATCTTTAGGGCGGCTTGATCTTTAATAGATGTGGAAGCGAGCACAGATAAAGGAGCGATAGCTAATCCGGCTGCTGAGACTTTTTTGAAGAACGTTCTTCGCGTGGTAGTTTTCATTGGGTTTATGCGACAAACAGGTTAAAGGTAGTTAATTAAAAGAGTCGTCCGCTTTCAGCTTTCAGCGGACAGCTTGCTTATCGCAGGCAGGGATGACGGTTTAATAGGATACATTGAGCCACAGACGTTATCAGAACGATTAGTCTGCCGCTGTTGTTTTTTGTGGGTGTGAATACTTCGGCTTTCACCCTAAGCGTTTCTTACGTATGCGGCAACTCATCCTCCTTATTCTCTTCATCCCAATAATTGTTGGGACACACGCAGTAGTATCGCTTGCTCAAGAGAATGTCACCATCCAATTCCTCGGTGAGGAAGCGGCGGTTAGCGCGGGTTTTTATGGGCATTCAGAATATGTATTAACTCGTTTCCCGGCAGCGAAGAGTCAGGATTCGATACGGAAGGTTATCAATAAAGAGTTGTCAAAATATCCTAAAGCTGTTCTAAAAAAAGCAAGGCTTGGAAAAATTTTAGTGGTCGATGAAGCCTATTGTATTAGAGGTGATACTGTCTATGGCATGGTGGATGGCACTTACGTCGTTCCCGTGGAAAATGGAAACATCATGTTTGTAAGCGGAACTTCCCCACTCTTGCCGGGAGTGATTCATCATGAACTTTCTTCGATAATGATGTATGAATTGTCAACCGAAGCGGTTGTTGACGAGAAATTGTCAAAGATCCAGAAGGCATTCCTAGCAGTAACGCCTTATTATAGCGATAAAGAAACACTGGTCGCTTCAGCCTCGGCCAAGACGTTTGCCTATCCGAGAAATAAGGACAATTACTTTGTGCTGGGGAATACCGGGTACTCGTTGGTCGATTACGAAAATGATTTTAATACAATTGTTCAGTTTCTTTTTACTCCAACGCTTAGTAAAGAGCTCCAGTGTTTGTTGGTAGATCCCGAACTGAAACTTTGGGAGTTTCTGGATGAAGCCAAGAAAAATAATTATCCGATTTATAAGAAGGTTCAATTGGTGATTGAGTTCTATAAGACGATTGATGCAGGGTTTACGGAGGAGTACTTTCGGACACTTGAAAAGTAGAGGGTGTGCTGCAGGTGGGGAGGGAGACGGTACTTTCTACTCCACGTCCTTCCACAGTCAAGCCCGTCGTTCAGCCGCGCCCGAACGTTGGCGAGAAGTGCGAGCGACGTCCTCGTGATGTACGTTTACTTATCGCGAGTAGCGACAATACACAAAGCGTTTAAGCCCTGCGCACGTCTCCCTTGAGGGGAGCCAGAGGGGTGTCGTGAAGGTCGAAAGCTTAAAGCAGAAAGCGGAAAGAGGTTTTTCATAGGAAAGGTTTCCAGGAATTTTCGAGTGTGTTAAAAGTCTTAGCAAACTTTTAATTCGACCGATCACGGCCAGAATTGCCGTAATTAATCATTAACTTTCATAATGATCGTTGTAGGCCAAAAATCCTGGGGCTTATTCTGTTTTTTGGGGTGGCTTCTTATGCTCGCGGGCTGTGCCTACCACGATATCGAAGAACCGCCTGGTGCGGTGATTGACTCGGAATTTATTGATCCAATCCAAGGCTTGCCTGATGAAGGTCCAATCAGTTTCCAGGAGCCGAAGGTCGGACAAAGAAATGCTTATGTTTTTTTTGAAGCCGCTTACACCAGATCGACTGGCAACGTTGATCTCCAATATTATACCGATACGTTGGTCATTGCCATCACAGGAAAAGAATCTTCAAACTGGATTGTCAAAGAATTTTTAACCAAAAGCTCGAATTCCCGCTTACATCCCGAAAATTCCTTTTGGGGCACGGTGGCTGATTCGGTTTTTTTGAGTGAACTGGAAGTCGATGAAAATTCTGTGCATATCTTCAGACAGGGGGGTTATCGTCCCGCGATTACGTTTTCTTTTCTCGCTGAACAAAAATTTCCATTGTCGTTAGTTCCTGACAATTTCCCTGAAAACCCCGGGGGACTGCCTTTCTTTAGTTTGGGAGGTGGCCAGTGGCTTGAGTATGTTAAGAACTTCGTCGGGATCAATAAGACTTACAGCAAGCTTAATATCTTTTTTGATTATCGGTGGATAGAAGTAGATGGTCCTGGATTTATGTGTGTCTATGGACCTGAAGATGGAATGGTAAGAACCACTTGGTTTAATCCCTGGGTGCGAGATGAGGTTGTGGGGTGGGATGTGATTCCGAGGTAGGTAGACAGACTGTGCGACCAATTCACCATATGACAAGTCCGTGCATGTTGTCTGAACCTTGATTTGCTTGATTATTGGATTAACATGATTTCCTCGAAGGCTTTCTCGTTCGTAGACATAAGTCAAGGTTAATCCGTTAAATCCCATTAATTAAAGTCGATTATTATGCACGCGCTTGAACTCCAAACTTGGTGCACCGAAATTCAACAAGAGGCCGATCTCGAGTTTATAGCATTCGAGGTAATTCATTGCCTGGGCGAGGTGCACGTCCTCTAGTTTGCTCACAGCTTTAATTTCTACCATAACCGAATTTTCCACAAAGAAATCAACGCGACGCGATCCAATACATTTGTCGCGGTAGTAAATTTCCATTTCCTGTTCGCGTTCAAACCGTAGGTTAACAAGGTTAAATTCGATTGCAAGTGCCCGCTGATAAATTACTTCCTGAAATCCATTCTTGAGTGTTCTGTGTACCTGCATCGCACAGCCGATGATTCTTCTGGTTAATTGTTCATGGACCATAATTATCGGGATCAGTTTTGATGCTTAATTCTCAAATGTACTTCCAATTACTCCTCATTGTGGGTAACCATCGTCCCGGTTTTCCTGACTTTTACCATGATTTACTTGATTAAAGGATTGCCACGATTTCGGTGCGGTGCTTTCGTTCGTAGGCATAATCAAGGTAATCCCCTAATCCTATGAATCAAGGTTCAGACATACACGCACAAGATTACTTAAAAGCGCGCGTGAGGGATAGAAGCGGAAAAGCCACGCTGTTGCTAAAGCTATGGAGTGTGCGACCGAAGCGCATCGACATTGTGTGTTGGCACCTTGTTGCGGATCCGCCGGAGGTCGGACACAGTAGCGCGACCCGAGCTTGCCTGCTGTAGTGAAACCCAGGCAGGGCACGAGGGAAAGCGTCGCCCTAATGTCGTCATACCCTGTAAATCCTTTGGCGGATATTTTGCTTTTTTATGGTGATGTCGATAAAATTTCTGTGCCTCACATCATCAGTTTTATTTGTGTCATGCCTTACTGATGATGATTTTAAAAGAACTGAAAAATGGTATTTGGATAATTGGGAAGCCTCTATTTTTTGTGGTATCTCGTCTGGAAGTATTGACCCAGACGAAGAGGTGCAAGAAAAAAATAAAATCCTCGAAACACTTTTAGGCCTTGAAGATTCATGCGTAATGGAAACCGAGCTCCACCTTGGGGGTGACGGTGAAATGCACATAGTGAAAAATGATGTGATAACGCTTTCTGGAAGGTGGAATAATCCATCGCCACACTCTTTAACGCTCACGGCGAATGATCAATCCTGGAATTTCGATTTGATCAATAAAAATGAAGACTCTATCGTCTTAAGAGCGAGGAACTATAAATACATTGAAGAGGTAAATGTAGTGCTGAAGGCAGGACAAAGGAGTCTGAACCGTGATTCGCACGATTAAAGGATTGTCAGGATTGTGCTTTGTGGGTGACAAGTCGGGAACGAATCAAGCTAATCGTGTAATCCTACTAATCACTGTTCAAGCTTCTTATTATGCACGCGCTTGAACTCTAGACTTCTTTGGCCAAAATTTAACAGGAGGCCGACCTGAATTTTATAACATTCAAGGTAATTCAGTGCTTGCGCCAGATGTACATCCTCCAGTTTTGTTATTGCTTTTATCTCAACCATAATGGAATTTTCTACGAAGAAATCAACGCGTCTTGACCCAATGGATTTTTCGCGGTAGTAGATCGGCATTTCCTGTTCGCGTACGAACTGGAGTTTGTCAAGTTCAAATTCAATACTGAGCGCGCGCTGATAGATTACCCCCTGGAAGCCATTGCCAAGAGTACGGTGCACTTGCATCGCGCATCCTATTATTCTGCGGGTTAGTGCTTCTTTGACCATGAACGTGATTTTCTTGTTAGAGGTCAAGTTAATGAAGTAGGTTTATTACTTGCGGTCCGGTTTTCCTAGGTCTGAACCGGGATTTGCTGGTTACGGGATTATCAGGATTATGGCGTCGCAGTGACCGTATTACAATCAAGAGAATCCTTTAATCCTATGAATCAAGGTTCAGACATACACGCACAAGATTGCTTAAAAGCGCGCGTGAGGGATAGAAGCGGAAAGCCACGCTGTCGCTAAAGCTTTAGCGTGAACACCGAAGCGCGTAGGCAACGTGTTGGCCGGACTTGCAGCGAATAGCCACGCCGCCGCTAAAGCTTTGGCGCAATGCTTAAAGCTGAAAGCAGAATCCTTTTTGCAATCCTCGTTGTTGACTTATGAACGTCAAGCGTTCAGGATCTGAATATCGAACAAGGAACACAGAATGTCGAATTGTCCGCTCCGATCATTATTCATCGTTCGATGTTCCCTTCTGGCAGGCTTGATTTTGGGATTATTATGATTGGAGGACGCCTAGTCGCATTCAGAATCGTCTCGACGTAGTGAGTAATTGCAAAGTACTATCCGTGAAGCGAATGATCTTGCGTAAAAAATTACTTTTCTATGGAAAAAACCACATTCAGTTCCCAGCACTAACATACTCTTATCCGAAAAGATAAACGGCCAAAACACCGTTTTTTGGCCATTTGTTCCTATTTGTCAGTCATTATATATAAATTTAACTATCCCGAATAGCCATTCTGACCCCGTTAAAAATCATCACATTTTCGAAAACGAATTTGCTGAAATCCCGTAAAGGGGAAGAGAGTTAAAAAAATGACTTATTCAAATCCACTTTCTGCCTTTAAAAATTCATTTGAGTCGATTTCTCTATTGACAGGCGAGGAATTTTTCAGACAGTTGATGAGAAGCATCCGAAATACCCTTCAAGTGGATGCCGTATGGATCGCGGAACTCGATAAAGGTCAAAACTCCATGACAACATTGTCGTTTGTCCATGGTGATCACTTTTTGCCCAGTTTCACTTACCTGCTTGATAATACTCCCTGTGAGAAAGTCATTAATTCAGCCCGCGTTATACATTATGCCGAACGGTTGCAAGAGTTATTTCCTTTAGACCATAAAATGTTAAGCAAATTTAACGGCGAGAGTTACGTCGGCGCTTCACTGCATGACACCAACGGCGAGGTCATAGGAAATGTTGCCATCCTCAATGGAAAACCGCTACCCGTTACAGATGATATTGACATCATTCTCACCATCATTAAATCCCGTGCGGAAGCAGAACTACAGCGCTTAAAAAGAGAAAGAGAGATATTGAACCGCGAATCCCAACTGCGCGGACTGATCAATGGCGTGCAGGATTTGCTGATTAACCTGGATCATCACGGCAGAATTGTCATGCTGAATTCTGAGGCTGAATCATCGCTGGGAGTCGATCCCAATGATACCAACGTTCACATTTCGAAATTCCTAAGTGATGGCAGTAAAAGTAAATTGCTTTCGCTCATTGAAAAAATTGAAAATAAAAATAATAAGGAAAGCTATTTGTGGATACCCGAGTATCTGGAGATAAAATCCAGCAAAGGTGATTTCAAAGCTGAGGGAACGCTTAGCTGTTATGAACTTGATGAGAAAATCTATTACACCTTAGTACTGCGTAACCAGGATGAAAAAGCAGAACACGACGACCGCATCAAACAATTGTTGGAGGAGACCGAATATCTGAGGGTAGAACTTGGAGATATAAAAGAGTCCAATCAATTGGTTGGCGAAAGCAAACCCATGAAACGTCTACTGCAAAATGTTTACATGGTAGCGCATACCGATGCCACGGTATTGATCAATGGCGAAACTGGCACGGGCAAGGAATTAGTAGCGCGACATATTCATCAGGCGAGTCCGCGAAAAAACAAACCTATGGTAGCCATTAATTGTGGCGCAATTCCACCAGCACTGATTGAAAGTGAATTGTTTGGTCATGTGAAAGGTTCCTTTACCGGGGCAACTGCGGAACGCAAAGGCCGTTTTCAAATGGCCGACGGTGGAACAATTTTTTTGGACGAAATCGGCGAATTAAGTCTTGAATTGCAGGTAAAACTTTTGCGCGTGATCCAGGAAAGTGAGTTCGAGCCGGTGGGCAGTTCGAAAACTATCAAAGTAGACATTAGAATTATTGCTGCCACACACCGAAACCTTTTTGAACTGATCAAGGAAAATAAATTCCGCGAAGACCTCTATTATCGTTTAAACGTTTTCCCCATCGAAGTACCACCGTTACGTGAAAGGGGTGAAGATGTGATCCTGATAGCAAATACTTTTATTCAGAAGTTTTCCAAACGGATAAACAAAAAAATAAACCCGCTTTCGGAAGATCAAAAGTCATTGCTGAAATCCTATGCATGGCCTGGAAATATTCGCGAATTGCAAAACGTCATAGAACGTTCCGTTATCCTGGCAAGCGATGGTTCGCTGGACATGCAAGGAATGCTAGGTGGAGCGAAACCCTCCAAAACAATTCAAACTTCTTCCGAAGAAGAAAGAATTCTAACAAAAGACGAATTACTGGAATTCGAAAAACAAAATATTATCCGCGCACTGAAGGCTACCAATTGGAAAGTCTCCGGGAAAGATGGGGCTGCCAACTTGCTTCAGATGGTGCCTTCTACCTTAAGCTCGCGGATCGCTGCTCTGAATATTAAAATGCCTAAAGAATAAACTGCAATGGATTCTCAATTACAATCTATATTTTCCAAGCTGGGCGGGATAAATAGCATGCATGACATCGTAGATTGCTTCTATGACAAGGTACTTGCGGATAACCGTGTCAATTCTTTTTTCAAAGACGCAAACATGGACATTCAGCGGGGAAAAATGAAGGCCTTTCTGATGATGGCATTAGGAGGACCAGTGAAGTTCACCGGGAAGGATATGCGCAAAGCCCACCTTCACCTGGTCAGGCATGGGCTAACTGACAAACATTTTGATGCTATCGGCGAACACCTGAATGAGGCGCTGAAAGATTTTAACGTTGATGAAGAAACCCGTACTTCCATTGCAGCGGTTGTAGAAACCTGTCGCAAAGATGTTTTGAATAAATAATCGGTTACTTCTTCAAGGTTCATAAATGTTTAACTCAGAATAAACCACTGTATGATAAAATTTCATTTCCGGAGAATATTTTCTTGCGGGCAATTTTCAGAATTGACTCCAAAGAATGTTTGATATCCTCCTCAGTAGTTTTTGCGCTTGATATACTGATACGCATCGCACGTCGGCCCTTCCAGATTGTACCACTGCACCAGCAAATCCCACTCATCTGGATTTCATTTATGACTCGATTTGTCTCGTCATCATTTCCAAAAGAAACAAGTACCTGATTAGTTTCCACAGTGTTCAGTATTTCAAACCCTGCCGCTGTCAGCTTGGAAGCCATAAACTCCGCAAAAACGCAAGTGCGGGTAACCAAATTTTCAATCCCGGATTTTCCGAGTGTTCTCATGGTTGCCCAGATATCGATAGCGCGGGCGCGTCTCGAAAGCTCGGGGGTGTATTGATACGGTATCCGATCTTCTGTTTGATCCAGATAGTCGGCGTTCATGCTCATGGCCCGGCGCAACTGATTTCCATCACGGCAAATAACCAGCCCGTTATCGTACGGCACGTTCAACCATTTGTGCCCATCGGTGGCCCAAGAATCGGCGAGCTTGTAGCCATTGGTCAAATGTTTTTTATAGTCTGAAGCTCCAGCCCAAAGCCCGAATGCACCGTCAATGTGGACCCAAGCTCCCATTTCTTTGGCTTTTGCCACCAATAGACCACTGTCCATCGCTCCCGTATTAACGTTTCCAGCCTGTAAACAAAGTATAGTTCGGACATCGAGCGGCGGAAGGGCATCCTCGCGCATTCTTCCGTTTTCATCGGTCGGTACACGAATTACGCGATCCCTTCCAAGCCCGAGCATACTCAACGCTTTCAACAAGCTTCCATGCACTTCTTCACCAACGACAACGTTTATTCTTGGAGCACCATACAATCCGTTGGCCTCAACGTCCCAGCCTAAATGTTGAAGGATCTTTGACCGTGCGGCAGCTAAGGCACAAAAATTAGCCATGGTAACACCCGTGACAAAACCCACGGAAGATCCTTCTGCAACAGGTAAAATTTCTGTCAGCCATTTTTCTGTTACAGACTCAATTTTGGCATTTATGGGACTCGTAGCATGGAGGCCCGCATTTTGATCCCATGCGCTGGCAAGCCAATGCGCAGCCAAAGATGCGGTATGCGCTCCTCCAATCACAAAACCAAAGTAGCGGCCGCCATTGGAAGCTATTGTTGAAGGCGATCCATATTGATGAAGGAACTCTATCGTAGCCAGAGTATCTTTTCCCTCTGAGGTAAGTGGTTCGTTAAAGGCACTTAAGAGGCTAAGTGCTTTTTGAGAAGGTGCTACCGACCTGCATTCTATTTCCTGGAGATAATCAATGGCCTTTATGGTGCTTGAAAATAATGTCTGTTTATCAAGGTAATTCATGACGTGATTTGTTTATTGGATAGCCTGAACGAAAGCTTGTAAAAGATGGATAGCAGTTTGACCGAGGAAACGATATGCCACCAACGTTGCAACTATACTGCCGAGCATAAGTGCCAGTATTTTGACAACCGTTTTGTAATTATGAATTAAGCTGTTCATATAAAGTTGAATAAGAATGTATATGCTTTACGTTACTGAGTTGGCTTACCGGTGGCGTTCCGTCTGTTGAATGGAATCAGCATCGGGACTAATTTCTTATAGCGGATATATTGATCACCGAATACTTGTATCAAGTCACGCTCTTCTAAACGGATAGCGGTGAGCATATAACCGGTGCACAACGCTGCGAAGAGGAAATGAGCAATAGTCATAACAGGAGCTGCCCAAAAGGCGATCATCCAGCCTACGTACAACGGATGGCGTACATACTTATAAAAGAATGGCGTCTTAAAAGGAAGGTGCTCATATTTTTTGCCTACGAAATACAACCAGACTTGGCGAAGACCAAATAAGTCGAAGTGATTGATTAGGAAGGTACTGATCAATACGATTCCAAATCCAAGAAGACTGATTCCGTTCAGGATCATGCGGCCTGCTGTCGAATCTACTGACCAGACTACGCCCCCAATGGGTTCCCATTGCCAGAAAAGCAAAATGAGGCACAGACTAGAGAACAATACATAAGTACTTCGCTCGATTGGTTCGGGAACAATTCTAGTCCACCATTTCTTAAATGCTGGCCTGGCCATAATGCTGTGTTGCAAAGAGAAAAGCAAAAGCATTCCGATGTTGATTCCTAAGGAATAGGAGAGTGACGAAGTTGGTCTGCTGTCAAGGCCTGTTGGGACGATCAGGTTGGTAACAAAGCCAGCTGCATAACAGTAGGTTGCGAAGAAGATGCCATAAGCGGCGACGCCATAGAGGAGAAACAAGAATTTTTTCATGTCATTAGGGTTAAATTTTTATTAGACCCCCGATGACACGATGTGTGCCATAAATTATGGCATTGAAAATCAGATACTTAGGAGAATTTGACTTTACGAATTTTCGTTATTTATGAAATCTCATAAAGGCCTTTTGTGAAATTTAATAATCCCGGCCACGCTTCAGCTTTCAGCAGACAGCGTACCGATAGCATAAAGCAAAAGGAGGAAAGCAGAAAGCAGAAAGAGGCTTTTCATAGACAGCGTGGGTCGCTCAAGTTTCTGCGGTTTTTGTACGTTTTTGAAACTGAAGGTCATCGTTTCTCTTCTCCTAATTTGATCTTCTACCAAAAATTTTCCTTTACATTAGTATTACACAAAACGTTGTCCGATGGATGGTTTCGATATCGTAATTGTAATGTTGGCAGTTATCTGGGTGGCAGCCGGACAGGTGGGACCCTGGATAGTCATGCGGTCAAAAGGTATAAGGTTGTCATTTCTTGAGTATAGCTCACCACTAATAAAAAAATCCATTTTCGCCATTGACCACAACATCATCGTCTTTGACGCTTTGCAGATGATACAAAGTAATAATCTGGATATAAGTATTCGGGAACTTGAGGAAATGTATAATGCCAACATGGATTTTAATGAAATCGTCGATGTGTTGCTGTTGGCAAGGAATAGGAATGTTAACGTATCAAAAGAGGTCTTGCGGGAACTCGCTTACCTTAAGAAAGACCTGAGGGCGATCGTAAACGCAAAAAACGCCGGCGAGGAAGTGATACTCACGGAAGTGGTTAGGAATTATGTTGTGCAAAAACCTATTTCTAGTTCAGTCTTGGATGCTAAGCCAGTTTAAGTTTATCGCATTACCCGCGCAAGGGATACCTGAACGAATTAAAGTGCTCGACGTCTGTCGAGGCAAATTCCAACTCCTAATGTAAAGGTGTTATTGTTATGTTCCGCCACGAAGGATTGCGCAGCAATGCTGTAAATTTTCTTCCCTCAATGTCTGAACCCTGATTTACTTGATTAAAGGATTAGCAGGATTGTGGTGCTCCAGAGGCTTCTTGGAATTCTTCGGGTTAATGGAGACGTCTAAACGTGACCGGTTTGCTCCAGGGTTACTACGTTACTGGCGTAGTCTCAAAGTTCGGGATGTTTCGCAAGACGGGACAGTAACTTTGAGATCCTAAGTAGGTTCAACATGACGGTAATCAGATAATCGGTAATCAGGTGATCAGTGCGTGCCGGTAGGCAAGTGGTAACAGTAGGCTAGTTTGCAATTTGATTTTCCGAGGCTGTATTGTTCACCACAGAGGCACAAAGGCACGGAGAATCACAGAGAATTTTCCTACCGGCAGTCATACCTCAAACTAGAATCTGTTCGCTCAATGACCGAATACGGGCATTGTTATTTTTTTTGATGAAGAAATTCGAACCCTGAGTTGCTTGGTTATGAGATTTTCGGGATTGGAAAGTACGAATTAGTCAGAATTTGAAACTCAATCAGGCCAATCCCATAAATCCTATAAATCATGGTTAAGACCTTGGCACGATTATTCCTACATTTAGATTATATTATGAAGCAATTGTCTGAACCTTGCCCGCCTGCCGAAGCGGCGGCGTAGGCAGGATTTACATGATTAAAGGATTGCCAGGATTGGCCAGCAGCCATACCGATCGAAATACAATCAAGCCAATCCCATAATCCCAAAATCAGGCATGCGTGTCGGCCTTGCTCTGCCGACCGCGTGCGCTATAGCTATAGCGGTGGTGCAAGCGGTAACGCGAAGGCGATGTAGGCAGGGTTCAAATCTTGGCGATTATATTATTAAGCAATGAAAAAATACCAACTCGGTGAGTTTGAAGAACTGGTGATGCTCGCCATCGGAATCTTAAACAACGAAGCTTACAGCGTCTCCATCAAAGATGAGCTTGAAGCAAGGCTCTCACGAACAGTTAGCATGGGCGCGCTTCATACCGCCCTCAAACGGATGGAAGACAAAGGCTTTCTGAAATCATTCGCGGGTGGATCCACGGAGGAAAGGGCGGGTAGACCCAAACGTTATTTCGAGATCACAGCACTCGGTAAAAAAGCGGTGCAGTATACGAAAGCGACACGCGATGAGCTTTGGAAGGCAATTCCAAAAACAGTATGGGAAACCAAATCGGCGCGTTGAAAAGTATGTCAGCACATAAACCATATCCGCCTCGACTGTTCCTGAAATTTTTCCGCTGGTATTGTGACGCGAAAATGCAGGGCTACATTGAAGGTGACCTGATGGAGGTCTTTGAAAGGCGTCTCAAAAAATTTGGGAAAACAAAAGCAGACCTATTGTTTATCGTCGACGTATTGCTGCTGTTCAGACCGGGCATCATTAAACCCACATCCAATTATCAACAAGTAACTAACTACGGTATGATCAAAAGTTATTTTAAAACCGGCTGGAGAAATCTTTGGAGAAACAAACTGTACTCCACCCTCAACGTTACAGGCCTGACGTTTGGAATAGTCTGTTTTTTACTCATCGGTCTGTTTGTTTATGATGAGCTTACCTTCGACCTGCAGCACCCCAACGCCGAAAGGATCTACCGCGTGGTAGAGCATAAAAATGTGAGCGGCGAGACAACTACAATCGCCTCCGCTGGTTTTAAACTTGCTGAGGAGGCGAAAAACTACATTCCCGAAGTTGAAAATACCGCACGTCTTTGGCGAATCGGACGGGCCAACCTCGTGGACCCCGAAAATCCTGTTCCTTTCCAGGAGACAATAAATATCGCCAACCAAAACTTTTTGGAAATATTTGACTTCCCGCTAGTCGCCGGCGACAGGCATACGGCGTTGAAGGAGCCGAACTCCATTATCATCAATGAAGACCTGGCTATGCGCATCTTTAGCAGTCTCGACGTGCTGGGCAGGAATGTGCAGTTCAGTTATATGCAGACGCCGTTGAAGATCACCGGCATTTTAAAGAACCATCCCTACAATTCCAGCTTTACCTTTAATTCACTCATGTCGGAGTCGACGGCCTACAATCAAGATGACTTCAAGGAAACCATGGCCAGCGACTGGGCGTCAAACAACTTTTCCGTCTACGCTTTGCTAAGACCAGAATCAAACGCGGATTCAGTTGCCGGAAAAATGACGCGGCTTGTGCTGTCAAACTTTTCACCCCCACCCGGCACTACACTGGCTTACAGTCTCCAACCTTTGACGGATATGCACTTGCACTCGGCGGGTATCGTCGACGGCGGCAGGAATTCGAACGTAGAGGCTATTGCCCAGGGAAATCCGTTATACATAAAAATTTTCTCTTTCACAGCTGTCTTCGTACTGCTTATTGCAGGGATCAACTATACCAACCTGACAACGGCCAGGGCATCGGGCCGAATCAAGGAAATCGGTGTGCGTAAAACCATTGGCGCTATCAGGAGTAACCTGGTGGGACAATTCCTCATCGAATCGCTGCTGACAACCATTATCTCATTCGTATTGGCAATCATCATTGTAAAGCTGATGCTTCCGGCCTTTAATGAATTCGCAGGTAAACAGCTTTCGCTGGGCATTTCCACGGGTTATCGCTTCTGGCTGATCGCCGCTGCCCTGGTTGTGATGACGGGATTTCTTTCGGGTGGTTATGCATCCTTATTGCTTTCACGCCTGAACCCTGTTGCACTTCTGAAGGGCTTGAAGATGCAAAGCATCGGCGACCTGTCCGTACGAAAAGGTCTGGTGATCTTTCAGTTTATGATCTCAACGGTTATGATCATCGGTACCATTGTCCTGTTTATGCAGGTCAGTTACATGAGCAATGCGGACCTCGGTTTCAACAAAGACCTGATTGTGGTGATCGATGTGAACGTCGGTAAAGCGCGGACGAACTTCGAAGTGCTGAAAAATGAAATGGCAAAGATCCCCGCTGTAGAAGATGTTTCAGTAACGTCAAGGGTACCCGGCGAATGGAAAATATTCCAGCGGGTCAAATTAAAAAATCAGGGTAGCACCGATGACTACCAGACTGCGTATTACTTTGGCGCTGACAAGGATTTTATGAAGACGTATGAAGTTGCTTTGGCGCAGGGCCGTAACTTCGACACGCGCGCTGATACATCCTGTATCATTGTCAATGAGACGGCGGCCAGGATTTTGAATATCGCGGAAGTCGCAGGACAAATGATAGAGATCGGTGCTGTCTCGGGTGGCGGCGCTTTCAGACCTTTGAATAACAACAATGTGCCGCTCAAACGCCGGGTGATCGGCATCGTGAAAGATTTTCATTTTCAATCCCTGCGGGATAAGATCGAACCGTTAGTCCTCGCCTACAATGAAAATCCGATTCAACCCATTGACTACTATTCGGTAAAGATCTCCAGCACCGATATACCGGGTACGCTGGAAAAGTTAAAAGCAATCATGGTGAGAAATGATGAACGTGAGCCATTCGAATATCATTTTCTCGACGAACAACTGGCGTTGTTTTACGTCGAAGATGAACGACGACAGACGATCTTGGGATGGGTCGCCTTGGCCACGATATTTATTGCGTGCCTCGGACTCTTCGGCCTCGCGACATACTCCGCGGAACAACGTGTAAAAGAAATTGGCGTGCGCAAGGTATTGGGCGCGACGATGGTGAATCTTGTTTCACTCCTTTCCATGGATTTTATCAAGCTGGTGTTAATAGCGAACGCCATCGCTTTTCCCATTGCCTGGTGGGGAACGAACAGGTGGCTACAGGAATATGCGTATCACATTGATCTGAAGTGGTGGGTCTTTCTTTTAGCAGCGATCCTGGCGTCGATGATTGCGTTGTTAACAGTAAGTTATCAGGCGTTTAGAGCGGCGATGTCGAATCCGGTGAAGAGTTTGAGAACGGAATAAGATGTCTGAACTTTGATTTACTTGATTAAAGGAATAGAAGGGTTTCGGTGCGGTGCTTTTCGTTCGCAGGTATAATCAAGTTAATCCTCTAATCCCATTAATCAAGGTTCGGACGATTATTGTGACACGCTTGAACTCAAGACTCCGCGCTCCAAAATTTAACAAAAGGCCGATCTCGAGTTTGTAGCATTCGAGGAATTCATCGCTTGGGCGACGTGGACGTCTTCTAGTTTGCTCACAGCTTTAATTTCTACCATAACCGAGTTTTCTACGAAGAAGTCTACGCGGCGCCGTTCCAATACTTTTGTCTCGGTAGTAAATTTCCATCTCCTGTTCACTTTCAAGCTGCAGGTTGTGAAGTCTAAACTCGATTGCCAGTGCCCGCTGATAAACTACTTCCTGGAAGCCGCTTTTAAGTGTTTTATGTACCTGCATTGCACAGCCTATGATTCTCCTTGTTAGCTGTTCATGGATCATAATTATCGGGATTACTATCTTGGACCTTTTCCCAAATGTACTTCAGACTACCGCGAAATTTAGTTATCCTTCGTCCCGGTTTTCCTGACTATTACCTACTTCACTTGATAAAAGGGGTAACTGATTTCGGCGAAGGCATCTTTGTTGCAGATCATCAAGCTAATCCTTCAATCAAGTAAATCAAGGTTCAGACATTTTCCGCGCACAAGATTTGCTTAAATGAGCGCGTTAGGGACGGTAGCAGTATCATAGGAAACAGTTTCATTTCTCCATAAATTTGAATCTATAACTTTTTGCATGACGATTTCACACATGAAACGGTTTCTTCTCTGTCTCGCTCTAGCCCTCCTCGTCGCTTGCTCAAGCGATAAACAAGAATCCAATTCCACCTGGCCAACCTTTGGTCATGATGTCTCCAATAACAAGTTTTCCGAACTGACATATATCGATACGTCCAATGTTACGCAGTTACAAGAAGTCTGGCGGCATGAGGATACTACAGAAGGTGGCGGCGTTTATTTTAATCCCGTGATGGTGGACAACCGCGTCATCGGACTGATGCCTTCCAATAAACTGGTTGCGCTCGATGCTGCCACGGGGAAGCTGCTGTGGGAGTTTGTTCCTGATACATCAGCCATTCCAAATTGGTCGAAGGGAATGACCTACCATCCACCCAATCGCATCTTTCTCATCTCCGGCGGCATGCTCTATGCCATCAACGCGGAGAATGGTGAGGTCTTCAACGACTTCGGCATCAATGGTCGCGTCGACTTCTACGAAGGACTTGAGGTATCTGATTCCATGCGCGCTGCAGTCCCCGTCTCCAGCAACGCGCCGGGAGTGGTGTACAACGACCTCTTCGTCGTAGGATGCAAAGTGCCGGATGAACTTCCGTCGACGCCAGGCGATATTCGCGCGTTCAACATCAACACGGGCAAACTGGAATGGACCTTCCATGTGATCCCGAAACCAGGTGAGTTTGGCGCTGACACCTGGAGTCCTAACGCCCGGCAACGCAACGGTGGCGCTAATTGCTGGGCCGGCATGGCATTGGACGAAGAGCGGGGTATCGTATTCGTCCCGACTGCGTCTCCTTCTTTTGATTTTTACGGAGCCGATCGTCCAGGTCAAAATCTCTTTGCAAACTGCCTGCTGGCACTCGATGCAAAAACAGGCAAGCGTATCTGGCATTTTCAAACAACACACCACGACCTCTGGGATCGCGACAACGGTTCTCCACCGAATCTTGTTACGATCAATCGCGACGGAAAAGAGATCGATGCCGTAGCACTCGTCACGAAGATGGGATATTTGTTTTTGTTTGATCGTGAAACGGGCGAGTCGTTATATGATGTGAATGAAGTTCCAGTTGATACCGTTAGCAGTATGCCGGGGGAAAAACCATGGCCCACACAACCAATTCCTGTGAATCCTCCCTTTGCGCGCCAAGGGTACAATGAAGAATTTTTTGGCCGCTCGTCAGCGTGGATCAAAGAGGAGATCGCGAAAAACAAATACAAGACCGGCGTCTATGAGCCGCCGTCCATGGAGGGATTGATCATGCTTCCGACCGCGCATGGCGGGTCCAATTGGGGTGGTGCTGCAGTCAATCCGGAAACCAATAGGCTGTTCGTTAATGCCACCGATATTCCCATGATCCTTAAACTTACCGACCTTAAAAAAATCCGCGAGGCCAATCAGCTTAACCCTGAAATATTGTACCGAACCTACTGCAGCAACTGCCACGGCGCTGATAAAAAAGGAACAGGTGTTGGGCCCGACCTTACAGGACGAGTAAAGAAATACAATAACGCGCAGATTGCGAGCGTCGTTCAGAAAGGCGCTCCGCCCATGCCATCGTTTGGATTTTTGTCACAAGAGCAGATCGCATCGATCGTCGCGTATGTCAAAGACACCGTTGTACAGCAATCTTTCGAGACGGCAAACATTCCACAGAACAATGAACCGTATGGCTTCAATGGATACAGTTTTTACCTTGATCCAGAGGGTCATCCAGCAATCGCACCTCCGTTCGGTACCATGACAGCCATCGACCTGAACACCGGCGACATCATATGGCAGGTCCCTCTCGGTGAAGATCCTGCATTCAAGAAAATGGGTATTGCGAACTCCGGTAGTTTCAATCGCGGTGGAGGAATTGCCACCGCAGGAGGACTGATCTTCATCGGCGCCACGTACGACAACATGTTCCGCGCGTTTGATCAGAAGACAGGGAAAGTGTTGTGGGAGCATGAACTACCCGGCATGGCCAGCTCGATTCCGTCTACCTATGCCGTTGGCGACAAGCAATATGTCGTGGTGTCGGTGAATGGGGAGCAGCGGAATGGGTTTAAGGGAGGCTATGTCGCTTATTCAATTCAATAGGTTAGTTCAAAGTTTAAGGTTTAAGGTTTAAAGTTAGGCTTGAGGTTAATGCCTGCAAAGGGCGAAGCGAGTAGGAGTTTGTTACCACGGAGACGCGGAGGTTCCAGAGCAATTGGTAATCGGGTACTCGGTAATCGGGTGGTCAGGTAATCGGAGGCTGCGCAATTATTGGTCGGATTTACGACACACCCTATGAAAAGTCATCCTGAGTGCTGGCTGTGTGTTGGCCTCG